>NZ_CAJHGI010000003.1:0-547049 GCF_904886855.1 Acinetobacter sp. 'aerobic (ED)'
CTGGCGACAATAGCAAGAGTGAACCACCTGATCCCTTCCCGAACTCAGAAGTGAAACCTCTTAGCGCTGATGGTAGTGTGGCACTTGCCATGTGAGAGTAAGTCATCGCCAGCTTTTAAATACTAACACCCCCAACCTAACGGTTGGGGGTGTTTTTTATCGTCAGTGGAAAAAGTAAAATAGAAGCCAATATTTAACGAGTCGTGCTATTTTTATCCTAATTAGATGCTAAATAAGAAATGCTATTAGGACTGATATGATTCTCTATGAACTTTTATCTGCTATTGGAATTATCTATTTAGGTTTTTTAGTATGGAAGTGGTTAGAAAAACCTAAGAAAAAATATCAAGCACCTCGAGTTATTCGTGAATGGATATTAGATAATCCTGAAGGAGAGCTTTATGTGGCATTTATAACAGCAGACCAAAACGTCTGGTCTGCTTGTGGACGATATGCGCATTCTTCTGGTTCAACGAGTACAACATGGTCTGGCTTTTTAGCAGGGGATTTAAATGAAGTTGTGCGAACAACGATGGGGCAGAAAGTATTGGATGAAATGATCGAATGCCTAAAGCAGCAAAATAATAAAAATAAATAGGATATATAGTTAGCCTACATCTCGCTTAAATTATTATGTAAATGACATCTGATTTGGTGGAAGAAATTGAATAGTGATCTGAAATTTGGAGAAGCTTTAGCGAGTAAAGTCGTACAGTATCTAATGAAGCAGACTCAGATTAGTAATTATCATAAGGAATATTGTGGAACTGGATTTTACTTTGATGGGCAGAATATTTTTTATACTCACTTTTTTGATGGGTATCCCGACTTAGAGCATTATCAAAATAGCGAGAACAGATATAGTGGCATCATTCACATATTTCATGAAATAACGGAGTTTCAAGATTGGTTAGCTAATCAATCCGATAGCAAACTTTCTGGTGCAGAATCTCAAGATGACTTTTATCGTTATAACCAACGTATTACAAGGTTGAAGCTTGAGAAATTAATTTTAGAATCTCAAAAATTGGATAATTAAATTATGAAACTCAACTCTTTCTCTCCACTCCCTGAAGATGATGAAGAACTGCATCTTCCTGAGCTGGTGTATTGGGCATCTTTAGGTGATGTGGAACAAGTCGAGCAACTATTAGCAGAGGGCACTGACCCAAACCAGACCGATGATGAAGGCTATAGTGCCTTACAAGCTGCTGCTGAGAATGATCATCTAGCGGTCGTGAAGTTGCTAGTGAGTAAAGGTGCAAATGTGGCTTATAAGAGCGAATATACCGCGCTACAGCTTGCAGAAATGGCAGAGCATCACGATGTAGTCGCATATCTCAAAAGTCTTTAGATCGCAGATAAAATGATAGATAAAAAGAAGCCCCATCATCCTGACGGGGCTTCTTCATATTTCGCTTATGTCGTTGATATCCTATTAACGACCACGTCCTGTGTGTTTTATTATTCTCAATGAGACTTCCTGTCTCTCTATGATTTATATAATAGGCGAAAAGTTGAGTTCAGCATATTCGCCAATGGCTGCGATCTGTGTACGTTTTGGCGTACATAAATGAGGAAAAGTCATTTCCCATAAAAAACGGAATCATGAAATTCCGTTTTTTTATATTTTTTAGGTCTTAGAAATGAACATCTAGACCAATATAAGGACCTTTAAAGTTAAATTTAAGATCATTCTTTTCATAATCATCTAACTTGATATCCAGAATACGGTAGCCTGCTTTTAGACCAACATCAACCAGTAGATTGTCGATAAAGTTGTATTGCAATTCTGCTTGCGCATCGGTAATTTTAGTATCATTAAAGTTGCTATATAAGAGTTCTGCTTTGGCACTTAGACCAGTAAAAGGCAGTTTTACCCCCGCCGATCCATAGATCACCGGTACAGTTTTATCAATATCTGTTTTGCTGATATTCAGAGTTTTGACATCGCCATTTAAGTTAGTTGCACCTAAACCGACATCTGCATTTACAATCGTGTCTAAAATTTCATAGTATAAAATAAAATCGGTATGATCGATGTTGAGGTCGTAAACGGGTTGGCCTGCGACTTTATGATCCGTTTCGGTATTTAAGTTGACATAACGGATTTTTGCATTGGGAATCAGGGGAATTGGATGCTCAACAGCAACGGATACTTGAGCGGAACCTTTACGTTTAAGATCCTGATCTGGTGCATTGCTTTGGTCTGCCATATTGGCTTCGCCATTGTAGTTCCAGTAGCTGAGGTCGCCTTTAACACCAATAACGTCGGCTTGCGCCAGGCCACAAATGCTCGTTCCTAAAGCCAACATTGATATTTTTAATAATTTCATTGCATTATCCTAATTAATATCGAAAACAGTAATGAATTGTTGTGAATTCACCTATGAATGGGCGAATCATATAGTGATCTGGGTAAATATGCAGTAGTCTAATTTTAAATTTTTATAAAGGAATAAATAATAATGACGGATAAACAAAGTGTGGTGGATTATCCGCTTTATGTGGCTGGGAAAGCGGTCACAACAGGACAATGGCTAGAAGTCCATGATAAGTATAACAATACCGTTTATGCACGAGTGGCATTGGCGGATGCCAAAGTGCTTGAAAAAGCCATAGCGGCTTCGGTGAAGGCAGAAACTGAGATGGCCGCCTTAAAACCATTTCAAAAACAAAAAATCTTGCTGCATTGTGTAAAGCGTTTTAATGAACTGCGGGATGAGCTGACCGAGATTCTGATTGCAGAAGGTGGCAAGCCACGGGGTGCAGCAAGTGCTGAAGTAGAACGTTTAATTAATACTTTTCAACTGGCCGCAGATGCGGTGACACAGCTTGATGATGGGCAATTAATTCCTTTAGCGTTGACACCCGCTGCCGCGCATTTTCGTGGCATGGTCAAACATGTGCCGATTGGTGCAGTTTCATTAATTAGTCCGTTCAATTTCCCTCTCAATCTGGTGGCACATAAGATTGCACCTGCAATTGCTGCGGGTTGTCCCTTTGTATTGAAACCGGCCAGTTTTACTCCAATCAGCGCCTTAAAGATTGCAGCCGTATTGGCTGAAACCGATTTGCCGAAAGGTTCGTGGTCGATCTTGCCTTGTAGTCGTGAGGCAGCGGATATTTTAGTGACCGATGACCGCTTTAAACTCCTCAGCTTTACCGGTTCGGATCAGGTCGGTTGGGATATGAAGGCGCGGGCAGGCCGCAAGAAAGTGACGCTGGAACTCGGTGGCAATGCCGCAGTCCTGATTGATGCAGATACAACCCTTGATGATGCCTTGATTGATCGCCTGATCAGTGCCGCTTATGGGCAGGCAGGGCAGGTCTGTATCAGTGTGCAACGGATTTTAGTGCATGCCGATCTTTATGCCGAGCTAAAAAAGAAACTGGTGGCCAAACTGAAAAAAATTAAAGCCGCTGATCCTGCTTTAAGTACCACATTGGTTGGTCCAATGATTAAGGAAGCAGAAGCATTAAGGCTAAAAAAATGGATTGATAAGGCTGAGAAAAAAGGCGCAAAAGTGCTGCTCGGTGGCAGTTTACAAGGTGTCTTGTTTGAGCCGGTGTTATTGGAAAATGTCGATGCCAAGCTAGAAATTTATAAGGATGAAGCGTTTGGTCCCGTGGCCATTTTAGAAAAATTTAAGCAATTTGAGCAGGGCATTGCCACCATTAATCAAAGCCGTTTCGGTTTGCAGGCAGGCGTCTATACGCAAAATCTGAATAATATGCTGTATGCGTGGGATCACTTACAGGTAGGTGGTGTCATCATTAATGATGTCCCGACATTCCGCGTTGACAATATGCCCTATGGTGGAGTCAAAGATTCAGGTTTGGGCCGTGAAGGCATCCATTCCGCCATCCGCGATATGCAGGAACAAAGACTTTTAGCAATTAAACAATAGAGGAGGAAAAAGTGTGGTGAGGATTTGGCTTGCCTGTTTTATGTACTTGATTTTTATAGATTGACTGCAAGGTCAAATTTACAGGCAGTTGAAAAATAATCAGTTGTTCTGAAAAGTTGATATTTTCTTGCAGAATTTACAGTAAAAAGAAATAAAAACAGGTATTGTTCGGCTATTAAAAGCAGAAAAACAATGCCCAATCTTTAAGGAAGATGGTTTGGTTTTTTGTTTGTTTGGTCTTGAAAATAAGAAGCTCACAAGGTTGAAAGTTCATCCAAACAAAACAAGATTTTTTATGGCATTTTCATGTCTGTTGGATAATAAAAAACTGAAAGCAGCATGGAAGGTCAGCAGGACAATTTTAGGTGTTATATGGCAGATTCTCGTGAAAACTGGACATCACGATCTGGTTTTATTATTGCAGCTGTTGGTTCAGCTGTAGGTTTAGGTAATATCTGGCGGTTCCCGTATGTTGCTTATGAAAATGGCGGCGGAGCGTTCCTTATCCCTTATTTACTGGCGTTGATTACCGCTGGTTTACCTCTTTTATTTTTAGACTATGCCACAGGTCACCGTGCGCGTAACTCTCCACCCAAGGCCTATCGTGCCTTATTTAAAGGGGGAGAGACGCTGGGCTGGTGGCAAGTCTGTGTCTGTATTATCATCGGTTTATATTATGCCAGCGTACTGACCTGGGCGGGGAGTTATGTGTACTTCTCGATTGGGCAGGCATGGGGCAGTGACCCGGAAAGCTTCTTCTTCAATACCTATTTGCAGACCTCAAAAGAATCAGGATTTGATCTCAATTTTGTAAGCCATCTGTTCTGGCCAATCGTGGGTATCTGGGCACTGACTTTAATCATTCTGTATGGTGGCGTTAAAAAAGGCGTTGAATTATCCAATAAGATTTTCATGCCGCTATTATTCGTATTATTTACAGTGCTTGTGATTCAGGCATTACGTTTACCAGGTGCGGCTGAAGGCTTAAATGCATTCTTTACTCCGAACTGGGCTGCGATGATGGATTATAAAGTCTGGTTAGCAGCTTATGGTCATACCTTCTTCTCGCTGTCTGTTGGTTTCGGGATCATGGTGACCTATGCATCTTATCTCAAACCAAAAACCAACTTAACTGGTTCTGGCCTGATCGTTGGCTTTGCCAATGCATCAACTGAAATTCTGGCAGGTATTGGTATCTTTGCTGCACTAGGCTTTATGGCCCATGTGGCAGGTAAAGAAGTACAAGATGTCGTAAGCGGTGGTATCGGTCTGGCATTTATTGCTTTCCCGAAAATCATTTCAAGCTTAGGCGCAGGTGCTGACTTATTCGGCTTACTGTTCTTCTCATCACTCTTCGTTGCGGGTATTTCTTCAATGGTGAGTATTCTGGAAGTGCCGATTGCAGCAATGCAGGACAAGTTGAAATGGAGCCGTAGCAAAGCTGTGACCATTATTGGTGGCGGTAGTGCGCTGGTTTCAGTGATCCTGTTCTCAAGCGTGAATGCGATCAAACTGGTGGATATCGTCGATCACTTTATCAATAACATTGGTATTGTCGGCGGTGCACTGGTTTCGATACTTTGTATTACCTGGTTTAAGCGTTCTGCCTTGCTGGAGCTGCGTGATCATATTAACCGCATTTCAACCATTCAACTGGGCAAAGGCTGGGCATTTACTTTAACCGTAATTACCTCTCTCATCTTGTTAACCACCTTAAGCATGACGGTGTTTAATCTGGTGCAAAATGGTTACGATAGTTATAGCATGAGCTTACAAGGCTTATTTGGCTGGGGCAGTGTGATTTTCTGTGCTGTGGTCGCTTTTATACTCAGCAAAGTAAAAGATCGCTAGGAGAAATACAGATGAATACTTCGGCAATTATTATGATGGTTATTGCGATGCTGTTTGTTTGGGGAGGATTAGCATTATCCATCCTCCACCTGATGAAACATCCAGAAGAACTTGATGATGTTCTGGAAGAAGTCAAAGATCAGCACACGCTTTAAAACAGATTTAAAAAAAAGCAGGCCTCAAGCCTGCTTTTTTATTTTGATTAAGCTCGTTTTTTAATTCGGCAATAATAGAAACCATCGCCGGATTGCGCTGAAGGCAGCAACTGACGACCATGGGTCTGTTCAATGCCCCAATCCGCATCAATTTTGATTTCTTCAGCATCGGCATGTTCAGCAAAGAAAGCCGCCATTTGTTGCTCATTTTCAGCTTTCAGAATCGAGCAGGTGATATACAGCAAGGTACCGCCCACTTTGAGTTGTTGCCACATCTGCTGCAAAATCTGTTGCTGTAAGGCCACCGTTTGCGCGATATCGGTTGACTGTCTGAGTAGACGGATATCGGGGTGACGACGAATCACACCTGTTGCAGAACAAGGTGCATCCAGCACGATACAATCGACGGGTTCTGGTGCCTGCCACGTGGTCGCATCAGCGGTCACAATCTCAACATTGTTCTGACCGAGGTCAAGACGTTCCAGATTTTCAGACACACGTAATAAACGTTTGGCATCATGATCCAGCGCAAACAATTTTTGAGGATTAAAGCGCTCAAGAATATGTGCAGTTTTACCGCCGGGTGCAGCACAGGCGTCGACAACAACTTTGTTATCTAAGTTCGGTAACAGCGTCGCGCACAATTGGGCATGTTCATCCTGAACAGAAAAACCACCTTCTTCAAAACCCGGTAAATGGGTAATATTGCCCGTTTGCTCCAGAACAATACCCACATCTGAAAGTGTGCAAGGACGAGCATCAATCTGCTCTTCATCCAAAATCTCTAAGTATTCATTACGACTGACTTGGCGTTGATTGACGCGTAGAGTCAGTGGTGCGACTTGTTTTAAGGCTTGGCATAGCGTCTCAGCTTGCTCAGGCCAATCTTTTTTAAGTCGCTTAAATAACCAGCTTGGTAAACCATGGGTATGATTCAACGCGGTTTCAAATTCAGTTGTTTCACGTGAAACACGACGCAGAATCGCATTGACCAAACCACTCATTGGCTCAAAACCGAGTTGCTTAGCCGCATTTACCGTTTCTGAAATCGCCGCATGCACCGGAATACGCGTACATAAAATTTGATATAAACCAAGATATAAACAACTTTCTAGCGCTTCATTGTCTAATGGTTTTGTCAGCAAGGGTAGGGTAATGGCTTTTAAAGAAAACCATTGACGTAAACAGCCTAAAGTCAGTTCGTGATATAAACCACGGTCACGTTCAGAAACGATATTGATATGTTGATTCAGAACAGAAGACAAAGATTGCCCATTTTGAACGGCCAAAAGTGTTTTGACCACTTGTGCACGCAGATTCAAATTTTTTGTAGATGATTGGCTCATGGGAGAATTTGTCCAATATGTAATTTTTGGGTTTGAGCAATTTGTACAGGATTTAGGGCTTTAGCACCTGGCCATTGCAGACTGGTGAGGCACACCGCGGTATTGTCGCCACACGCCACATGTACGCCTTGTTTATCGATCGTCAGGATCTCACCGCTTTGTGCATCAGCTTTTTGATGCTGAGAAAGCATTGAACCCCACACACGTAAGGCATTGCTTTCATCCAGTTGAATAAAGGCGACAGGCCATGGATTGAAGGCACGGATATTACGGTCGATTTGTACCGCATTCTGGCTCCAGTCAATACGGGCTTCTGCTTTCACTAATTTGTGTGCATAGACGGTCAGGGCTTCATCTTGTACTTCACGTTTTTCAATGAAATCCTGCAAACTTTGTTCTGATTCAAGCACGGTACAAATCGCTTCAGCACCTTGATCGGCCAGTTTATCGTGCAAGCTGGCAGAGGTATCTTCTGCGGTAATTGGACAGTAAGTTTTATACATCATGTCGCCGGTATCCAGACCCGCCGCCATTTGCATGATGGTGATGCCTGTTTCTGCATCACCTGTGGCAATGGCACGTTGGATTGGTGCAGCCCCCCGCCAGCGTGGCAGTAATGAACCGTGGATATTTAAACAGCCATATTTCGGCGTATCTAATACCGCTTGTGGCAAGATCAGACCATAGGCCGCAACCACCATTACATCGGCACCCAAGTCAGCCAGTTGTTGTCGAGCTGCCAGACCTTCCTCTGTCGATGCTTTAAAATTCAAAGGCTGATACACCGGTAAACCGTGCTCAAGTGCCAATTGTTTCACAGGGGATGGCGTTAATTTTTGCCCACGGCCGGCTTTACGGTCAGGTTGGGTATAAACCGCAATGATCTGGTGGGATGTTTTTAATAATGCCGCCAATGCGGTTGCCGCAAATTCAGGCGTACCAGCAAAAATGATTTTCACAAAGACAATCCAACTAAAACTTGCTGCAAATTATAAGCGAAAAAGTGATGAGTCCCTAATCAGATGGCTTGAATTGCTTTTGTACAAAAAAAGATAGGCCTATTGGTCATCTGTTAAACGATAACTTGTAGTATGATGCAGAAAGCTCAGTATCATTTCGCCAGAGCGAATGTCCTATTCGTCTCGAGCACAAACTTGTTGGGAATACAAAATGCCTGATTATCGTTCAAAAACATCAACACATGGAAGAAATATGGCGGGCGCGCGTGGTTTATGGCGTGCGACCGGTATGAAAGATGAAGATTTTGGCAAGCCTATTATTGCGGTGGTCAACTCATTTACCCAGTTTGTTCCGGGTCACGTGCATCTTAAAGATTTAGGTCAACTTGTTGCGAGAGAAATTGAAGCGTCTGGTGGTGTGGCAAAAGAATTTAATACCATTGCCGTCGATGACGGCATTGCCATGGGTCATGACGGGATGCTGTATTCACTGCCATCACGTGATTTGATCGCCGACTCGGTAGAATATATGGTCAATGCCCATTGTGCCGATGCCATGGTCTGTATTTCGAACTGTGACAAGATCACCCCAGGAATGCTGATGGCGGCAATGCGCCTGAATATCCCGGTAGTGTTCGTGTCTGGCGGGCCAATGGAAGCGGGTAAAGTGAAATTCCGTGGCGATGAAAAGGCGATTGACCTGGTTGATGCCATGGTGGTTGCAGCTGATGAAAGCTATACCGATGAAGAAGTACAGGCTTTTGAACGTTCGGCATGTCCAACCTGTGGTTCATGTTCAGGCATGTTCACCGCGAACTCGATGAACTGCTTAACCGAAGCCTTGGGTCTCTCTTTACCGGGCAACGGTTCAATCGTGGCAACCCATGCCAATCGTGAGAAACTATTCTTAAAAGCTGGTCGTTTGGTGGTTGAACTGGCGAAGCGTTATTACGAACAGAATGATGACAGCATTTTGCCACGTTCAATTGCAACCAAAGCGGCGTTTGAAAATGCCATGACGCTTGATATTGCAATGGGCGGTTCAACCAATACCGTATTGCATTTGCTTGCGGCGGCGCACGAAGCCGAAGTTGATTTCACCATGGATGATATCGACCGTTTGTCTCGTCAGGTTCCGGTATTGTCAAAAGTTGCACCGGCAAAACAAGACGTACATATGGAAGATGTACACCGTGCGGGTGGCATCATGGCGATCTTGGGTGAGCTGGATCGTGCCAACTTGCTGAATACGTCATGTCCAACTGTACATGAACCAACGTTAAAAGATGCTTTGGACAAGTGGGATATTATCCGTACCGAAGATGCTGAGGTTTATGAATTCTATCGTTCATCACCGGGTGGTATTCCAACGCAGGTGGCGTTCTCGCAAAACCGTTACTACTCAACCTTAGATGGTGACCGTGAAAAAGGCGTGATTCGTAATGCTGAACATGCCTTCTCTAAAGATGGCGGTCTGGCGGTACTTTACGGCAACATCGCTCTAGATGGCTGTATCGTCAAAACCGCAGGTGTGGATGAATCCATCCTGAAATTCACCGGTACAGCACGCGTGTTTGAAAGTCAGGATGCGGCAGTAGAAGCCATTCTGGATCAAAAAATTGTGGCGGGCGATATCGTGGTGATTCGTTATGAAGGCCCACGTGGCGGACCGGGTATGCAGGAAATGTTGTATCCAACCAGTTACCTGAAATCCAAAGGTTTAGGTAAAGATTGTGCCTTGATTACCGATGGACGTTTCTCAGGTGGTTCTTCAGGTCTGTCGATTGGTCACGTGTCTCCAGAAGCCGCAGAAGGCGGTGCGATTGGTCTGGTTGAAGATGGTGATACCATTCAGATTGATATTCCAAACCGTACCATTCACCTGGATATCGATGATGCCACCATGGCGCATCGCCGTACGGTTCAGGACGCCAAAGGCTGGCATCCTGCGGAAGAGCGTAAACGTAAAGTGTCTAAGTCATTGAAGATTTACGCAATGCATTCGACCAGTGCTGCTAAAGGCGCAGTACGAGTTTTGTAATCCCTTTGAGTCCCTCTTTCAATTAAGGGGGACTTTTGTCTCATTTTATAAGATACTGAACATACTTATTGGCTCACCTGTTCTGGCTCAGGTTTGAGTAAACTTTATCCATTTTGCATTTTATGACCATTAGAGGCTATCGACATGTCTTTGTTACGTCGTTGGTTTGATCCCATACGATCGAGTTGGTTCTATCAGAAACCTTCTCGTCAGGCGGAATTACCTACGGAACAGGGTTTAAGTATTTACCTGCGTCTAGACGATGTTTATAGCTATCTGGCAGTGCAAGAGCTGGATCAGCTCAATGAGATCCTCAGTGATGAACTCAAACCCCTAAAAGTCATTATTTCGAGGCAAGACGCCGAGCCTCCGAATGGCATGTCCAAGCAAGACTGGCAAAGCTATTGCTTAAATGATGCCAAAATCCTGGCCAAGCAGCATCGTTTTGGTTTTGATGAAACCCCAGAAATACCGAGTGCAGAAGCATTACAACAAGCAGAAACGATTCTAAGAAATACCCCGCTCAGAGAACAAAACTTTTTACATTTGCTCGAAGATGTCTTCCACATGCTGTGGCAGCAGCAATACGGTAAGTTACGTACCTTATATGCAATGGCCTCCCAGCATCAGAAACCACAAGATTATCCCGAACGTATTTTCAAAGACGTGCCTGTGATCGCCAGTTATTTTGAGTTTGGTGAACGAAAATATCAGGCGGTTGATGACTTGTTACGTCTGACACGCCGTTTAAAACAGCAAAAACTCCTGACCGGAAATCCCATTTTCCTGATCAATCATATCGAGTGGCGTGAGCATCTCATTAATGATGCCGAGGCATTGGCCGAAGTCCAGGCCTTGCATCCGGAACTGGATCTGTATATTGCGCTTGAAGACCCGATGAGCTGGTTATTATTGGCGTATATTCAGGAAGAACTGGCCAATTATTATAATATCCAGCTGAAGGTATATCCGCTGAGTTATCACGGTCGGGACTGGTTTGACTGGGGCCTGGCAACTCGTGTTTCCAAGCGAACCCAGGTCGCATTTACCCCGTTCTGCCGACCAACCAGAGAAGCCACCTATGAAATGGCCCGACTGTTTTATAGTGTGCCTGAAGAGCAGCAAGTGGATTGTATCCATGAAATTCTGGAAGCGGTATGGACACAGGGCAAAGACCTGTCGTTTAAAGCCCATTT
Organism: Acinetobacter sp. 'aerobic (ED)'; assembly: GCF_904886855.1. Taxonomy (NCBI): domain Bacteria; kingdom Pseudomonadati; phylum Pseudomonadota; class Gammaproteobacteria; order Moraxellales; family Moraxellaceae; genus Acinetobacter; species Acinetobacter sp. 'aerobic (ED)'. Next base: position 11,460 of record NZ_CAJHGI010000003.1, read on the forward strand.
TCAACGGATGCAGAGACGTCTGGACATTGCGCAGCTGACTGAACAGGATATCGAAGCACAGTTAAAGCAAAATGATGAATGGTGCCAGCAGAAGCATCAGCCTGATTTTCCGGTATTGGAGTTACGGATTGATGGACATAGCTATGTCTTCAATAGCCTGTATCGGGTCTGGATGATTGAAAGCATTCTCAGTAACGTACTGGAAGAAAAATATAAAATGGCCTCAACTTTTGATTGAGGCCCACTCCCAAAAATAAGAATAGGGCAAGCCACGGTTTTTCCGTAGCATAGCTTCGATGCAAAATCGGAGTTAAAGCGTGACTTTTCTAGCCATTATTATCGTGGTCTTTGCCTTTGCTGGCATGATTAAAGGCATGATCGGACTGGGCCTGCCTGCGGTCTCCATGGGACTACTGACCATTGCCATGAGTCCGTTTCAGGCTGCCTCTTTATTGATTGTGCCATCGATGGTCACCAATATCTGGCAACTGTTTGCCGAAGGTCGGGTCTGGGCCTTTATCCGCCGTTTCTGGACTTTACTGGTTGGAATCGTGGTGGGTTCGATCTGGAGCTTTTTACCGACCTTAAGCCAGAGTCATGGACATAGTAGTGAGATTTTACTGGGCTGTATGCTGGCGTTATATGGACTGTATGGCCTCTGTGTGAAAAGACTGCCTCATCTGGCGCAACATGAGCGCTGGTTATCGCCTATTGTAGGATATATCGGCGGTGCAGTGACCGTTGCTACAGGGGTGGTGATTATTCCGGTGGTGCCGTATTTGCAGTCCTTACATTTGAAACGGGATGAACTGGTACAGGCTTTAGGCTTGACCTTTACCGTTTCCACCTTCTGTCTGGCTTTTTTCCTGCATCACAATCCGATGGAGGGAATCACGCTGGATTATCGTCTGTCTGCGGTGGCTTTAGTTGCTGCTTTATTTGGAATGTGGCTGGGTAAAAAAATCCGTTATCAACTTAACGAGCAACGTTTTCGCCGTTTATTCTTTATCGGATTGATGGCCTTAGGTCTATATATGATTGCGCATTAAGGGCATTCAGCAAGATGGGCGATGTTGCATTAAAAACTCAGCAAATTGTTGATAAGCATGCGGGAGCTGAGCGAAATCCTGTGCTGCTAACAGCAGTTTACGGTTGGCCCAGGCGCCATGTAATTGTACTGCATAAAAATCATAATCTGGCTGTAAACGTTGTGCCGCACGCGCGGGCATAATCGCAATACCGACCCCTTTGGCGACAACCTCGGCAATGGCAGAAAAGTTAGGTAAGCGTAGCCGGTACTGGATATTGAAACCCAAGAGCTTGGCTTGCGTTTCAATCGATTGCTGTAAAGAATGATGCGGCATCAGGCCAATAAAACCATAAGCTAAGGCATCGACCAGATTCAGCTGTGTTTGCCGGGTCAAGGCATGATGAGCGGGACAGATCAGCACCAATGGATCACTGGCAAACTCCTGTGTTTGCAAATGACGGGTATCAAAGAAGCTGGAGACCAGTCCTAGGCGTGCCACACCTTGAGTCAATGCTTCAACGATTTCAGAACTTTCTGCTTCATGTAAGTCGAGATTGATCTCGGGATGTAGCATCAGATAGTGCGGTAACAGCGGTGGTAAATATTCACTCTGTGCCGACGAATTACACCATAAGGTCAATGATTCAGGTGCCGTGGGCCGAAAGCGTTGCATGTCCTGTTCAAGCAGATCTTTTTGCTGCATCAGCCGTCGGGCATGCTCAGCCAAGGCATGGCCCGCAGTGGTCAGCTCAACACCTGAGGTGTGTCGAATAAATAACGGTGTTGCAAAATAGTGTTCGAGTTTTTTAATTCGTTCGCTGGCGGCTTGCAGGGAAATGGCAGAAAGCTCGGCGCCCTTGGTCAGGCTGCCTGTCGAAACAATATGCAGAAGCAGTTGTAAATCAAAGAAATCGAAACGCATGAGCGGAACGTATTGAAATATAAACAGCCATCATACTAAAAGTAAGCAAGATAAAGATAGGGGAGCCGTCCAAGATGGAAAAAAGGCAGCTTGCGCTGCCTTGAAGATTTTTAGTTTTTATCTTTTAAACTGAACAGCAGGTTCAGGAAAATTGCTGCAAAAGTTGCCGTCCCGATACCGCCGAGATTGAAGCTACCAAATAACAATTCAAAGTTACCCGCCCCTAAAATAATGGTCACTGAAGCCACGATTAGGTTTTTATTGTTGGAGAAGTCGACTTTATTTTCGATCCAGATTTTTGCACCGGCAATGGTGATCAGACCAAACACCACAATAGATGCACCGGTGAGTACTGCATTGGGAATGGTACTAATGACAGCACCAAATTTAGGTGAAAGACCGAGGATAATGGCAAAGATTCCTGCAATCACAAACACCAGTGTTGAGTAAACGCGGGTAACTGCCATCACTCCGATATTTTCACCATAAGTGGTCATACCGGGTGCACCCACACCGCCGGATAAGGTGGTTGCGACACCATCTGCAACAAAGGCTTTACCCAGTTGTGGCGTGAGGTTTTCACCGGTCATTGCGCCAACAGCCTTGATATGACCCAGGTTTTCTGCCACCAGAATCAGAGCCACAGGGGCAATGATCAGAATGGCATTCAAATCAAAAGTGGGATGCGAGAAGCTCGGAATACCAAACCATGGCGCCGCTGAGATCTGGGAGAAATCAATCGGCTTGCCATAACCCAGACCATTGCTGGCAATGGCATAAATGGCATAGGCAATTAAAAGGCCAATCAACAGTAATAAACGTTGTAACAGGCCTTTGGTAAAGACCGCAATGATGCCCATGCTCAGGACCGTAGTTAAGGCCATCCACATTTCAAAAGGCTGACCCGCAACGCCTTTAATGGTTACAGGCGCAAGATTAAGGCCGATGATCATCACGATTGCACCCGTGACCACAGGTGGCATCAGTTTTTCGATCCAGCGGGTTCCTGTCAGCATCACCGCAAAGCCGATCAGGGCATATACGATACCGCAGACCACAATCCCGCCCAGTGCGACGGACAGGTTTGGATTCGCACCTGAACCGGTAATATGACCCGTTGCCGCTGCCACCACGCCAATAAACGCAAAACTTGAGCCTAAGTAGCTTGGAACACGCCCACCGGTCATAAAGAAAAACAGGATGGTACAGATGCCTGACATTAAAATGGCAAGGTTCGGGCTAAAACCCATCAATAAAGGTGCAAGTACGGTTGAGCCGAACATGGCAAATGCGTGTTGAACCCCCAGCACCGCGCTTTGTAAGGGCGGTAAATATTCATTGGTCGCAACAGGGCGATGATCGACCGTCCCCTGATACGGCTGCCATTTTGGAAACCAACTGGACATAAATTAGACTCATGATTTGATATCAGCGCGTATGATACCCTGTCTTAAAACGAGCTTTCACCTATAAGTCCTTGAGAGGATTGCCACAATAGGCTGTTAGAGCTTGAATTTTTACCTTTTGGTAAAATTTACTTCAAATTAAGCTAGTGGAATTATTATTTATTTTGTCTGGACAATTTAAAAAATTAACTCTTTTATTTTTAAAATAATTTTAAAAACTTTTTCAATTTTTTTTATCGCAATGGCATATTTTGCCAATCTGGCCATCAACAGAAACGATTTCTGCGGATGGCCATCTGAAAATGGCACTTAGCCCGTGTTACGTAAGCCTGCTGCAATACCTGCAATGCTGACCATCAAGGCGTGATCCACTGGACTATGTTCGGTTTGATGCTCTGCCAGATACAGGCGACGACGTTTCATCAACTCGGCCTGTAATAAATGCAAAGGCAACAAATACGGTTTACGTACCTGCATCGATTGATCCAGTACCTCATTATTGCTCAGCAGTTTAGACTCACCTTTCAGGCTCAGCAGGGTATCGACTGCATTTTGCAGACGTTGGCGCAACTCGACACCAAGTACTTTTAAGTTCTGATCCTGGGTCAGATGCGATTCATAATACAGCGCGATATTGGCATCGGATTTGGACAATACCATTTCCAGCATATCAATCAGCGTCTGGAAATAAGGCCATTGTTCCAGCATCTCATCCAGCGTGTTTTTGTGTTGTCCATGCACCTGATTGATGGCAGTGCCGGTGCCCAGCCAGGCTGGCAGCATCAGGCGAATCTGCGTCCATGCAAAGACCCAAGGAATGGCACGCAGCGATTCAATCCCGCCACTGACTTTACGTTTGGCAGGGCGAGAACCCAGCGGCAGCATTTGTAATTCCAGTTCAGGGGTTACGGTACGCAGATAGCTGACAAAATTTGGATTTTCACGCACGGTTTGACGATAGACCTGTACCGATAAATCCGTCATCTGATTCATCAGGTCACGCCATTCTTGTTTCGGTTCAGGTGGCGGTAACAAGGTGGCTTCCAGAGTCGCTGCGGTGTAGATTTCCAGATTTTGCAGGGCAATGCCTTCCAGACCGAATTTAAAGCGAATCATCTCACCTTGCTCGGTGACACGGATCGCACCTGAAATTGAACCCGGTGGTTGCGAGAATAGTGCTTGCTGTGTCGGTGCACCGCCACGGCTAATTGAACCGCCACGACCATGGAATAAGGTCAACTGCACCCCATGCTGCTGCGCAATCGCGGTCAGTTCTTCCTGAGCACGATATTGTGCCCAGTTCGCCGACATAAAGCCTGCATCCTTGGCGGAGTCCGAGTAGCCAATCATGACTTCATGCTTGCCTTGAATATGCTGTTTATACCAATGCATATTGAACAGGGTATTCATGGTTTTGGCGGCACCGTCGAGATCCTTCAAGGTCTCGAATAAAGGCACCACACGGAGCGGCTGCTGGATACCTGCTTCTTTTTGCAGCAACAATACTGCCAGTACATCACTTGGATATTCCGCCATGGAAATAATATAGGCACCGAGACTCTCAGGTGGCTGTTCGGCCAAGGTGCGCATGGTGGCAAATACTTCCAGTACATCGGAATGCTGGATCAGGCTGCCTTCAGGCTCATTAAAAAACTTTGGCAGTAAGGGGCGCTTACTTTGCAGTTCCTGAATCAGGAAGTTCTGGCGGGCCTGCTCGGTCCAGGATTCAAAATTACCCAGACCCAGATATTCGGTAATCGCGGAAATGGCCTGGCGATGGCGACCTGATTCCTGACGGATATCCAGTTTGAGCAGCTCAATACCAAAACAGTTGACCCGATAAATAAAGTCGAGTAATTGTCCGTTGGCGATCTCAGCCAGATTACAATCCATCAGTGAGCGGTAGCACAGCAGTAGCGGCGCCAACAATTCATCTTTGGTTCTGATGATGTTGCTGTCATCGGCATCTGTGCCTTGCAGGCGATGGGCCAGCCATGAGCGTGTGGCTTTTAAACGTTCACGGGTTTCGCGTAAATATTCACGATACGGTTCCGGATGCTCATAGCCTAGTGCCTGAGTCATTTCAGCGGAACAGCTTTGTATGGACAATTCCCAACGTAGATTTTCGATATCACGCAGGTACAGATCAGCTGCTTGCCAACGCGATAACCACAGGACTTCTTGCGTGACTTGATGGGTCACATTCGGGTTGCCATCACGGTCTCCGCCCATCCATGAAGCAAAGCGGATCGGTGCAACATGCAGTGGCAGACTTTGTTCACAATGCTGCTGGGTCAGTTCATTCAGTTCACGGACAAATTTAGGGACCGCATTCCAGAGTGATTGCTCAATCGTGGCAAAGCCCCATTTGGCTTCATCGACTGGGGTTGGGCGATGTTGACGGATTTCATCGGTCTGCCAGGCTGAACTGATCAATTGCTTGAGCGTGGCAATGGTTTGCTGACGCTCTTTCGGGGTCAGCTTTTGCTGATCTAATTGGGAAAGGCAATCGGTAATATCATCATATTTTTGAATTAAGGTACGACGGCTGACTTCGGTCGGATGGGCCGTCAGCACCAGTTCAATTTTTAAATCACAGATTTGCTGAAACAGTTGTTGTGCATTGATCTGCTGGTTTTTGAATTTTTCAAACAAATGCGGCAGTGGATTAGGACTTGGCGCGTGCTCATCGAACTCGGCCTGACGACGGCTGCGCACCACATGGTACTGTTCCGCAATATTGGCAAAGTTCAGAAAGTGAGAGAAAGCACGGGTCAGCGGCAGAATCTCTTCATCCTTTAAACCGAGAAACAATTGTTCTAGCTGTTTTTCTGCTTCGATCTGGCCGTCACGTGCGCCTTTAGCCAATGCCCGAATTTGCTCAATCTGATTAAACAAATCTTGCCCAGCATGTTGCTTTAAGGTCTCTCCGAGTAAATTGCCGAGTAAGCGGACATCTTCACGTAGTGGAGCAGTGATTTGCTGAATCATTCTAATTCTCCTGTTGTTCTCATCCGACTATAGCGCGATTGAAGGACAATCCAAGAGCAGAACGTAAAAAAATGTGAAATTTCTCTAAACTTTAGTCTGATATTTAAGCAAAAAAATCTCGATGGCATGCTCAATCATCTGATCGATTTCATCTGCCGTAGGCACAGGTGCTAAACCGAGCAATACCTGCTGATGACGGATCCCGAGCATCAGCGAGATGATCAGCTCGGTTTGCTTGATCGGTTCATCGGCCTGAATAAATTTAAAGCCAATGGCCTGTTCAAAAAAATCACACCAGACATGGCACATGCGGGTATGTGAGGCATCAAAAAACTGTCGGGTTAAGGGGCTTTGTTCTGCTGCCAGTTCAAACAGCAAACAATCCAGTTTTAGTGCTTCTGGTAGATAAATAATACTTAAGGCACGCTGACACATCAGAACCAAAGCCTGTTTAAAATCAGAATCCGCCGTCAGCTGAAACTGTTTGGCCCGAATCGATTCTTCGCAGCTTTCCTCAATCGCGCACATAAACAGATTGTTTTTATCCTGAAAGTGGTTATACACCGTCAGTTTGGTGACACCCGCTTCTTTGGCAATCTGGTTCATGTTGGTAGCGTGGTATCCCATTTTTAAAAAAATAGATTTTGCGGCCTGTAAAATCTTGGCTCTTTTTTCTAAATCTTTGGGGCGACCACTATGGATTTGCACGTTATCTTTCTCTTTTCATGAATTTAAAAATCAAGCAGATAGATTTATTTTTTAATTAATGTACCTGCGAGTATATTAATTAAAAAATAAACAATCTATGATAATGCTCATATCACGCCTTAAAAATCAATTTGAATAAGAGCGCAAACAGATGAAGCAGATCAATCCTATCATATTGGGCTTACTCATTGTCAGTAGTGTCGTCCTCAGCGCCTGCCAGAAAGAGCTTCCCAAGACCGAGGAAATTCCTTATGTCATGGTGGCCCAGCCGAGTGGTAACCATGTTGATCAAAAGAGTTATGCCGGGGACGTTCAGGCCAGACAGCAAACCGCTTTGGCCTTCCGTGTCGGGGGACAGGTGACCGAACGTTATGTTGATGTCGGAGATCGGGTCAAAGTTGGACAGGTGCTGGCAAAACTGGATGTCAAAGATGCGCAATTGCAAATGAATGCGGCCAAGGCACAGTTACAAAGTGCACAGGCCGCTGCAAAAATTGCCGCAGAAGAATATCAGCGTTATCAGCAGTTATTACCGGTCAATGCAGTGAGCCGTTCGCAATTTGATGCGGTCAAAAATCAGTATGAATCTGCTCAGGCAAGCTTGCAGCAGGCCCGTTCTAACTATGAAGTATCCTCCAACCAGACCGGTTATAACCAGCTGATCTCGAATAAAAACGGGGTGATTACCCAGCGTCAGATCGAGATTGGACAGGTGATTGCCGCAGGACAGGCCGCTTACCAGTTAGCCATTGATGGTGAACGCGAAGTGGTGTTTGGTGTGCCTGAACAGGCGGTCAGCAGCATTAAAGTGGGGCAGTCTGCATGGGTCACCTTGTGGTCACAGCCAGAAGCACGTTTTGCTGCCAGAGTGCGTGAGGTTTCGCCTGCAGCCGACCAGTCCCGGACCTTTACTGTGAAAGTGTCTTTGCTGGAAGGGCAGTCCAGTATTCAGCTGGGGCAAAGTGCGCGGGTGTTCTTTGTCGCACAGGACAATAATGTACTGAGTGTGCCTTTATCCAGTGTCACCGCCAATGATCAGCAAGCCTATGTCTGGGTGGTGAATAGTAATCAAACCATTCGTAAAGTCCCAGTGACCTTAGGCACTTACGGGCGTGATAGTGTACCTATCCTTGCTGGCTTAAAAGCCACAGACTGGGTCGTGGTCGGTGGCGTACATTTGTTAAGGGATCAGCAAAAAATTCATCCCGTCGATCGTGATAACCGCGATATTCAAGTTAAAACGGGAGGTTAAACATGAAATTTAACCTTTCAGAATGGGCACTCAAAAATAAGGGCATTATCCTTTATTTTATGCTGCTGCTCGGCATCGTCGGCATCATGTCCTATTCCAAACTATCCCAGAGTGAAGACCCGCCATTTACCTTCAAGGTGATGGTGGTACAGACCTACTGGCCTGGCGCGACAGCCAAAGAGGTCTCGACCCTGGTCACGGATCGAATTGAAAAAGAGTTGATGACCACGGGGCAGTATGACCGCATCATGGCCTATTCACGTCCAGGTGAGTCCCTGGTGACCTTTGTCGCCAAAGACAGCCTACCGTCCAGTGCCATTCCGGATGTCTGGTATAACGTGCGCAAAAAGGTCAATGATATTCGGACCCAGTTGCCAAGTGGTGTACAGGGGCCGTTCTTTAATGATGAATTTGGCGATACCTTCGGCAATATCTATGTACTGACCGGTAAAGACTTTGACTATGCGGTAATGAAAGAATATGCCGACCGTTTGCAACTGCAATTGCAACGGGTTAAAGATGTCAGCAAGGTTAATCTGGTCGGTCTACAAGACCAGAAAATCTGGATTGAACTGTCCAATACCAAGGCGGTGCAATTAGGTGTACCGGTCACCGCGATACAGGAAGCCATCCAGAAGCAAAACGACATGGCGGGTGCCGGTTTCTTTGAAACAGGCACGGATCGTATTCAAATCCGGGTCAGTGGACATTTACATAGTATCGATGACCTGAAAAAAATGCCGTTACTGGTCGGTGACAGAACCATTCAACTGGGTGATGTTGCCGAGGTTTATCGTGGCTTTAGCGAACCTGCACAGCCACGCATGCGTTTTATGGGCGAGAACGGGATCGGGATTGCGGTGTCGATGCGTAAAGGTGGCGACATCATTGCCTTGGGTAAAAATCTCGAAACCGAATTTAACCGCCTGCAAAAAAGCCTGCCTCTGGGCATGAAACTGCAAAAAGTGTCTGATCAACCTGTGGCGGTACAACGCAGTATTCAGGAATTCCTAAAAGTTCTGGCGGAAGCGGTGATCATCGTTTTACTGGTGAGTTTTTTCTCACTCGGTTTCCGTACCGGTTTGGTGGTGGCGCTGTCCATTCCACTGGTGTTAGCCATGACTTTTGCCGGCATGAACCTGTTCGATGTGGGACTGCATAAGATTTCACTGGGTGCCTTGATTCTGGCGCTGGGGCTGCTGGTGGATGATGCCATTATCGCGGTTGAAATGATGGCGATTAAGATGGAGCAGGGCTACAGTCGACTCAAAGCCGCAGGTTTTGCCTGGCAAACCACGGCCTTCCCGATGCTGACAGGGACCTTGATTACAGCTGCAGGTTTTTTGCCGATTGCCACTGCCCAGTCCGGAACAGGGGAATATACCCGATCGATTTTCCAGGTGGTAACCATTGCCTTGATCGTGTCATGGATTGCAGCCGTGTTATTTGTGCCTTATCTGGGGGAGAAACTCCTGCCTGATTTCACCAAGCAGCAACAGCAAGCGGCGTGGTATGTGCGCTTGTGGGCAAGATTGCGCAAGCAACCTGCACCTATTGTGGAAGCGCATGGCCAACAGCATGATCCTTACCAATCCAAGTTTTATCAGTCTTTTCGCCGTGTGGTCGAAATCTGTATCACCTATCGCAAAACCGTGATTGCCGTGACCGTCGGGATTTTTGTGTTGTCGGTGGCGATGTTTAAACTGGTGCCGCAACAGTTCTTCCCGCCATCGAACCGTGCTGAAATTCTGGTGGACTTAAAACTGGAAGAAGGTGCCTCCCTGACCGCGACAGAACAAGCCGTACATAAGGTGGAACAATTCCTGTCCAAACAAAAGGGCATTGATAACTATGTGGCTTATGTTGGCACAGGTTCACCGCGTTTCTACTTGCCTTTGGATCAGCAACTGCCGCAAGCCAGCTTTGCCCAGTTTGTGGTGCTGGCCTCATCTTTAGATGATCGGGATGAGATTCGTCGTTCTCTAGACACACAAATCAAGCAGCTGTTACCTCAAGTACGTACCCGGGTGTCATTACTGGAAAATGGCCCACCTGTGGGTTATCCATTGCAGTACCGGGTCTCAGGTGAAGATCTGGCAACGGTTCGGGCCGAAGCACAAAAAGTGGCGAAAGTCCTGAGTGAAGATCCAAACACCACCAATGTGCATCTGGACTGGGGCGAGCCAAGCAAAATCATTGCGATCGACATTGATCAGGATCGTGCCCGTCAAATGGGGGTGTCCAGTGTTGATCTGGCCAATTTCCTCAATGCCTCGGTCACGGGCTCGGTGATGAATCAATATCGTGAAAAACGTGAATTGATTGAAATCCGTTTGCGTGGCGATCAATCGGAACGGGTTGAAGTGGCTTCTCTGGCGAGCCTGGCGGTACCGACCAGTAAAGGCAGCACTGTGCCACTGGCGCAAATTGCCACAATCGAATCCCGCTTTGAAGAAGGTTTAATCTGGCATCGTAATCGTCTGCCAACCATTACCGTTCGCGCGGATATTCGCACGCATTTGCAACCTGCCACTGTGGTGCAACAGCTGGCAGACAAGATGCAGAGCTTACGTGCAGACCTGCCAAGCGGTTATTTACTGGAAGTAGGTGGCACAGTTGAGGAGTCGGCCAAGGGACAAAACTCGGTCAATGCCGGTATGCCTTTATTCCTGGCCGTGGTGATGACTTTATTAATGATCCAGCTACGCAGCATGTCACGCGCGACCATTGTGTTGCTGACCGCACCATTGGGTTTGATCGGGGTGGTGGCATTCTTGCTGCTGTTTAATAAACCTTTCGGTTTCGTGGCGATGCTCGGTACAATCGCACTGTCAGGCATGATTATGCGTAACTCGCTTATTTTGATTGATCAGATCGAGCAGGATATACAGGCGGGACATGTGCCATGGGATGCGGTCATTGATGCCACCATGCGCCGTTTCCGTCCCATTGTCCTGACCGCACTGGCTGCGGTACTCGCGATGATCCCATTATCTCGCAGTATTTTCTTTGGTCCGATGGCCGTTGCGATTATGGGCGGATTGATTGTTGCGACCTTATTAACCTTGTTTTTCCTGCCTGCACTTTATGCAGCATGGTTTAAGGTCAAAAAAACAACATAACTATCGTAATTATTTTGTGAATAAAGGTGCGAAATATTGAAAATTTCAATATAGTAGCACCTATATTTTAAGACCAAAAAATAATTGAATTTCATTGCATGACAAATTTTGCACAATGCTGTGAATGAGGTGATATAGAGCATGGGGCAAGACAATATTGAGCAGCATCGCCGCTATGTGGTGATTTCTTACGTGTTCATGTTTCTTGCATTATTTACAATCGTGTTTGCAGTGTTTGCCTACCTGTTAGCACGAAAAGTTGCGATTGTGGATAATGCTGAAGTATGGATACATGCGCATGCACTGTGGATTATGCGTAATGTGCTGTTATTTATCTTGATGGCCTTTTTTGCTGCCTTATGGTTTATTCCATTATTCTTTTTTGCGTGGGACAGCGCCCTCTGGGTGACTGCAATGACCGTTGCAGGTGTGGTCTTCAGTTCGATTGCTTGGTTATTTTTATTGAATGCATGGCTAAAAGGCATTGCCAAGTACTTTAAAAATAAAGCAGTTTTTTAATTTTACTGCTTTTTTATTGAATTAGACCTTGTAAATTTATCGTACAGCCCCTATTAAGGCTCTGTTGACTTTAGAAATAAAAAGTCGGCAGAGCCTATTTGTTTTTTAGATTTGAATAAATTCCGTGAGGAGCATCGCCAACCATGGCTAAACGTGATTATTATGAGGTTTTAGGCGTTTCGAAAACCGCAAGTGATGATGAGATCAAGAAAGCCTATCGTAAGTTGGCGATGAAGTATCATCCAGACCGTAACCCAGACAACGCAGAAGCTGAAGAAAAGTTCAAAGAGGCGTCTGAAGCCTATGAAGTGCTGTCTGACGGCGAAAAGCGCAGCATGTATGACCGCGCTGGACATAGCGCCTTTGAAGGTGGCTTTGGTGGTGCCGGTGGCGGCTTTGGCGGTTTTAGCGCAGAAGACATTTTCAGCCAGTTTGGTGATATTTTCGGCGGTGCGTTCGGTGGCGGTGGCCGTCAGCAACAACGCCAACGCCGTGGTTCAGACCTGCGCTATGTGATGGAACTGACGCTCGAAGAAGCGGTTAAAGGGGTGAAAAAGACCATTACCTTTACTGCGCCAGCGCCATGTGAAACCTGTGATGGTAAAGGTTCTCAAAATCCGAATGATGTCGAAACCTGTCGCACCTGTCATGGTGCAGGCCAAGTGCGTATGCAACAAGGTTTCTTCTCGGTGCAGCAAACCTGTAGTACCTGTCGTGGTCAAGGTAAAATCATCAAGAACCCATGTAAGAGCTGTCATGGTTCAGGCGTTGCAGATCGTCAGCAAACACTTGAAGTTACCATTCCTGCCGGCGTGGACAATGGCGACCGCGTACGCTTAACCGGCAAAGGTGAAGCGATCCGTGATGGTCAGGCCGGTGATTTGTACGTTGAAGTCGTGGTACGTGAACACGAAGTCTTCCAGCGTGATGGTGCGGATCTCTATATGGACGTGCCAGTCAGTATTGCAGATGCGGCTTTAGGTAAAGAAATTGAAATCCCGACCTTAGAAGGCCGTGTTAGCTTGAAAATTCCTGAAGGTACACAAACGGGTAAACTGTTCCGCTTACGTGGCAAGGGCGTTCGTCCGGTACGTAGCAGCATGGTCGGTGATTTACTCTGCCGTATTGTGGTAGAAACGCCGGTGAACCTGAACAGTCGCCAACGTGAATTGCTGAAAGAGCTACAAGCCTCTTTTGATGGGGATGGTCATGCTTCATCGCCAAAGAAAAAATCATTCTTTGATCGCCTGTTTGACTAATTGGCATTCATAAAAAAAACCTGCTACGGCAGGTTTTTTTTATGGGAAATTTTAGCGCAAGCACAGAGTTTTGCTATAGTAGCTGAATTGTTTAAATAAAAGACTGGGAAAAATTATGTCAACTTCTCCACGCATTGGGATCTTGGGTGCAGGCGGACGCATGGGGCGTATTCTGATTCAAGCGGTACAACAGGCAGGTTACCAGCTTGCAGCCGCAGTGGAACGTCCGGAAAGCAGTCTGGTGGGTGCAGATGCAGGTGAGCTTGCAGGGATTGGCAACATCGGCGTCAAGATCGTGGGAAGTTTGAGTGAAGTATTGAAAGACTGTGATGTGGTGATTGACTTCACTGCACCGGATGCCACTGAACAGCATTTGAAGCTGTGCCGTGAAGCGGGTGTGGCCATGGTGATCGGGACCACGGGGATGTCAGATCAACAAAAGGCATTCCTTGAAGAAACTGCAACCTATACCCCGGTCGTGTACGCTGCCAATTATTCAGTGGGGGTCAATGTTTCGATTAAATTACTGGAACTTGCAGCCAAAGTATTTGGCGATACGGTGGATATCGAAATCATTGAAGCGCATCATCGCCATAAAGTGGATGCACCGTCAGGTACCGCATTCATGATGGGTGAGGCGATTGCCGATACTTTAGGCCGTAACCTGAAAGAAGTGGCGGTATATGGCCGTGAAGGTTATACCGGTCCGCGTGACCGCCAGACCATTGGCTTTGAAACCATTCGTGGCGGTGATATCGTCGGTGAACATACCGTGATGTTTATTGGTGAAGGTGAACGTGTTGAAGTGACGCATAAAGCCACCAACCGTATGAACTTCGCCTCAGGTGCAGTTCGTGCCGCTGCCTGGGTGGTTGGCCGTGAAGCGCGTAAATACGATATGAAAGATGTTTTGGGCTTTAACGAGATTGAAGTATAAAACGTTCCTTTTTGGTACTATAAAAGAGCTTGTTGAGCTTTCTTTCCGTCAGGAGTGAAACAAGCTCTCGCTATCATTAAAACAATCGAGCATGACATGAATAAAAAACATATCGTCCTTGCTACACTGCTCAGTATCAGCAGCTTTACCGTCAATGCAGCAGCTGATAAGGCCAAGCTGAGCTTACATCGCAATAATATCAAGGTCTGGACTTATCAGACCGAAAATAATCCGATTATCCAATATAAAGCAGAAACGACTTTTGACGTGCCACTGGAACGTGCCGCTGCGGTAGTGTTGGACGTAGAGCGTACACCGCAATGGGTGCCCTATGTCGGAAAGGCAAAAATGCTGTCGCGGGATGACAAAAAAGGCGAATTTACCTTGTACATGGTGCTGGATTTTCCTTTCCCCTTAAAAGACCGTGATGTGGTGATTAAGGGCAAAATGACCAAGAACGCGGATGGCAGTATCAGTATTAGAAACAATGCCATTCAGGATGATTATCCGGAACAGCCCGATGTGGTGCGTTTAAGCAAATATGCTGGTGACTGGACTTTCCAGAAATTGGCCAGCAATAAGGTCAAAGTGACCACCAGTGGTTACGCGGATCCGGCGGGTTCGATTCCACTCAGCTTTGTGAATATGTTTGTACAGCAGCAACCTTATCAAATGCTGATGAAAATGAAAAAAGAAGTGCTCAATCCGATCTATGCGCAACCGAAGTTGCCCGAGTTATTGAAGTAATAAAAAAGCCTGATTGAATCAGGCTTTTTTATGTGGCTTATGCTTGCGGGCATTGTTTGAGTTGAGCTGCCGGTTTCTGGGCCAACTTGATCTGGATAAATACCAGAATTAAACCAATACCTGCCAGTACCGCACCGATCATGGAGACCGCTGTGTAGTTTAAGCCGAGACTTAAGACTGCGCCGCCTGCCGCTGCACCAATGGCATTGCCCAGATTAAAGGCGCCGATATTGACAGAAGATGCCAGTCCGGATGCTTCACGTGCAACCGACATCACACGCATTTGCAAAGGCGGTACAATCGCAAATGCTGCCGCACCCCAGATCACCAGTCCAATGGCTGCACCCAGTTGTGATTGCGCCAGGAATGGGAAAATCACCATCAAGCTGATCAGCAAGACCAGAAAACCAATCAGGGTTTTGTCGATCGACATATCTGCAAACTTACCGCCGAAATGGTTACCGATAGAGAAACCAATCCCGATCAAGACCAGCATCATGGTGATAAAGCTCGGTGAAGCATGGCTAAATTCAACCAGACTCGGCGCGATGTAGGTATACAAGGTAAACATGGCCGAAGCACCAAACACGGTGGTTAACAGCGCCAGCACCACAGGCAGGCGGGTCAGCACTTTCAGCTCCATTTTCACATTCGGTTTTTGACCGACAGAGCCTGCAGGCAGGGCTTTCCAGAGCGATAGCATGGTAATGATACCGAGTATAGAAATCGCCAGGAACGACATACGCCAGCCAATATTTTGTCCGACCCAGGTGGCGAGGGGTACACCACCAATATTGGCAATGGTCAGTCCCATAAACATGGTCGCTACCGCACTGGCCTGTTTATTGGCTGGCACCACACTGGCTGCCACCACCGATCCAATCCCGAAGAAGGCACCATGGTTAAGACTGGTCAGCAGACGAGCCCCCATTAAGCTCATGTAGTTCGGTGCAAAGGCTGCGATCAGGTTGCCAAGGGTAAAAATTGCCATCAGTACAATCAATGCATTGCGACGGGCAAAACCACCAAACCATAAGGTCATGATCGGCGCACCGAGCATCACGCCCAGTGCATAACCCGTGATCAGCATACCTGCACTTGGAATTGACACGCCCAGATCATTGGCAATATTGGGCAACAGTCCCATGGGA
The DNA here is from genome assembly GCF_904886855.1 of Acinetobacter sp. 'aerobic (ED)'. NCBI lineage: Bacteria > Pseudomonadati > Pseudomonadota > Gammaproteobacteria > Moraxellales > Moraxellaceae > Acinetobacter > Acinetobacter sp. 'aerobic (ED)'. The sequence goes on from NZ_CAJHGI010000003.1 coordinate 27,504, forward strand.
GAAAACTCGGTTGTCCCAATGGCAAATGCGCCAATGGCCAGTGCCAGCAACGGCAGGTTGATGCGGCTGCTCATGTTATTTGTCCCATTCAGGCGCAAATGGTTCAGGACTCACTTCTCGACCATTACGTTCTAGTTGAGCAATCAGCTGCATTTCCTCTGCACTTAAGGTTAAGTCTTGCGCTTTTAAGTTGCTGATCAGGTTTTCACGTTTTGTTGATGAAGGAATCACGGCAAAACCATTTTGCAATGCCCACGCCAATGCGACTTGTGCCGTGGTTGCCTGATGCTGTGCAGCAATTTCAGCCAAGGTTGGATCATTCAGCACTTTGCCATAAGCCAGGGTCATGTATGAGGTCACGTCAATGTCTTGTTCACGTAAGTAGTTCACCAGATTACGGTTTTGTAAATACGGGCTGAGCTCGATCTGGTTAGTGGCAATGTGTTCTACACCAATGCTGTCAATCGCTTGCTGGGTCAAGGCAATATTAAAGTTTGAGATCCCGATTTGTTTGGTCAAACCTTGTTGTTTCGCTTCCAGAAGTAGTTGCATCACGCTCGGAATCGAGACACCCAGTGCTGGAGCTGGCCAGTGGATCAGGGTCAGATCGACGGCATCGGTACGAAGTTTTTGTAAGCTGTCTTTTAAGCTGGGAATAAATTTGTCTTCGGCAAAGTTATCAACCCAGATTTTTGTGGTTAAAAATAAATCCTGACGGGCAACGCCACTTTCAGCAATGGCTTGGCCTACAGCCGCTTCATTTTCATAAATCTGTGCGGTATCAATGGCACGGTAACCCACATCAAGGGCCGTTTTAACGGAATCAATCACCGCTTGGTCTTGAAGACGGAAAGTACCTAAACCAAATTGAGGGATACGCATATTATTCACCTAATCTTGTCATGCTCGATTGAGCGTTTTCTGTTGATGGGTAGAATTTTGCAATAATTATTGTTGCTAAAAAATAGAGGAATTTGCAAAATATAGTTGACTAAATATCAATAATTGAAGGATTCAATGAAATCAACCATTGAAGAATTACTCGCTTTTATGACCATTGTCGATACCGGTTCCTTTATTGCTGCCGCAGAAAAACTCGGACAGACGGCATCGGGTCTCAGCCGTTCGCTTAGCCGTTTGGAATCAAAGCTGGAAGTGACCTTGTTAGAACGGACCACGCGCAAATTAAAACTAACACAAGAAGGGCAACAATTTCTGAATCATGCCCGTAAAATCTTAAGTGACTTAAATGCAGCAGAAGAGGCGTTGCAAAAATCCGATCAAGATACTTCCGGGCTTATCCGGATTGATTCGGCCACACCTTTTATTTTGCATGTAATTGCACCTCTGATGCATTTGTTTCGCCAGCGCTATCCCAATATCGACATTGAGCTGAGCAATAATGATCAGGTGATTGACTTGTTACAGCACAAAGCCGATGTGGCTTTCCGCTTTGGTGAACTGCATGACTCCAGCCTACACGCTAAACTGGTGTGCAAAAGTCGTCTTTATATTGTCGCCAGCCCCCATTATTTAGCCACCCTATCAGAACCGCCAACCCTAAATACATTAGCCCAGCATGATTTGATCGGTTTTACCAAACCCTTGCATTTGAATACTTGGCCGTTAAAAACCAAGGATCATTATTTTACTGCACAACCCACGATCAAGGCATCAAACGGAGAGACGGTACGCCAGCTGGCGATCCGGGGACATGGGATTACCTGTTTGTCTGAATTCATGGTATGGCAAGACCTAGAGAAGGGCTTATTAGTGCCTTTGTTTGAAGAGCAGATCGAACATTCTTATCAACGCATCCATGCGGTGTATTATCAGCAAGAACACTTGCCAAAACGTATCCGTTTATTTATTGAGTTTTTGACTGAGCAATTAAGTCAGGGCTTCTCGGTTTGTCAATAGCATCATTTTGAAGCTGCACATTCAGGACCGGAATGGACGGACCTGTTTTCGGCAGGACAGACACCACAATATGTTGCTGTTGTAGCTTGCATTCCAGTTCTAGCGTTGGCAATAAGTTACTGGCTAGCATGACCCCATTTTCATTGGGTTTTTTATAGGTCATCTTGATGATACGACTCTCTGCGGTGGCTGCGCCTTTTTCCATTTTCCATAATTCATAAGTCGGTTGATTCTGCAGGCGTAAGTAACCTTCCGAGAGTGACTTACACACCTGTTGTTGTGGGTAGGTAGCTTGGTCACTGAGTTCACAGCCGCTCAGTAAAATTATGCCGAATATAAATAAGATATTATTTTTCATTGATTTATCCTGTGGTAGTTGATTTTTATAGCTTAACGGTGTTGTATAAACCAATACAGATACAGAAATTTATAAAAAAGCAGTACAGAGATGACCTTCCAATATCAACTACTGGCAGAACAGCTGGCGCATAAGATCTATCAACATGAATTACAGCCACAACAGAAGCTGAGTTCTTTAAGGGAATTTGCACGTCAGCACAGTATTAGCCTGAGTACGGCGCAACAATGCTATGAGTTGCTGGAAGCCAAAGGGTTGATCTACGTCAAAGCAAAATCGGGTTATTTTGTCAGTTCGAGACAATATCAAAGTCCCGTACCAGACAGTCCTGGTTTTGAGTCGATGAGTCGGCAGGTTTCAAATTTAGACCTGCAGAATCAGATCCAAACCGCTTCGATCCAGAACCATTTAACCCCTTTGGGTGCCATTCAGCTATCTCCCCATCTGATTCCAGTCGAGGGCTTGCGCCGTTCCTTGCAACGTGCGCTGAAACACTGCCAGCCGGAAGATTTTCTGTACTGCAATAAACAGGGACACCAGCAACTGCGACAGGCATTATCGGATCATTGGCGTGAGGATGGTATCTATGTTGCCACGGACGATATTTTTATTAGCAATGGTTGTATGCCCGCGTTGTCGCTGTTGATTCAGCAGATTACTAAACAAGGCGATAGCATTCTGATTCCAACTCCTACCTTTAACGGGCAGTTGCAAATGCTGGCCAGTTTGAAACGCCAGATTATCGAAATTCCAGCCGACCATCGTGGCATTGATCTGGAACGTTTAGAACATTTTATGCAACAGGGCAGTGCCAAACTGTGTTTGATGACCGCCAATTTTCAGAATCCATTGGGCTATTGCCTCAGCAATCAGCAGAAGCAGCACATCGCCAAGCTGGCTAAGCAGTATGAGTGTTTTATTCTGGAAGATGATATTTATGGAGAATGCAGTTTCCAGAAGGAGCGACCTTTACCCATCCGCTATTGGGATCAGGATGGCTATGTGATCTGGTGTGGCTCGGTGTCTAAATCCTTATCAGCGGCTTATCGTGTTGGCTGGTTCTGTTTAGGACAACAATTACAATATTTAAGACCACGTTTATTGGCGAATAATATCGGAGTAAATACTCCTTTACAGTTAGGGCTGGCTGATTTTATTTATAGCCGGGGTTATCGGGAGCATCTTGATCAACTGAGACCTAAACTCATGCAACAGGTGCAACAGTATCGGGCATTTATTTTAGAGGCGTTTCAGGGAATCCCGATTGCCTTGAGCCAGTCACAGGGCGGTTATGCCTTATGGCTACAACTTCCGGCGAGTATTACCGGTCTGCAACTGTATTATCTGGCGCAAGCGCAGGGCATTAATATCGTGCCGGGGGAAGTATTTGGCGAAGACCGACGCTACCAGCATTTTCTGCGTTTAAATGCAGGCCATGCCTTAACCGGAGAAATCCGCCAAGCGATACAGCAATTGGCGGATTGGACGCGTAAAAGCCTGAACTAGTTGAAGTCTGCTTTTAGAACGATACGATAACGTGCCTGACCTGAATGCAGTCGCTCAATTGCCTCATTCAACTGCGACATCGGGTAGAGTTCAATCTGTGGGGCAATATTTTTGCGTGCGGCAAACTGTAACAGCTGGCGCAGTGCCAAAGGGGAACCTGTCGGCGAAGAGGTGACTGATTTGGCACCATTCATCAAGGTTCCAACCGACACCGGAATCGGTTCTAAAGTCACGCCCAAGAAATGTAAACTGCCATTCGCTGCAAGCGTACTCAGGTAGGCTTGCCAATTCAGCGTTACATTCACGGTACTGAGTAACAGATCGAACTTGCCGCGTTGTGCCTTGATCGCTTGGGCATCACGACTATTCACCACATGATCTGCGCCCATGGCTTTGAGCTCTTCGGTCTTGTCCGGACTCGAACTAAAAGCCGTAATTTCACAGCCCCAGGCCTTGAGTAACTTAATCGCCATATGACCTAAGCCACCAATCCCAATCACCCCGACATGATGGGTGGCTTGAATTTTATGTTTCAATAACGGATCAAATACGGTAATCCCGCCACAGAGCAGTGGGCCGGCACTTTCCGGATCTAAATCTTCTGGCAGTGGAATCACCCATTGCCAGCCAGCGCGGACTTTATCGGCAAAGCCGCCGGCATGCCCGACGATGGTTGAAATCTTTTCACCGGTACAGAGCACCTGATTGCCGCCAATGCAGGGATCACAGGCCTGACAGGTTTCAGCGGTCCAGCCAATCCCGACACGTTGGCCGATCTGTAAACCCTTGGCTTCGGAACCGAGTGCGATGATAGTGCCGATAATTTCATGGCCTGCGACAACCGGATACATTGATGAGCGCCATTCATTATCAATCACGGAAAGATCGGAATGGCACAGACCACAGTACTCAACTTTGACTTCCACCTGATGCGCCTGTAACTCGCCTGCATCAAATTGATAAGGAACTAACTGCTCGCCCGCCTGCATGGCGGCATAAGCACGAATCTGGTTATTGCTCATTTGGGGAACTCCTGTTGAAGGAAAATTTATGCTTTATGATTATTTAAAATGGCAATGATTTTCATGGTCATTGACCATACCAACCGCTTGCATAAAGGCATAGCAGGTGGTCGGGCCGACAAATTTAAAACCATGCTTTTTGAGGGTTTTGGAGAGTTTCTGGCTGGTTTCAGTTTGTGCAGGTGCTTCGCGATAATTGATGACATCATTATGTTCAGTTTGCTGATCCACAAAGCTCCATAGCCAGGCCGGAACATCACTGACTTGATCTTTAAGCTTGAGCCAGGCAATGGCATTGTCGCGAATAGCTTTCAGCTTGCCGATATGACGGATTAAACCAGTATCACTGAGCTTGAGCTGCAATTGCTCATCGCTCAGTGCGGCAATTTCGGTAAGGGGATGGCTGAAGAAATGGGTGCGGTAGTGTTCACGTTTTTTTAGCACCGTGATCCAGGACAGGCCAGCTTGCTGACCTTCCAGGCAGAGCATTTCAAATAAGTGTGCTTCATCGTGTTGGGGCTTACCCCATTCCTGATCATGGTAAGCGATATATAGCGGATCATCGGAGCACCAGCCACAGCGTTGAGTTGACATATTGGATGCTCCTTATTGTTATGGGTACGAATAATTAAAGTTTGAATGCCACCCATTCATTTGGGCGTGTATCCCAATAATACAGTTCTGCGCTGCTTAAATCAGCAAATTTAAGCCAAAAGTCTTTGCCGGATTTATCCGCAAAACCGGTACTGATCAGCAGGGCATCCTCACTGATTTCCATGATCCAGCCTTGGTAGCTGGTGCCATTGATGATGATCTTTTGCTGATTGCCTGACTCTGCAAACTCAACCAGACGTTCAATCAATGCTTCTGACATTGTATGTTCCTAACGTAAATACGGGTATGGATTGACTGCTCCACGCCCTTTGCCATTCAAATAAATACCATAGTGTAAATGTGGAGCGGTATAACGTGCATTACCGGTATTGCCCACATAACCGATCAGATCGCCCTTGCGAACGTAATCTCCGACATTGAGCCCACGCTTGTGGCCGTTGAGGTGGGCATAATAATGCCACGAACCTGCTGGACCCATGATCCAGATGACCTTGCCACCTAAATTATTATTACGTAAATCAGCAACTAAGCCTTCAGTTGCACTATACACTTTGGTGCCACGCTCTGCCATGATATCAATGCCTTCATGGTTACGACCCTGACTGCGGGCAGCGCCCCAGGTGTCCCGTAATTCATTGCGGCTGACGCCTTTGACCGGAACAGGCAAGCGGCTATCCAGTCGCATGTTTTTTAGTTTATTGACCTGTGCATTCGGTAACGGTGTCGCTTTCTTCGGCGCTGTGGCACAGGCTGAAAGTAAAATAATCAACACACCCAGCAACGTATAAGAAATCGGATGGCGCACAAAAACTCCTTATCTTTTGAGATCCAGCAGGGAGGACATTTAAGCTTTTTGCTTTGCTGTAATCAGTTTCTTCATCGCCGTAGGGACCCCTCTGGCAATGGCGGCCTCAGGACTCAGCCAAACGCCATTCAGTTCAATACTGAGCTGTTCTTTTTGGTCGTGTTCCACGTGGAACAGCCGTTCATTCAGTAACCAGGTAAAATGGGTAAAGCTATGGCTAATCTGCAACGATGATACTTGAGCTTGCAATTTAAAGTGCTGCTCAATCTGTTGTAATTCGGTTGCTTGCTCAATGATCGGCAGGCAGTATAAGCCGCCCCAGAGTCCATGGGCTTCTCGTTGTTGCCACAGCCATTCATCACCTGACTGAATCACTAATAGATTCGCTGTTCTGACTGGAACCGGTTTCTTGGCTTTTTTAAACGGCAGTTCCTGTTCTAAGCCTTGTTGATAGGCCTGACAGTGTTGCTGCATTGGACAATATAAACACAACGGTTTTTTCGGCGTACAGATCGTTGCCCCCAGGTCCATAATTGCTTGAGTGTAATCATGGTTGCGTTCTTTTGGACAAAGTTCTTCTGCAATCTGCCACAGGGCTCGTTCGTGTTGCGGTTTGGATAGATCATCTTCAATGGCAAAAAAACGCACTAAAACCCGTTTAACATTACCATCCATAATCACGCCGTACTGGCGTAAACCGAGTGACATCAGTGCTCCAGCGGTTGAGCGGCCAATGCCGGGTAATTCTATCCATTGTTCGAGTGTTTCTGGAAATTTACCTTGCTGGCTGACAATGCCTGCAGCTTTATGCAGGTTGCGTGCACGGGCGTAGTAACCGAGTCCTGCCCAATAGGGTGCGACATCATCCCAACTGGCCTGTCCCAGATCTTTGACAGTTGGAAAGCGTGCAATAAAACGGTCGAAATATTGCAATACCGTTTTGACCTGGGTCTGTTGTAGCATGATTTCTGAGACCCAGACCTTGTAAGGATCGTCGGCGATTTGCCAAGGTAAGTCATGGCGACCGTGTTGGTCGAACCAGTGAAGCAGGGCATCAGAAAATGAGAAATCAGGCATGAATCAGGTCAGTAAAAAGCAGGGCTGTAGTATAGCGGAAATGCGGCTTTTTGCGGCGTTAAAATTCTGTTGAACCATAAACAGGGTATAGATCGCAACGTATTTCAAACTTGTATTAAATTTCAGTCGTTATTTGTGTTTGGGTAGGCGGCATGGATGCCGCCCGTTGAGCTGTAGTATCAGGGAAGTACCATCAGCTCAATAGAGGATTTTTGCCTACCTTGCGGAGTATACTCCTCACCTATGAAAAGTAAGTCGTTGAAGACATATGCTGAAATTCGATCAGACCTCGGTACGATCCCGTAATGCAGTCCAACAGTCAGCACCCATGCCGCCTTGGCATGAGCTTAAATATCAGGATGATGTTGACTGGGATTGACGTTTTGAAAAATCTTTTACCGATTACTTCAAATGTTTATCCAACAGCTCATACATTGCTTCAAGCCCTTGGCGCTCTGCTTCTGCGTTATAACCCAAGTCAACATTGTTGGCTTTGGCGCGTTCATCCGCAAGCGGGTTACTGAAACCATGCTTGGCATCTTCAAAAATAATCACTTCATGCTCGACTTCAGCATCATGCATTTCCTGACGGAAGCTAGCCACGTCATCTAAAGTGACCATACTGTCCAGTTCACCATGCAGGACTAAAATCTCGGCCTTGATCTTGCCTTTTTCAGCCGGTGCTTTCGGGCTTAATACTGCGTGAAAGGTCGCAACCGCTTCGATTTCTGCGCCTGAACGAGCCAGATCCAGCACCACCTTGCCACCATAACAGAAACCAATGGCCGCCAGTTTTTTAGCATTGACTTCCGGTTGTGTGGCTAAAGTTTGTAGACCTGCCTGTGCACGCTCTACAATGGTCTCTGGTTGTTCAAAGGTCTGGTTCATCCACGCCGATGCTTCCGGTACAGCTGTCGTGACTTTCTTATCGCCATACATATCAATCGCGAGCGCGGCAAAACCATGCGCTGCCAGCTCACGCGCGCGTTGTTCGGTATATTCATTACGGCCCCACCATTCAGGCGCAACAATCACCCCAGCAACTGGTTGATCAGTGACAGGTGTTGCGAAATAACCAACCAAGCGTTGGCCGTCTGGAGCGGTATATTCAATTTCACGGGTATTGATCGAAAAGCTCATACGATAATCCTGATCTGTATTGTGAGAATGCATTGATTAAAACATAAAAAAGCTCAATTGGAGATATGGTCAAACAATAGATGCCGCTGTCTGGATTTTGCTCAGGCATAAAAAAAGAAGAATACGGAGATTCTTCTTTTTTTATTTTAGGGATTAAATCCTTAGACTTTACCTCGTGATATAAAGCCGACAATGGCTAGAATCACCGCTACAACCAGCAAGATTACAGCGAAATCTTTCGATAAACCGGCAACACCACCAAAACCTAATAAGCTGGCAATGAGTGCGATTACAGCAAAAATAATGGCCCAACGGAACATGTCGTGTTCTCCTAATTTTTCGTTATGAATCTAATATAGCGTGGCTTTTTTGAACAAAATGTGGTGTTTCTGTGGTTCAAATGTTTAATACTTAAAGAAATGTTAAGTGAAAAAAACAGATTGAAAGAAAGAGATGGGGTAGCAATGCTATAATCATAAACTCGCTTGAAATAGAAACAACTGGTATGTCCGTCGAACTGCGCCCTAACTTCTGGAAACAATATTCGCTTGATCAGCTTAATCAGGCGGAATGGGAAGCATTGTGTGATGGTTGTGGTTTATGTTGTCTGGTCAAACTGGAAGATGAAGAGACTGCCGAAGTTGCCTATACCAAAGTGTCATGCAAATTACTGGACTGTAAAACCGCGCGTTGTTCGGATTATCCTAACCGTCAGCAGCAAGTACCAGATTGTATCCAGCTTACCCCAGAGCAACTCACCACGATTTCATGGTTACCGCCGAGCTGTGCCTACCGTCGCTTGAGTGAAGGCAAGAATTTGCCCTCATGGCATTATTTAAATACCGGTTCGCGTCAAAGCGTGATACGGGCCAAGAAATCTGCCGCAGGACGTTGTATCTCCGAAAGCGAGATCGATGAAGAGCAGATCGAAGACTATATCGTGCGTTGGGTGCGCTAACGGTATATTGAATCCGATGTTCAAAATCTGCTTTGCATAAAACAACATTTTTACAGTATTTTGATGGGCATATCTCCGTAAGATGAGTCTTATAACGAGGGAGATAAGCAATGAATAAAGTATTGATAACACCTTTGATATGTAGCAGCTTTTTATTTTTGTTGGCCTGTGGCCCCAACAATACCAATTCCAAAACCCCTGATCAAAATGCTGAGCAGCAGACCTCGTCCACTAGCGCACAGCAGAGATACCGCACTGAGACGGTGGCTTCTTTTAATGAGCCTTGGGCAATCACCAGTTTGCCTGATCAGCGCTTGCTGATTACCGAGCGCAAAGGACAACTAAAATTATTTGATCCGAAAACCAAGACCAGCCTGAATGTTTCAGGTGTTCCGGCGGTGAGTTATGGCGGACAGGGCGGTCTTGGCGATGTGATATTGCATCCTGATTTTCAGAAAAATCACTGGCTCTATTTGAGTTATGCCAGCAAGGGACAAGGTGGATACGGCGCGGAGATTGCACGTGCCAAGCTGGATTTATCCAACCCGCAGCAACCTAAACTGACCGAGGTAAAAACCATCTGGCAACAAGTACCGAAGGTTTCGGGACAAGGGCACTATGGCCATCGGATGCTGTTTGGTTCAGATGGAAAGTTGTGGGTCAGTTCAGGGGAGCGACAAAAGTTTGATCCAGCTCAGGATCTAAAAACTAATCTCGGTAAAGTGTTGCGCCTGAACGATGATGGCACCTCTGTGGCTGGTAATCCATTTCAGCAGCAAGGTGGCGTCACGGCAGAAATCTGGTCACTGGGTCACCGGAATCCACTTGGCATGGCCTTTGATGAAAACGGACAACTCTGGGTGGTCGAAATGGGCCCTAAAGGTGGTGATGAGCTGAATCTGATCCTGAAAGGGGCCAACTATGGATATCCAAAAGTCTCCAATGGCGATCATTATTCAGGCTTACCTATCCCTGACCACAGCACTCGTCCCGAGTTTAAAGCACCGGCAATTGACTGGACACCCGTGATTTCACCGTCCAGCCTGATCATTTATTCAGGTCAGCAGTTCCCCTTATGGCAACATAAGGCACTTATCGGTGGATTATCTTCCAAAGCGATTGTGGTGGTGGACCTGAAAGCTCAACCGGTGCAAGAGATTCAGCGACTGGAGATGAAACAGCGGATTCGTGGTTTGCATCAGGCTCAAGATGGTTCGATCTGGGTCATTGAAGATGGTCCACAGGCCAAGTTACTTAAACTCAGCGCTTCTTAACGATTAACTTAAAGTGAAATGATCCATGCTAAATTCAAAATGTCTCTCTGGACCTGTAAAACAATTGCTTGTACTTGCTGGACTTCTATCTGGCAGTGCGCCACTTTGGGCACAACAGTTATCCGAGCAGCAGGTTCAGGCGATCGTTGATCAGCAATTCAAACCGCTTTTACAGCAATACAAGATCCCGGGAATGGCAGTTGGGATCACCCTGAATGGACAACATTATTTTGTCAATTATGGGGTGGCTTCCAAACAGAGCCAGCAACCCATCCGCAACAGTACCTTATTTGAACTTGGCTCGGTGAGTAAGACTTTTAATGCAACCTTGGCAGGCTATGCGCAGGCACAAGGCAAACTTTCCTGGTCTGATCATCCTGCCAAATATTTCCCTGAACTGAAAAATCGTGTAGTGAATCGTGCCACCTTATTGAATCTGGGCACCTATACTGCGGGTGGTTTTCCGTTGCAGTTCCCGGATGAGGTGGTTCAGCAACAGGAGATGATCAAGTATTTTCAGGCATGGCAGCCGAAGACCACCGTTGGCGCGGCGCGTCAATATTCCAACCCAAGTATCGGCTTGATGGGCTATGTCACAGCATTGGCAATGAAAAAGCCCTATACCGAATTGCTGGAAAAAACACTTTTCCCTCAGTTAGGTCTGAAACAAAGTTTCATTCAGGTGCCTGAGCAGCAGCTGCCGAACTATGCATGGGGGTATAAGGCGGATCAGGCCATGCGGGTATCGCCTGGAATGTTTGATGCTGAAGCCTATGGTGTGAAAAGTAGCAGCACGGACATGCTGAAATTTCTGGATGCACAAATCAATCCGCAACAGTTGCAGCAGCCACTGCGGAAAGCCATTGAAAATACCCATGTCGGCTACTTTAAAGTCGGCGCGATGACACAGGGTCTGGGCTGGGAGCAATATGCCTATCCGGCGAAATTGGAAACCCTGTTACAGGGTAATTCCAGCAAAATGGCCTTAGAAAGCCATGCAGTGACTCCCATCGCGCAGCCAAAAATTGCTCCAGCAGCGACCTTCTTCAATAAAACCGGCGCGACTAACGGTTTTGGTGCCTATGCCGCCTTTATTCCACAACAAAAGATCGGCATCGTGATGTTGGCCAATACCAATTTCCCCAATGAAGAACGGATTAAAGCCAGCTATCACGTGATCCAGCAACTGCTTCAGCACAACAGTGCGCAATAGAATGACGCAGTGAGTGCAGATTCAAATTGTAGATTTGTGTCAGACACAATAGACTAGGATAAAACAGCATAAAGCCATTGATGATGTCAGATACGCATATTCCTTTACCTGAACGTTTACGTCCTCGTGATTTGTCAGAAATTATTGGGCAGGATCATTTACTGGGCGACAACGCTCCTTTACGTCAAATGATTGATCAGGGGCATTTGCCTTCGATTATCTTCTGGGGACCGCCTGGGGTAGGAAAAACCACGATCGCATTATTACTGGCGCAAGCGGTGGACCGTCCTTTTGTGAGTCTGTCTGCGCTAAATACGGGCGTAAAAGAGCTTCGGGAAGTGATTGCCGAAAGTGGTGATCTGTTGACGCCTGTGGTGTTTATTGACGAAATACATCGCTTCAACAAGTCGCAGCAAGATGCCTTACTCAATGCGGTTGAGAAAGGCAAAATCACCTTGATTGGCGCGACCACGGAGAATCCTTCCTTCGAAGTAAACAGTGCGTTGCTGTCGCGCTGTCAGGTCTATACCCTGAACAGTCTGGATGCAGACGCGATTCAAACCTTGCTGAATAAAGCGATTCAAACGGATAAGTTTTTAAAAGAGCGTTTTATTCATATCGAAGAATATGATGCGCTGATTCAATTCGCAGCGGGTGACGCACGCAAGGCACTGAATCTGATTGACCTGATCGCCAGTACTTTTGAGCCTGACGTGGAAAATATGGTCACCAATGCGATTGTGGTCAAAGTGGCGCAGCAAAATATTGCCCGCTATGACAAATCCGGTGAGCAGCATTACGATCTGGTGTCGGCATTTATCAAATCTATTCGCGGGAGTGATCCGGATGCAACGTTGTACTGGATGGCACGTATGCTGAAAGGCGGTGAAGATCCGGTGTTTATCGCACGTCGGATGTTGATTGCCGCATCGGAAGATATTGGTAATTCTAATCCCAATGCCTTGTTGCTGGCGGGTGAATGTTTCCGTTCAGTACAGGCGGTGGGCATGCCGGAAGCACGGATTATTTTGGGCCAATGCGCTGTTTATCTGGCGACCAGTCCGAAAAGTAATAGTACTTATCTGGCGATTAACCGTGCTCTGGAGCTGGCAGAAAAAACGGCGAACCTGCCTGTGCCTTTACATCTGCGCAATGCACCGACCAAATTGATGAAACAGCAGGGCTATGGCGTCGATTATCTCTATCCGCATAATTATCCTGAACATTTTGTATTACAGGAATATTTGCCACCTGAACTACGCGGTACCAAGCTGTATGAGCGTGCCCTGAATAAGCGTGAAGTTGAAGGCGAGCGTTTACAACAGCGCCGTTGGCAGCAGCAAGATCAGCAACAATAAATTATCTCTAGTTTTATAGCGCTGGATGGTCATAGCTTTGGCGATCCAGTGCTGGATTACATCAATTTCATTTATTCATAAAAACCGCTACATCTCTCACATTCTTTTTGGCTTATCGTGGTTTTAAAGAGCATAGCGAGACGGCAGATGAGTAGCAGAACAATCAATATTTACGGCGCGCGGCAAAATAATCTTAAAAATATTTCATTGAAAATTCCCAAAAACAAAATCGTTGTATTCACGGGTGTTTCAGGTTCAGGTAAATCTTCACTGGTTTTTGAGACCATTGGTGCCGAAGCACAACGCCAAATCAATGAAACACAGGACAGTTTTGTGCGCAACCGCTTGCAGCATTTTGGGGTGGCGGATGTCGATAAAATTGAAAATCTGAATGTTCCCGTGATCATCAACCAGAAGCCGTTGACCGGAAATATCCGCTCAACCATCGCCACCATTACCGATATATATGCCAATTTAAGATTATTGTTTTCACGCATGGGCGAGCCTTTTGTGGGCTATTCGCATGTTTTTTCGTTCAATCATCCCAATGGCATGTGCCCGCAATGTGAGGGGATTGGTCTGGAGCAGTCCATTGATATCTATAAAATTCTGGATCTGGACAAATCTCTGAATGAAGGCCCCATCGACTTTCCCACCTATCAGCCACATGCCTGGCGCTGGACCCGTTATGCCGACTCGGGCTATTTTGATCTAGATAAAAAGCTTAAGGATTATGATGCGGAAGAGTGGGAGCTTTTCTTACATGCAGCGCAGCATAAACCGCGCCATCCTCGCCAAGACTGGAGAAAAACCGCTTTATATGAAGGCCTGATCCCACGGTTTGAGCGCAATTTTCTAAAAGGCGAAGCCCAAGAGCGCAACCGTTATCGCCATATTCTGGACAAGGTCATTATTGTCAAAAAATGCAGTCTCTGTCAGGGACAACGTCTGAATCAGACTTCGCTGAGCTGTAAAATACAGGATAAAAATATTTCCGACTGCACTGCCTTGTCGGTGGGTAAGTTGCTGAATTTTATAGATTCAATCGAGAATGAAAAGCTGGAGACGGTATTACATGAGATTCGCAATAAACTGCATTATCTAAATCTGGTTGGGCTGAGTTATCTAACGCTAGATCGGGTCAGTAATACTTTATCGGGTGGCGAGTCGCAACGGATCAAAATGGTCAAGCATCTAGGTAATAGTCTGGTCGATCTGCTCTATATTTTCGATGAACCCAGCATTGGCCTGCATCCTAAAGATCTGGAAAATATTATCCAGATCATTCAAAAAATCAGGGACAAGGGCAATAGTGTGCTGTTGGTGGAACATGACCCAGACCTGATCCGGATTGCGGATCATGTGATTGATATGGGACCTTTTTCCGGAAAAAACGGGGGTGAGGTGATTTATCAGGGCAGTTTTGCCGATCTGAAAAGCTCTTCGGGTTTAACCGGACAGTTTTTCCAGCGCCCCAATCACTATAAACAGGTCCCACGCAGCAGTCCGGAAAAAATGACCATAAAAAATGCGCGGCTCTTTAACCTGAAGAATATTCGTGTCGATATTCCCAAGCATTGTCTGACTGTGGTAACGGGCGTTGCGGGCTCAGGTAAAAGTACACTGATGAGCAAAGTATTACCGCAACAATATCCGGAAGCCAAAATCATTGATCAATCCGCCATAACTGCAACGATCCGGTCAAATTTACTGACTTATCTGGACCTGCTGGATAGCATTCGCCAGTTATATGCGCAACAGAATAAGGTCAGCGCGAAACTGTTTAGTTTTAACAGTGAAGGGGCCTGTCCGCAGTGTAAAGGTTCAGGGATCGAGAAAATTGAGCTGGCCTTTTTAGATGATGTCGAAATGGTCTGTGAGGTCTGCCATGGCTCAGGCTATGCAGCGCAGGTCCTCAACTATCTTTATAAAGACAAGAACATTGCCGATGCTTTAAAAATGACGGTGGCAGAGGCGTATGAATTTTTTGAAGAAGCCAAATTAAAGCAACAATTCAGGACCTTGATGGATTTAGGACTGGACTATATTGCCATCGGGCAACGCCTGAATAGCTTTTCCGGTGGCGAGCGGCAACGCCTGAAACTCAGTCGTGAGCTTAACCAGACCGATAATATTTTTGTACTGGACGAGCCCAGTACAGGTTTGCATCCGTCTGATACAGTTAAACTGATCCAGCTGCTAAATCGCATCGTTGATCAGGGCAACACGGTTATCGTGATTGAGCATAATCTGGAAATCATGACACAGGCAGACTGGATTATTGATATTGGCCCATTGGCGGGTGAACAGGGCGGAGCACTGATGTTTGCCGGTCCTGTGAGCCAGTTATTAGCAAATACCGAATCTTATACGGCGCACTATTTAAGAGATTATTTAAATCGCTAATCTCAAAAGATGGTAGGCTCTACCAGCAAGTCAGGCTCATGTCATGACTTGGTATCGAGCATGATATTTTTGTAAGTGGCCCCTAGACACTCTGGATAAAAGGTCGCATCATCCCCGCTTATCAAGGATGATCAAGCTTCAGCATGACCACAAACAAAATTAATGCAGCGGAAAGTATCCGGGGCTTGGCATGTCTCGCCGTTGTGTTGTCACATTTGTCTTTAACCTTCTTTCCCCAAATGCATAATTTTGGCTGGAGCAAGGTTCCCGGATATCCTGTTTTTGCACAATTACATCATTCTCCCTTGGCCTTCTTCTATTCAGGCACCGGTGCGGTTTTTGTCTTCTTTGTCTTAAGCGGCTTTGTCTTGGCCTTGTCCAGTTTTAAAAAACAGAATACCGCCATTCAGCTGAAAAAGTCACTGATCAAGCGTTATCCGCGTTTGGCCATTCCGGCATTTGTCTCTTGTATCATCGCCTATCTGGTCTGTTTTGTACCTGTGGATGTGTCGCATGTTTCAGAATGGGGGGCTGCTTTAGCCAATCCTCATCCTCAGCTGACCACGGCACTTTATGAGGGCAGTATCGGTGCATTTCTATTTGGCGATTCAAGCTACAACTGGGTGTTATGGACCATGCAAATTGAATTGCTTGGCTCACTGGTGATTTATCTGGCCAGTTTCCTATATGGCAAACAGCCGATTTTATCTGGCCTCTTTTTGCTCCTCAGTGTTGCAGCCGCTTCCATGATTTCGCAAACCGTATTGCTTGGCATACTCAGCTTTATCCTGGGAATGGGGCTATTTCTGTACGCGGCAGAGTTAAGCACCGCTATATCTATACTGTTGTTCTTGTTAGGACTGTATTTTTGCGGGGCACATAATAGTAGCTTGAGCTATCAGTTGTTTAGGTCATTTCTGGGCGAACAGACCTACGATTATCTGAATTTTCTTGGTGGTTTTCTGGTAGTGTATGCCGTGTTAAAAGGCAAATGGCTGGCCCAGTGTTTTGATCGACGTGCCTTGGTATTTCTGGGAAAAGTGTCTTTTTCAATTTATCTGATTCACTTGGCGATTCTGTATGCCTTGGGGATTCCATTCTTTAATCTTTTGCATGTGCAGCTGGCGTTCTCTTATTTCAATGCAGGATTGCTAGCGAGTCTGTTTACGATGTTGGTCAGTATCGTTTTGGCGCAGTTATATAGCCGTTATATTGATGATGCCGCGATTAAGCTATCGAACAAACTGGCGAAATTATTTTAGTCTTTAGGACGAGATCAGATTCTGTGCCATAACCCTTAAAAAATTGAATAAACATTACAAAAATAATCAGTGAATGCTTTCTATTCGGCACAGAATCAGTTTTAATCAGAAAAGGCATAATAAAAATATGGGTTTAAAAATATGAACCGTAACCATCTACGTCAATGTGCATGGGTCACTTCTTTTTCAATTGTTCTATCAGGCTGCGCAATGTCATCCATCCCCGTCAGTTCCAGCGAAAAACTGTTTTATGGTGGGCCGATTCTGACCATGTCGGGCAATAGGCCTGAATATGCAGAAGCGCTGTTAGTGAAAGATGGAAAGATCCGTTTTGTGGGTGCAAAGCAGCAGGCTGAACGCTTGGCAGATAAAACCGTTCAAGCCATTGATCTCAAAAATAAAACTTTATTGCCCAGCTTTATTGATGCGCATAGTCATGTAAACATGGTCGGTTTTCACCAGATGGTCGCCAATCTATATCCGCAACCTGATGGACAGGTCTCGGATATCAATTCACTGGTGAATGTGTTGAATCAATGGAAAGCCCAGAATCCAGCTGTGATTAAAACCATGGGTGGCTGGATTTTGGGTAATGGCTATGATGATGCGCAACTCAATGAAAAAAGACATCCTACCGCAGCCGATCTCGATCGCGTCTCAACCGAGCAGCCGGTGATGATTCTGCATCAATCCGGACATCTGGCCTCTGTAAATCATAAAGCCCTTGAATTGCTGAAGATTGATCAGAATACGCCGAATCCAGCGGGTGGGGTGATTCGCCGTGAAGCCCATTCAAATGTTCCAAATGGTGTGTTAGAAGAATCCGCTTTATTTAGCGCCATTGGCTCAATTTTTAAAGATGTACCTCCTGCGGTAATGTTCCAGATTGCAGAAAAAGGCATAGATGCCTATGTGAAAAATGGTTTTACCACCGTGCAGGAAGGGCGGGCAGATCAGGGCACCACGGAAATGTGGCACGCTCTAGCCAAGCAGAATCGACTGTCAATAGATGTGGTGTCTTATCCAGATATTACCACCAGTAAAGACTACATGCTCAAACAGGGCAGCAGCCGTCAGTATGAACAGCATTTCCGTATTGGTGGCGTGAAAATCAGTCTGGATGGTTCACCTCAGGGAAAAACCGCCTGGCTGACACAACCCTACGTCGTGCCGCCTGAAGGTAAGGATAAAAGCTATAAAGGCTATCCGGCAATCAGCAATGATCAACAGGTGAAGGACTATATCAATTTAGCCTTTAAACAGGGCTGGCAGGTGCTTGCGCATGCCAATGGTGATGCGGCCATTGACCAGTTTATTGCAGCGGTAAAGGATGCGACTGTGAAACAAGGACCAGCAGATCGGCGCAGTGTACTGATTCATTCGCAAACTATTCGTGATGATCAACTGGATCAGCTTCAGGCCTTAGATATTATTCCTTCCTTCTTCTCGCTACATACCTTTTATTGGGGAGACTGGCATCGTCAGCAAACCTTAGGCGAAACTCGAGCTGCCCATATTTCGCCAACCGCAACGGCTTTAAAAAAGCATCTGATCTTTACCCAACATCATGATGCACCTGTGGTACCCCCGAGCAGTATGATGATGCTCGATGCCACGGTAAACCGAGTCACACGGAGTAATTATGTCTTGGGTGCAGATGAGCGCATCAGCCCTTATCTGGCATTAAAGTCCATGACAGACTGGGCTGCCTATCAATATTTTGAAGAGCAGCAGAAAGGAACATTAGCCCAGGGTAAACTGGCTGACTTGGTGATTCTAAATCAGAACCCGTTGACTGTCCCGAGTCGAGAGATTAAAAACATTAAGGTGTTGGCAACCTATAAAGAAGGCAAACTGATTTATCAGAATGCACAAAATTAAAGTGAGAACCGAGCCAGATGGCTCGGTTTTTAATTACTACCAACGATAATTGATCTTGCCGTAATAGAACGCGCCATTAAAGCCAAAAGGCGAGAACTGGCTATAAGGCAAGCTGCCGCCAGTCGGTTGGTTGATATCGTAGACATCTCGATCAGGATAAACATCGGTAATATTGTCGCCACCGACAGTGAAGTTCCAGTTCTGATATCGATAAGATAACGCTAAATCCAGTAACCATTTGGCTGAGAATTTTTGGTCTTTGGTTTCGCCAGAATTACTAAAGGTTTTAAAACTGCCATAGCGGGTGAGATTGGTATTCACCGTGAAGTTGCCAAGCGTATAGTCATTGGCCAAACTGAATTTATGTTCAGGGGTACTGCCAGCCAATAAACCGTATTGCTCTCTACGATCCAGACGCGTGAGGTTAATACCTAGGGCATCTAAAATAGCGGGATTACCATCCACATGGGTCACTTTATTCTTATTGTAATTGTAGGCCAGTGAGGTATTCAGTTCGCCATAAGGTAAATCTGTCCATTTATAGGTGGCAACTAAGTCAACACCACGCGTGCGGGTATCGCTGGCATTGTTGAAATAACGAATGGTACTGAAGTTGGTGTCGGTGATGCCTTTTGAGTTCAGGTATTGGCGCACGGTCGCGCTGCTGGCATTGATATTGGAAGACAGGCTGATCCGGTTATCAATATCGATCTGATAGGCATCCAGAGTCACATACAAATGATCGATAGGTGTGAAAACCAATCCTACGCTATAGTTTTTCGACCTCTCAGGTTTAAGTTGTTCCGCACCAAGCAATTGAGCAACATTTGCAGTCGTAGGGAAGGTCCCTGCTTCGACCAGTTGACCATTGACCAGTTGTGAGGAGGTCTGTGCAAAATATTGTTGAGCCAGACTTGGCGCGCGAAAACCTGTAGAAGCGCTACTGCGTAGCGCAAGCGCAGGATGAATGGTATAACGCAAAGACAATGACGCATTATTGGTATGACCAAAATCATTGTAATATTCATGGCGATAGGCTGTAGAGGCAGACAGTTTCTCAGTTAAGTTGGCCTCCAGGTCCAGATAAGCTGCATAACTGTCGCGAGACCATTCACCTGCATCGGCAGCACGAAAGCCTGCTAGTCCAGAAGAACCGCTTTTATAATAGGAAGCTGGATCACCGGCTTGGATCTGATATTTCTGATTTAGATATTGCGTACCAAAGGCAACATTCAACGGGCTGGCGAGTGCGGCCAGATTAAACTCACGGGAAAGATCAACATTCACCACCGTCTGAGCATTTTTCAACGTGCCATTTTGGAAGCCAAAAGGCGTGGCAGCAGTGTCTTTATAAAGATCGACATTGATGGTTTTGGTATCCACATCATAACGGTTCGAACCATAATTCACCGAGGCATCATAATGCCATGCAGACCAATCGCCTTTGATCCCTGCAACCGCAGCAAAGTCATCGAGTTGGCCCTGAATAATCGGTAGATAGCCGTTTGGATAAAGGGCAGGAATATTATTGGAGGCATTGCTTAATCGATAGAATCCAGCGGTCACTGCATTACGGTGGCTATAGGTTGCAAAGGAATACAGTTCAGTATGATCGCTGAGATCATAACCCAGATTGACGGCTGCCTTGACCTCATCGGAATCAGGATCACCAAAACGGAACGTACGCTGTCCATAGGTGGTTGATTTGGGATCACGCAGGTCAGGGCCAGCACGATTGGTGGCCTGACTGTCTTGCCACTCCCCTGAAAAGATTGCATAACCATAATTATTCAGTTTGGTGCCACCTGAAACAAAGGATTGCTTTTGTTCACCATCGCCTTTGTTATAAATGCCGTATTTAATCCCTGCTTCGCCATGTTTGGGATTGGATTTCAAAATAATATTAATCACCCCAGCAATCGCATCGGAACCATAGCGAGCTGATGCACCTTCACGCAGGACTTCGACACGGCTAATCGCGGAGATCGGAATCGCATTTAAATCGGTTGGGGCAGAACCACGACCAATGGTACCGCCAAGGTTAATAAAAGCACCTGTATGGCGCCGTTTGCCATTCACCAGAACCAGCACCTGATCAGGTGCCAGCCCTTTCAGCTGGGCAGGACGGACCAGTTCAGTGCCATCTACCACGGTTGGACGTGGAAAATTAATCGAGGGAATAATGCGAGACAGTGCCGTGCCCAATTCATTGGAGCCAGTACGTTCAGTCAGTTCTTTGGCACTAATTACATCGATTGGTTGTAAAGACTCTGTTTGCGAGCGATTGTTAGCACGGGTTCCTGTGACGACAACGGTGGCGAGTGTTTTGACCTGTTCTGGATCATTCGGAGGGTTCTCGGCTGCGTGCACCGTGCTATATAGTGCAAGCAAAATCAGGCTCGCACTCAGACTTAAAGGAAAATTTCTTAAAATAGGAGAATTCATTTTTGTGTTCTGCCCCAAGTTCTGTAAACATTTGTGAACATGGTAGGAGGATCAAAAAAAATTCAAAAACAATATAAAAACATAAGGTTAGAACAAAACTCGCAAAGCAATCGCTATGAATTTTAAGTTAATGATTTATATAGTATTGATTTTTAAAATGAAGTTGCTCATTTTTGAATAGGCAATAAAAAAACCAGCCCGAATGGACTGGTTTTTTTAGAAGGAATTGCTTAGCCAGGCTTAGATATCATCTAGCTTAATGCCTAAACGTGCTGCAACTTCTTCATAGGCTTCGACCACACCACCTAAACCTTGGCGGAAACGGTCTTTATCCAGTTTTTTCTTGGTATCTTTATCCCATAAACGGCAACCGTCTGGAGAGAATTCATCACCCAATACGATACGGTCGTGGAACACGCCGAATTCAAGTTTGAAATCGACCAGAATCATATTACCCGCATCGAATAATGCTTTAAGCACATCATTGACCTGGTAAGTGAGTTCTTTCATTTTTTCCAGCTGTTCAGCAGTCGCCCAACCTAAAGCAATCGCTTGAGATTCATTCACCATTGGATCGCCAAGCGCGTCATCCTTGAAGAATAACTCAAATGTTGGTGGTGTTAATTCCTTACCTTCTTCAACGCCTAAACGACGGCAAAGTGAACCAGCAGCATAGTTACGAATAACGCATTCCACCGGGATCATCTGAAGTTTTTTAACCAATACTTCAGTTGGAGAAAGCAATTTTTCAAAATGCGTTTCAATACCTGCTTCAGCCAGTTTATCCATGATGAAGGCGTTAAAACGGTTGTTGACCTTGCCCTTACGATCGAGTTGCTCGATTTTTTCGCCATTGAATGCCGAGGCATCATCACGGAAGACTAAAATCAGGTGATCAGCGTTATCTGTTTCATATACAGATTTAGCTTTACCAGTATAGAGCAAGGTTTGTTTTAACATGAGGGAACCTTTTGAAAAAAATGCCTAGTAAACGACTAGGCTGGCCAGTTTTGGTAAATCTGGGCTAATACTTCCGTTGCAACCGCAGGGTCTGCAAAGGTTGTATCAAGTTTGAACAATGCAATGGTATTGCTTGAGCCAACAGCCGTAAGCTTGAGTAGATAGTTTTGCTCACCGACTTGAATGGTGGCTTCATAGCCATGATCTGCCTGAGAGATGACCTTGTAGTTGAGGCTGCTCACAGTTGCATAGGTATATTGCCAAGCCGTTGCAGTCGGACCATCCACTTTCAGCAATGGATTTTTATTTCCGTCCATCACCAGTTGTGGGCGACCCAGGCTGGTTGCTGTCGCTTCAGTTGTGTTGCTAGGTGCGGTTTGCACTGACTCTGGGCGAGGAAGTGCATAACGGTTGCCGGTCTTGTTTTCAAATGTCGGCGCATGTTCAATCGCAAGCGGGTCAACCGTTGGTGCCGGATACAATGGCGTAAATGGTCTTACCGTTGCATTCTCAGGGAACTTGAGTGGTTCAAGCGCTTGCGCTTTTTTATAATCTAAAGAATGATTATTGAGGGCAAAACGACCACAACCAGCCAAACTTAAAGCTGAAATGACTAGGACAACACCAAGACGTAATTGCATCATAAATTGCTCGTATTAAATAATTCCCGCAGTTTTCAAATCTGTGCGGAGAGGTTCACGATATTGTTCTGCTAGAGCGGTTAATGGCAGGCGTAAACCTGTACTGATATATCCCATCTCATGCAACGCCCATTTCACAGGAATTGGGTTTGATTCGCAAAACAAAATATTGTGTAGATTTGCAATTTGCTGATTCAGACTTTGTGCTTTGGCTTGATCGCCCGCTAATGCAGCTTCACAAACTTCGCTCATTTGTTTTGGTGCGACATTGGCCGTCACCGAAATATTACCCTTCGCACCACGCAAGATCAGTTCCCAGGCCGTTTCATCATCACCTGAGTAGACTGCGATTTTACCTTTTAAACCTTCGATGAGGGCTTGACCGCGGGGTACATCGCCGGTTGCATCTTTAATCCCAACAATGTTTTGAATATCAGCAAGACGAATAACAGTCTCGTTTTGCATATCTACGCCAGTACGACCTGGAACATTATAAAGAATTTGTGGAATATCAACTGCTTCAGCAATTGCTTTATAGTGTTGATATAAGCCTTCTTGGGTAGGTTTATTATAATATGGCGTAACGAGTAAGGCTGCATCTGCACCGAGTTCTTTTGCTGCTTTGGTCAGCTCAATCGCTTCGCGTGTGGAGTTTGCACCGGTACCCGCAATAATCGGGATGCGTTTATTGGCTACACGGATCACTTCTTTGATGACTTGTGTATGTTCTTCCATGCTTAATGTTGAGGCTTCGCCCGTTGTGCCAACAGCAACAATACTATGTGTACCTTGTTGGATGTGCCACTCAACGAGCTTCTCCAGGCTCTTCCAATCTACGCGACCATCTTCAAACATAGGGGTGACGAGTGCGACAATTGAGCCTTGAATATTCTGTGCTAGCTGAGTCATTTTAAAAAACTATCCTATTTTCCCATCCGAGATTGAATTAGTTGAAACGAAATAGTGGATGGTTGCAGTATTTTGATTCGTCGTCCAATAATGAATTCGATTGAATGACAATTATGCAAATTATGACTGATCAGCGGCATAAGAACAATATGCTTTAGTCAAACAGCCGAAAACTTTAATTCAACTTTTACCTGAATAATTTTCATGTTAAGAAAAGTTCAGTTGAAAGTAGCCAGACGATAAAGAGCAGCGTATGTTAGAAAGGAGCCAGCAATCCAGAATGAATCACAATATGCATACACATGTGAAACACAGCGCACTCATTGTTGTGGATGTACAAAACGGTTTTACCCCGGGTGGAAACTTGGCAGTCACCGATGCCGACCAGATTATTCCGCTTATTAACTGGCTGGCGCGACAGTTTGAAATGGTGGTGCTGACCCAAGACTGGCATCCGGAACAACATGTTTCCTTTGCCGATAATCATGAAAATAAAGCACCTTTTGAAACGATTGAATTGCCTTATGGAACACAAGTATTGTGGCCCAAGCATTGTGTGCAGGGCACAGCGGATGCCGAATTTCATCCGGCGTTGGATATTCCAACGGCGCAGTTGATTATCCGTAAAGGTTTTCACCCCGAGATTGACAGTTATTCTGCTTTTATGGAGGCAGATCGTAAAACACCGACCGGTCTCAACGGCTATTTAAAAGAACACCAAATCGATACAGTCTATATTGTGGGAATTGCCACTGATTTTTGTGTGGCATGGACAGCACTGGATGCCGTACAGATGGGCTTTACAACCTATGTGATTGAGGATGCCTGTAAAGCCATAGATTTGAATGGTTCATTGCAGAGTGCATGGCAGAGTATGTTGGCACAGGGCGTACAGCGTATTCAGTCGGGTGCGATTTTGGCATCAGCTTGAGCTGCCTGAGCGAAAGGCGTTAAACTGCTGGAAAATGATGGATCAGCATCCGCTAAATCATAACTTAAGGCAGAATTGAGCATTTTATGACAGTCGAACTCGATGATTTTGATCAGAAAATTATTCATCATTTACAAATGAATGGACGTTTGGCCAATCAGGAGCTGGCTGAACTGGTAGGTTTGTCAACCTCGCAATGTTCACGCCGTCGGGTGCAGCTGGAACAGAAAAAAATCATTACCGGCTATTATGCACAAATTGCGTTGAGTGCTGATCCTGCGCCGATCATGGGCATTATTGAAGTGAAATTACAGAATTATCATGATGCGACCCACGATCGTTTTGTGGAATTTCTTCTGAATGAACCGGCAGTGAAAGACATTCATAAACTGACCGGAAGTTATGACTTTGCCCTGAAAGTTGCAGTGAAAAATCTGGATGAAATGGTCAAGTTAATCGGTATTCTTTCTTCCCAAACTTTTGGTGTCAGCAATCTGAATACTTCGATTGTTTTGGAAAAGCTCAAGGAAAACGGGATCGCGATTAAATAAAAACGGATTTCCCATGAACGGGGAACAAGCACTGATTGCAAATAGGCTGTTTATATCGAATGGCTTATTTTGAATATAAATTGCATTTATGGCAAAAATATAAGAATAAATTGCGTATTTATAATAAAAATGATCAAATATGCCGCCCTTTCTTTGAAAGGCGTCTCTCCCTTCTGCTGTTCCGTGATTGAGTTGTATCTTTATGAATACCGAGCAAAATGTATCTCTGGTCAGTCCAGTCGTGCCTATTATTGACCAACATTCCAAAATTGAAGATGCGTTGGCACTGTTGACGGGAACATTTATCCTTTCTTTTGCCATGACCTTATTACAGCAAGCCGGCATTATGACGGGTGGTACAGCAGGACTGTCTTTGCTACTGCATTATATTACCGACATCAAATTTGGTATTTTATTTTTCTTGATCAATATCCCGTTCTATTATTTTGCCTATAAGAAAATGGGGATGGCATTGGTGGTAAAAACCTTTATCGCTGTTGCCTTATTGGCCGGGTTTACTGCCCTCATTCCGCAATTTTTTCATCTCTCTGATGTTCATCCGATTTATGCGGCGATTTTTGCCAATGTCTTGATGGGGGTGAGTTTCCTGATTTTATTTAGACATCGTTCCAGTTTAGGCGGTATCAATTTACTGGCTTTATATTTACAGGAACGCTTCAATATTCCAGCGGGTAAGGTACAGTTGGGAATTGATCTGGCAATTTTGCTCACGTCACTGCTGTTCGTCGACTGGAAGTTGATTCTGGTTTCAATTATGGGCGTGGTTATTCTTAATTCGATTATTTTGCTGAATCATAAAACTACACGCTATATTGCATAAAATTATTTTAAATTATTGTTTTTATATGAATTAATAAACTGTAAAAGCAGAGAAGAAGGGCGAACCCTTCTTCTCTTTCTCTCTTTATTCTACTGTTACACTCTTGGCAAGGTTACGCGGTTGATCGACATCGGTTCCACGTAATACGGCCACATGGTAAGACAACAGCTGTACCGGGACGCTGTAAACGATTGGTGCTAACCATTCATTGACAGTTGGAACATGCACAACATGCTGACGGTCTTTGCCATGGATACCGCTATTTTCATCTGCGAAAACAAACAGTTCACCACCACGGGCCTGTACTTCTTCCATGTTCGATTTGAGTTTGTCGAGCATGTCATCCTGCGGAGCTAAAATGACCACTGGCATTTCATTATCTACCAAAGCCAGTGGACCATGCTTCAATTCACCTGCAGCATAGCCTTCAGCATGAATATATGAAATTTCTTTTAGCTTCAATGCGCCTTCAAGTGCGATTGGGAAATGCGTACCACGACCCAAGAACAGGCAGTGATTTTTTTCAACGAACAGTGCAGACAAACGCAGAATTTCAGTATCACCCTGTAAGGTATCCAAAATCACTTTCGGGCAGTGCCATAATGCAGTGGTGATTTCATTGAGCTGTTCATCAGACAGGCGTTGTTTCACCTGACCGATTTTCAGGATCAATAACATCAATGCTGCAAGTTGCGTGGTAAAGGCTTTGGTTGAAGCTACCCCGATTTCAGGGCCTGCCAGTGTCAGTAAATGATGATCTGTTTCACGGACCATAGA
The DNA here is from genome assembly GCF_904886855.1 of Acinetobacter sp. 'aerobic (ED)'. Lineage (NCBI taxonomy): Bacteria > Pseudomonadati > Pseudomonadota > Gammaproteobacteria > Moraxellales > Moraxellaceae > Acinetobacter > Acinetobacter sp. 'aerobic (ED)'. The sequence goes on from NZ_CAJHGI010000003.1 coordinate 54,354, forward strand.
GGAGGTCGCAACGTTACAGATGGTCATGGTGCTGATGGCAATGTTATTGGCTTTGGCACGTTTTTGGGTTTCACGCAATGCAGCCAAGGTATCTGCCGTTTCACCAGATTGAGAAATACAGATATACAAGGTATTTGCCACAATCACAGGGCTGCGATAACGGAATTCGCTTGCGATTTCAACCTGGCACGGTACGCCAATTAATTGTTCGAACCAGTATTTGGCAATCATACCGGCATGGTAGCTGGTACCACAGGCAATAATTTGAATTTGCTGGATTTTACTGAAATCTGCATCGGCATGATTGAGGAAGTCTTCGCGTAAGCTATTACCATTCAATGCCTGAGAAATAGTTTGCTGAATCGCTTCAGGTTGCTCATAAATTTCTTTGAGCATGAAGTGCTTATATTCACCCTTAGACGCATTGCTAACGGTCGCATCTAATTCCTTGACCGGACGTTGTACAGGCTCGCCGTTAACAAAAACTTCAATACTGTTACGGGTTAAGCGTGCAATATCGCCTTCTTCTAAATAAACGAAGCGATTGGTCACAGGTAATAAGGCCAACTGGTCAGAACTGATAAAGTTCTCGCCGATCCCGACCCCAATCACCAGTGGTGAACCTTCACGTACGGTGATCAACTCGTCTGGGTGGGCGGTATGTACAATACCCAGTGCATAAGCACCTTTCAGGCGAGGAGTAATCTGTTGTACCGCTTCTAGCAGACTATCGGTTTGCTTGAGTGCATCATTCACCAGATGTGCCACAACTTCGGTATCGGTTTGTGAGGTAAAGACATAACCCAAAGCTTGTAATTCGTCTTTAAGTTCTTGATAATTTTCGATAATACCGTTATGGACTACTGCAACATTGCCAGAAACGTGCGGATGCGCATTGTTTTCAGTCGGCTTGCCGTGGGTTGCCCAACGGGTGTGTGCAATCCCTACATTGCCGGTTAAATGTTGTTCTGCTACAGCTTCAGCCAGATTAGCCACTTTACCCACGCGACGTTCACGCAAGATTTGCTGTTTATTCAATAAGGCTAAACCTGCAGAGTCATAGCCACGATATTCCAGACGCTTGAGACCTTCGATCAGAATCTCGGTTACACAACGTTCAGCAACGCCACCAACAATACCACACATAATTTTATCCTCTTATTTTTTCAGTTTTTGGGGACGTTGATAATCCGCTTTTTCAAACTGCTTTGATCGTTCCACAGCCAAACTACGCTCAGCTACATCTCGGGTTAAGGTAGATCCCGCACCTGTAGTCGCACCCTGACCGATTCTGATCGGTGCAACCAGTGAGTTATTGGTTCCAATAAAGACATGATCTTCAATAATGGTACGGTGTTTGTTGGCACCGTCATAGTTACAGGTAATGGTGCCTGCACCAATATTACAGCCTGCACCAATATCAGCATCACCTAGATAAGTGAAATGATTGGCTTTAGAACCCAGACCGATATTGGAATTCTTGACTTCAACAAAGTTACCGATATGGACGTCATTGGCAAGATTGGCGCCTGGGCGTAAGCGTGCGAAAGGCCCAATCTGGGTATTCTCGCCTACAACCGCATTTTCAAAAATACTGTAGGCTTGTACTTTGGTTCCGGCAGCGATACGGGTATTTTTTAAGATACAGCCTGCACCGAGCTGGACGTTATCACCCAGTTCACAGTCACCTTCAATAATGACATTGATATCAATCTGCACATCCTGACCGCACTTGAGGTTGCCACGTAAATCAAAACGATTCGGGTCAATCAAATGCACGCCCTGTTCCATCAGCTCTTTAGCTTGCTGTTGCTGAAATTGACGTTCTAGCGTCGCCAGCTGGAGACGGTTATTGACACCATCTACCTCAAAGGCCAGTTCTGGTTCAACAGAGGCAACTTCCATACCGTCCGCAATGGCCATTGCCACAATATCGGTCAGGTAATATTCGCCTTGAGCATTTTCATTGGAAAGTTGAGGCAACCACTGATGCAGTTTTGCGTTGCTCACCGCATAAATACCGGTATTAAATTCTTTAATCTGGCGTTGTGCCTCGCTGGCATCTTTATGCTCAACAATGGCCTGGATTTTACCGTCTTGACGGACGATACGGCCATAGCCTGTGGCATCTTCTACGGTCAGTGTTACCAGGCCAATGCCGGTCTGTGTAGCGGCATCTAATAATTTTTGGAGGGTATTGGCATGAATACACGGAACATCACCGGATAAAATCAGCGAAATACCCTCTTGTGGTAGCACTGGTAAGGTCATTTGAACCGCATGGCCGGTACCTAATTGTTCTGCTTGCTCAACCCATTCAACCTGTTCAGTTGCAAAGCGTTGTTGAACCAGCTCGCCGCCATGTCCATAAATCGTAATAATCTTATCGGCATGTAACTTTTTTGCGGTCTGGATCACGTGCCCAAGCAATGGACGTCCTGCAAGTGGTTGTAATACTTTTGGTAATTGTGAACGCATTCGCGTTCCTTTTCCTGCTGCAAGAATAATAACAGTTGTTGACATAACTAACTCTAATTCAATGGCTTAAGTCAAAATATAAAATGGATAATAAAAATACACAGTGCTGCCCAAATTCCCGCAATGATGTCATCCAGCATGATTCCGAAGCCGCCAGAGACTTTCTGGTCTGCCCAACTGATCGGGAAAGGTTTCCAGACATCAAATATACGGAATAGAATGAAACCGGCAATGACCCATACCCAGTTTACTTGTTGTAAATAAAGTAAAGGCAGCAAGGTAATGGATTGTCCTGCAAACTCGTCCCATACAATACGTCCATCGTCGTGAACGTTAATCACTTTAGCGGTATGTCCACAGATGTAAATGCCAATCAAGGACATGAAAATCACGACAATAATACTGGCAGACAGACCGAGATAAACCCAGAGCGGGGTAAATAACAGGGCAAAGGCCGAACCAAATGTCCCGGGTGCTTTAGGCGCTAAACCAGAACCGAAACCGACACCGCAAAACACGATGAAACGGTCAAACCAAGTCATTTGGTTAAAGTGAATGGGAGGTTTATGCAAAGTGTTGGTATCCATGAACATGTAACGGGCAAGGTTCGCCCTGATACTCAAATAACAATCCAGTTTGTTGGGTAATTTCGCCGATTATTGTAATCGGAACATCTAATTGTTGTCGCGACAGTTCTTTAAAGTTTTGCGGTGATATTGTAAAGCATAATTCGTAATCATCACCGCCAGCAAGGGCATAATGCCAAGCCTGTTGCAGATCGAGTTGTTTTAGTGATGAATCCAACGGAAGTTGGTCGAGCTGTAATTTTGCACCGACATGGGATGCCTTGAGAATATGACCTAGGTCTTGAGCCAATCCATCGGACACATCAATCATGCTGGAGGCCAGGCCTTTCAACTGCTGGCCGAGTTGACAGCGTGGTGTTGGATAATCCAGACGTTGTTGCAGGGTATGTCCAAGATGTTGCAAGCCAAAGGCTGCGTCTCCGACCTGTCCACTGACACAAATATAGTCGCCAACCTGAGCACCTGCACGCGTCACGGCCTGACCATGCTCAATCCAGCCTAGGGCGGTCACACTGATGGTGAGTTGGGTACTTTGGGTGGTATCGCCCCCGATCAGGCTGACCCCAAATTGATCGCAGCAATCGAAAAGCCCCTGGCTAAATCCGGCCAGCCAGTCATGATCTACGGTCGGTAAGCTGAGTGCCAGTAAAATACTGTGGGGTTTTGCGCCCATGGCCGCCAGATCCGATAAATTGACGGCGACACTTTTCCAGCCAATGGCATGCGCGGCAGTATCTAGGGGGAAATGTCGGCCAGCAACCAGTGTATCTGCACAGATTACCAGTTGTTGTGCGGGAGGGGGAGTGACGATGGCTGAGTCATCACCGATGCCTAAACTTACATCTTGAGTAGATGTGCGCTTAAAGTAACGCTCGATAATAGAGAACTCAGCCATGTAAACAAGCCTGTTATTTTGCTTGCTGTTTTTCAGCTTCACGAAGTTTTGATGAAAGACGGTCTAATACACCATTGATGTATTTATGGCTGTCTGCACCACCAAAGTGTTTCGCTAATTCAATTGCTTCATCAAGTACAACACGATACGGCACTTCGAGATGATCACGGAGTTCATAAGCGCCTAAACGCAAAGTTGCAAGCTCTACACCATCGAGGGCAGATAACTCACGGTCAAGTACCGGGATGAGGAGCTCATCTAAAGCTTCATGTTGAGCAACCACTTGAGTGAGCAATTCATGATAATAGTTGAGGTCAACTTTGTGCATCGCATTTTCAACACGCGTGCGTGCTTCAATTTCGTGTACAGGGTTATGACTCATTTGCCATTCATAAATCCCTTGTACAGCAAAACGACGTGCTTTGCGTTTCGCTGCATAAGCGGCCTGAAGTGTTTGCGACATGCTTTAAATTGCCTTTAATAAGTTAACCATTTCGATTGCAGTCAATGCAGCTTCGCTACCTTTGTTACCTGCTTTCGTACCAGAACGTTCAATTGCTTGTTCAATGCTGTCTGTCGTCAAGACACCATTGATCACTGGCATTGTGCTTTCAAGTGCAACCACACCTAAACCTTTCGCACATTCGCCTGCAACAAAATCAAAATGTGGTGTGCTACCACGAATCACTGCACCTAAGGCAATGATGGCATCAAATTTATTTGAAGCCGCTAATTTTTTCGCAACGATCGGCAGTTCCCATGCACCTGGCGCATGAATGACTGTAATCGCATCTTCTGAAACGCCATGACGTTTTAACGTGTCGATTGCGCCTTCAAGTAAATGTTCAACCACGAAGCTGTTGAAACGACCGACTAAGATCGCATAACGACCTTCGCTTGCGAGATGTAATAAACCTTCAATACGGCGAATTGCCATAGCAACCTCGATTATTTTGCTGTGATTTGATCGGCAGTGATGTATTCCACTACCTCTAAATTAAATCCTGACAGGGCATTGAAACGAAGTGGAGAACTCAACAACTTCATTTTCTCAACACCCAAGTCACGTAAAATCTGTGCACCGACACCAATGGTCTGGTATTGATGAGACAGTGCGGCATTTGATTTCAGCGGTTTTGGCTGATTCAAACTATTTAATGCCGGACCTAAATCTTCTAAATGATCCTGACCGATCCAGACCAGCACGCCACGATCACTTGCAGCAATGGTTTTCATGGCTAGATCAAGATTCCATGCCGGTGAACCGTCTGCTTTATCCAGCTTTAACAAGTCACGAATCGGGCTGAAACCATGCACACGCACAGTAGTGACACCCTGTTTCGGTTCACCTTTGACCAAGGCAACATGAATGTCCGGATTACCGATTTCACGGTATTTGTACAATTCAAATGCGCCGTATTCAGTTTCGATGCTTTCTTGAGACAAACGTTCAACGGTTTGCTCATTGGTCATACGGTAATGAATCAGGTCTGCAATGGTCCCAATTTTTAAACCATGTTTTTCTGCAAACACTTCCAGATCAGGGCGACGTGCCATGGTCCCGTCATCATTGATAATTTCACAGATCACGGATGCTGGTTCAAGACCCGCCAAACGGGTTAAATCACAACCTGCTTCGGTATGACCTGCACGGTGTAACACACCACCCGGTTGGGCCATCAATGGGAAAATATGTCCTGGCTGTACGATATCACTTGGCTTGGCATGGGCAGCTACCGCGGTACGAATGGTATGCGCACGTTCAGCTGCTGAAATACCGGTGCTAATGCCTTCTGCTGCTTCAATGGAAAGCGTGAAGTTGGTCGCATGCTGTGCGCCGTTCTGATCTACCATTAATGGCAGATTGAGTTGCTTACAACGCTCGCGGCTTAAGGTCAGGCAGACCAGACCACGTGCATGGGTAATCATGAAGTTAATATCTTCAGGGCGAACATGCGTTGCGGCGATGACCAGGTCACCTTCATTCTCACGATCTTCATCATCCATCAGGATGACCATTTTGCCTGCACGAATATCTGCGACAAGCTCTTCAACACGACTCAGCGGCATTCGCTTTCACCTTTGATGTTGCCTTTTAAGGCTCTAGTATTCGATAAATCTGGCATAGTTTACCGCATTTTAAAAAATTTCGCCTGTGCTTCTTGATCAATTCAAATATGCCATGTGCAAAAGCAGATATTGGCTTGATCTGAAGTGGTGGCCTTGTACTTTTTCAGCTGATTTTAAGATAAATGTAGAGTGGAAAAAAATAAGGCTTTGTCATTTCACAAAGCCTTATTTAAATTTAAGCTGCGATGCTTGAATCAGGATTCAGTCGCTGCTTTGGCTTTTTTGCCCATCAAGATTTCAGTACGTAACGTCTGTGCCACGGTTGCACAGGCTTCATTCATACCGTTAATCATGAATGCATGGCGGGTCATGATGTTGCTTGGGTTTGGCATCGCCACCAGTTCATAATTATTCTGAATGGTTTTCAGCTGATCATGATTCAGGTGTAAAGCCGCTTCTTTGGCATGTAGGTGTTGAGTTAAGCGTTTCGCTGCTTCAACCGCATCCAGCTGCATGGCATCCACCGCGCCAGCAACCGCACCACGAGTCTGCAAGGCAAAACGTTTATCTTCGCGGTAACGTTTATACAGGACATCCGATAACAGCTGGAACACGGCACCGACCATCATCAGGCACTCGAGTGCTTGAGCGTGTTCTGTGTTGGTGGTGAGGGTAGCACCTTCGCTATCAAACTCTTGCGTCACCTGAATTTTAGCGGCATCGATTTGATAATGCTTGGCACATAAATCGATACTCTTATCCAGAAACAACTGGCACAGTTTAAAATACGGCACCGATACAGACTGGTTGACACTGTTCAGCAGTTGTTTTGGATCATAGAACTGAATGTTCAAAGCCAGGGCCTGATCATCCAGTTGAACCGCTTCTGCCGGACGCTTCTCGACGCGCGCCTTGCTTTGTGTTTTGGCCTGCTGTTGCGCCTGAGCGACCAACGTGACGGTATTTTGTTTTTCCAGCGCCAATGCCTGAGTTAAACGTTGAATTTCATGCTTAAGATGATTTTCCTGATTAATACGGGCCAGATATTCACTACGGGTTGGACGGGCAATGGCACGATAAGCCAGCCAGATCAAGCCATGAATAAATAACGACACTAAAATCGCTAACCACTGGGTACGTAAGATTTCACCGATACTAGGCTGGATCAGGGTAATTTCAACCGTGCCAACCTTTTTCTCGTTTTGCAATGCATCACGAACAAATACTTCGCCTTGGCGGGTTTTTGACATACCACTGGTGGCAAGCACTTGCTTATTGGCATCCAGAATACGAATCGAAGCAACACTTGGATTGGTGGCATAACGATTCGCGACCAGTGCCAAAGAAACGGTATTGGCGGGTTCCAGTTCCGAAAGCGTATCTGCCACTAACTGACTGGTCATCAGTTGCCCTTGGCTGGCGCGGTTTTCATTGAGTTGATGTGTCGTTGCAATCACCAATAAAAAGGTATGCAATGCAAAACTTACGATCAGTAGGCTAGCAAATAGCCCTTGGCGAGGCGCATTCAAGTTAAACTTCCAAGGCAAATAGATTTAGGTTCGGTTATGTTATGATTCTTACATACAATAGTTGTCGCTCAACCACGAGTCAATTCATGCGAGAAATCATTCTTATATCCTTTCTAGGACCCGATCAACCGAATCAGTTTACTCGATTAATGCAGGTACTATCCGTACATTCTTTGCAAATACTTGATGTAGGTCAGGCCGTTATCCACAATCAACTGACCCTCGGGATCGTTGTTGCATCGGATAATGAGACTGCTACTGCATTGGCAATGAAAGAGATCCTGATTTTAGCACATGATATTGGCCTAACAGTGCGATTTAAACCAATCTCCAACGCAGAATATGATCAATGGGTGAGTGAAGGCGGACGAACCCGTTATATCGTGACCGCACTGGCTCCGGAACTTACCGCTGCGCATTTGCAGGCGGTGACAAAAATCGTGTCCAGTCAGGGTTTTAATATTGAAACGGTCACGCGCTTGTCTGGACGTCTGGAACTGGATACCGAGAGTCCTTTCCCACGTCGGGCCTGTGTTCAGTTTGGACTGAGTGGGCAGATGCTCGATGCACAAGCCATGCGTGCAGCCTGCCTGAGCTTGTCAGGTGAGTTGAATATTGACGTGGCGGTACAGGAAGATAATGCCTATCGCCGTAATCGCCGTCTGGTCTGCTTCGATATGGACTCTACCCTGATTGAGCAAGAAGTGATTGATGAACTGGCACTTGAGGCGGGTGTAGGTGCCAAGGTGGCGGAAATTACCGAGCGTGCCATGCTGGGTGAGCTGGATTTCCAGCAAAGTTTCCGTGCCCGTGTTGCTCTACTCAAAGGTCTGGATGCTTCAGTTTTACCTAAAATTGCAGAACGTCTAACCGTGACTGAAGGGGCGGAGCGCCTGATTTCAACCCTGAAAGCCTTAGGATACAAGACTGCGATTTTATCGGGTGGGTTCCAGTATTTTGCTGAATACCTGCAAGCAAAATTAGGAATTGATGAAGTGCATGCCAATATTCTCGATGTTGAAAATGGCGTGGTGACAGGTGAGGTCAAAGGTGCCATTGTCGATGGTGCGCGCAAGGCTGAACTGCTTCGCCAGCTGGCAGAGAAAATGGGGATTTCTTTGGAACAGGCCATGGCGGTGGGCGATGGTGCCAATGATTTACCAATGCTCTCGATTGCCGGTCTCGGGGTGGCCTTCCGTGCCAAACCTTTAGTTCGTCAAAATGCCAATCAAGCCATTTCCAGTGTGGGTTTAGATGGTGTTTTGTACTTGTTGGGTATGCATGATAAAGACCTGAATCGCGCTTAAAACAGCAATTTGGGGTGTGAAAATAGGGCCGCTTTTTAAGCGGCCTTATTCATTTTTAACACGTCATGATTCCGTCATATTTATGTCTAAATGTATAGAAAAACAACGATAAAAAATTTCTGAAAAAAGTTTTTTTAAGCCTTAAAACATCGATAGTTTTTTGTAATGACACGCCGCAATTGATGCTATATGGAGATTTGGGACTTTTGTAATTTTAAAAAATGTAATGACAAAAGCATATTGCGACAGCTTATGTCGTAAGGTTAATTTCAGGCTCTTTTTTTCTAAAAAAAACCCTCCATAATGCATACAGACGTTAATGCAACACCAAGTACTGTTTGAGATTACAGAACAATATAGAGGTCTGGACACAATGACAGACCATCCTTTTTAAGACGGAGGTTTCTATGGAAGCAGCGAATTTCACCATGTTGGTTGGATTTGGCTTAATCGCTGTCGCAATTATTGCTGTTTTCTTTTCTCCTTATCGTCGTTGGTTAGGTTTTATGTTGGCAGGTATGCTGTGCTGGGGACTGTTAGAAGTGGTACGCTTTGGTGCGCAAACCATATTCGAGATGTCCGTCGCCTATAGCTATCTCACCGCCTTGAGCCTTGCGATGATTATGGTTACATTTATTCTGTTACGTGAAGATAAACAGGCACAAAAACAACTGGCGAATCGTCAGTATATTGAACATACCCCGGTTTATAAGGATGACCAGCAACAATGTTCTAGCAGATAAATTATAATAATATGAACAACATCAAAGGCATGCTCAGCATGCCTTTTTTGTATTAATTTTCTGCAACAAAGCTTTTACAGACAACTGGACAATTATGCTAGGATACTGTTGTCTTAAATTTCATCATAATACTGTAGGCATAATTGTCATGAAGCTTTCTTCTTTACCTGTGGTTAAGTTACCGATCGTTGATGTCAGCACGGATCCATTGGATTTGTTGGTGGCAGGTTTAGCGTTACGTATGAAGCAATTGGCACGCACTAGCCCAAAGTTTATTGAATTGGTTCATGACCGTGAGTTCCGTATCCAGATCGGTACAGATGCCGGCTTTGCCCGCCAGATTATTGTGAATCGTGGCAAAATTGATACGGTCGCTGGTCAACCGGAACAGGCCGATTTTATTTTGCAGTTTGCTTCAAGTGAGCAAGGTGTAAAAACCTTGTTGAAAGGCGACCCGACTGCATTTATGACTGGTATGCAGGATGGCAGCATTAAAATGGAAGGGGACTTCAGCTTATTGGTATGGTTTAACCAGGCCGCAAAACTGATTCCACCTAAAGTGCCAAAACCGGTAAAAGAAAAAATCCGTCAAGCAAGGGCATTTATTAAAGAAAAAACAGGCAAATAAAATGCCCTAAAAAAAACTCCCATTTCGGGAGTTTTTTTATATCTTTAAATTATTCAACTTCCAGATTAAAGGTCACTGGTCCGTCATTGATTAAATGAACTTTCATATCTGCTGCAAAAATTCCGGTTTGCACATGACTGAATTGTTGACGGGTATATTCCACCAACTGCTCATACAATGCCTTGGCTTGGGCTGGCGGCATGGCTGGGCCAAAGTCTGGACGTAAGCCTTTCTGGGTTTGAGCCATCAAGGTAAATTGAGAGACCAATAAAATCCCGCCATTGGCCTGACCGACATTCCAGCCCATCCTGCCTTGCTCATCATCAAAAATCCGGTATTTCAGAATCTTGTCAATCAGCTTCTGGCCTTTTTCTAAGGTATCTTCCTTGCCCAGTCCCAAGAACACCAGTAAGCCCTGTTGAATCTCACCTGTCGTTTCGCCCTCAACGACCACTTTGGCTTCGAGGACGCGTTGAATTAATGCGCGCATAAAATTAAAGATTAAATATTCAGTCAGTTGCGCAGTCTAGCAGATTTAATACGGTTACAGCGTGACCCAAGAAAAGGCTCCGCAATGCTTGATCTTATTTTTCGATTTGTTTTATTAAAATTATCTTTTTTATCTATTGTTAAATTGTTTGTATAGTCCCCGTGCAGGAAAGGTATTTGATTTTGGATTTAACAGTATGTTTAAGCGAACGTTTTTATTCACAATAATGGCAGCAATGTTAGGCACCGCGTATGCTGCTCCTTTAACAAAAGACAATGGTGCGCCTGTCGGTGATAACCAGAACTCAACCACAGCTGGCGCGAATGGTGCAACTTTGTTGCAAGATGTGCAGCTGATTCAAAAATTACAGCGTTTTGGCCGTGAACGTATTCCTGAGCGTGTGGTTCATGCACGTGGTACAGGCGTATACGGTGATTTCGTTGCAACAAAAGATTTGTCGGATTTAACCGTCGCGTCTATGTTTAAAGCGGGTACCACCACACCTGTTTTTGTTCGTTTTTCTACCGTGATTCATCCGAAAGGTTCACCAGAAACGGCACGTGATCCACATGGCTTTGCCGTCAAGTTTTATACCCAGCAAGGCAACTGGGATCTGGTGGGCAATAACTTGCCGGTATTCTTTATCCGTGATGCGATCAAGTTTCCTGATTTTGTCCATGCGATGAAGCCCGATCCGGTGACCAATGTGCAGGACCCGAACCGAATTTTTGATTTCTTAAAAAGCCAGCCGTGGTCAATCAATATGTTGACCTATGTCTATTCCAACCTCGGGACACCGGAAAGTTACCGTACGCTGGATGGTTTTGGTGTGCATGCCTTTAAACTTTATAACGCCAAAGGCGAGTATAAATACGTCAAATTTAACTGGCGTTCGAAACAGGGCCTAAAAGGTCTGAATCTGGATCAGGTGAAAGAGGTACAAGGCCGCGACTGGAATCATCTAACCAATGATCTGTATAAAAATGTCTATGCCGGAAACTACCCGAAATGGGACTTGTACATTCAGGTACTTGATCCAAAAGATCTGGATAAATTTGATTTCAATCCATTAGATGCGACCAAAATCTGGCCTGAGTCTTTAGTACCTGAAATGAAAGTCGGGACCTTGACCCTAAACCGGATGCCGAAGAACTTCTTCCAGGAAACCGAACAGTCTGCTTTTGCACCCGGTAACCTGATTCCGGGCATCGAGCCATCGGAAGACCGTTTACTGCAAGGCCGTATCTTCTCGTATTCAGATACCCAGATGTACCGTTTAGGGGCCAACCATCAGCAAATTCCAGTGAACCGTCCTCGTGTTGCGGTAAACAACAACAATCAGGAAGGGGCAATGAACATGGGACAAACCGAGTCTCATGTCAATTATGAGCCAAGTACGATTGAACCGAAGCCATCAACCGAGATTGCGCGTGCAGTTGCTACCCCACTCGAAGGCACGGTTATGCAACAGGCGATTCAGAAACAGCAGCCATTTAAACAGGCGGGTGAGCTTTACCGCAGTTATTCGGCGGTTGAAAAGAATGACCTGATTCGTAATCTGGCAGCGGATCTGGGTCAAGTCAAAGATGTAGAAACCAAAACCATTATGGTGTCTTACTTCTATAAGGCCGATGCCGATTATGGGACGCGTCTGGCCAAAGCGGTGGGTGTAAACCTTAAAAATGCGCAAGCCAAAGCAGCGCAGTTGAAAGACCAGTAAACGCTTTTGTTGATGTGGTAACAGGTGCCTGAATGTTACCCCCAGAAAGTCCTGTAACCTCAATAGCCTTTCCTGCACCTAGGGCGAGTGTTACAGGCACTCCTTATTTAGATTTTCAGGATGTTGTGATGATTCATGTACGAGCTGCATTATTTGCGATCAGCATACTCGGTAGCGCTATATCGGTCTCAGCCTATGCGGGTACGCCATCTGCCACAGTCAACGGATCAGATGAAGTGATCGAGCTGTTCTTTTCTGCGGCCAAAGTAGGAAATACCGAAGTGCTACACGAATTTTTAAAGCACGGCTTTCCGATTGATGTACAGGATCAATCTGGATATAGCGCTTTAATGATGGCGAGTTACTATGGTCAGAAAGATGCCGTCAAACTGTTGCTGCAACAAGGGGCCAACCGGTGTCTCCGGGACAAGCGCGGACATACCGCACTGATGGCTGCAATCGTGAAAGCAGAGTGGAGTATCGCCAAGCAGTTGCGTCAGGTCGACTGTGATATCAATGCCGCCACAACGGGTCAACTTACTGCAGAACAGTTTGCGCTACAGTTTGGACAGCAGCAGCGTTTAAAAGATATCCAGCCATCGAAATAAAACGAATACTTCATTAAGCCAACACTTTGAATTCAAATAATTACTAAACTTTTATTCTCGTGAAAAATCATGCATTGCAATCGACAGACTCATTTCTGTGCAAAAGTATGCTTTAATGCTTGAACGAGAATAGATCCTAGTCAGTCATGTCTACACCCATTATTCAATCTTTACTTGATACCGACTTATATAAATTCACCATGTTGCAGGTGGTGTTACATCAGTTCCCACAAACGCACAGTGTGTATTTATTCCGTTGTCGAAATCTGGAAGATACGGTTTATCCACTGGTTGAGATTCTGGATGAGCTGAATCAGCAGTTAGACTGGTTATGTGAATTGCGTTTTGCCGAAGACGAGCTGCAATATCTGCGCTCATTACGTTTTATTAAAAGTGATTTTGTTGACTATCTGGAACTGTTCCAGCTTAAACGTCGCTTTATTCAGGCCAGTATTGACGAGGCGGGTCGACTGGATATTCGGATTGAAGGGCCTATGGTTCAGGCGATGATGTTTGAGATCTTTGTGCTAGCGATTGTCAATGAACTGTATTTCCGCCGTATCCGCAGTGATGAGGTTTTGGCAGAAGGCGAACGTCGTTTACAGCAAAAACTGGTACAACTGCAACACTATGCCCAAGAACAACAACAGAATGATCCTCCCTTTTTAGTGTCTGATTTCGGGACACGTCGTCGCTATAGCTTTGAATGGCAAAAGCATGTGGTGCAAGCGTTTCATGCTGCCGCACCCAAGGTGTTTCGTGGTACCAGTAATGTGCTGTTAGCGAAACAGTTAGGAATTAGCCCGATTGGAACCATGGCACATGAATTCCTGCAGGCTTTTCAGGCGCTTGATGTACGTTTGCGTAATTTCCAGAAGGCTGCTTTAGAAGCTTGGGTACAAGAATATCGGGGTGATCTCGGGATTGCCCTGACCGATGTAGTCGGCATGGATGCATTCTTACGCGATTTTGATTTGTATTTTGCCAAGCTGTTTGATGGTTTACGTCATGACAGTGGTGACCCGTATGAGTGGGGAGATAAGGCGGCTGAGCATTATCGTAAACTCAAGATTGATACCAAGACCAAGATGCTGACCTTTAGTGATGGTCTGAATTTGGAAAAAGCCTGGTTATTGCATCAATATTTTAAAGACCGTTTTCAGGTGAGTTTTGGGATTGGCACCAATTTAACCAATGATATGGGGCAGAAGCCTTTAAATATTGTGTTGAAATTGGTGGAGTGTAATCGTCAATCCGTGGCGAAAATTTCAGATAGCCCGGGTAAGACCATGACCGATAATGATACCTTCTTGGCGTATTTGCGTCAGGTGTTTGATATTGAAGAAACAAGTAAGACTTTAAAACTTTAATTCGATACGCGTAAACGTCATCCACAACCTGCGTGATATAAGCAAGACGCCTTTTTTGCGATACAGTTAAATAGATGAAAGAAGTGAACAGGTTTTGTGGATGACAATGGTTTTGCCTACTTTTGTCGAAACAAAAGTAGGTCGAGCCGAAGGCTTATCCCGAAATAGGATGAGAACACAGTAAGACTCTGTAGTGAAAATTCAATTATTTAACTTCTCTATATCTTCTTTTCTGCTAAATGAATGCAAAAAATCAGACAAAGATAAAAAGTCGTCTATGCTAAAATTACGTATAAGGCGGATGACAAAACAGCATAACAATGACTGACGTAGATTTTAAACTGGGTTTACTGATTGAACCTGAACAACTCGTGCCCTATTTAGGACATGAGCGAATTCGTATTGTCGATTTAAGCCGGGCATCGGTGTATGAACAACTGCATATTCCTCATGCGATCCATTTGCAGCCTAAATATCTGGTCGCACAACAAGAACAAGCCAATGGGATATTGCCGGACTTAGAAGGGCTACAGGCGCTCATCGAGAAATTGAATATTTCACCGCAACATCACGTGGTGGTATATGACGATGAAGGCGGTGCTTGGGCTGGGCGATTAATCTGGAATTTACATTGTCTGGGTTTTCAACATACCAGTCTAATTAATGGTGGCATTCATGGTTGGCTGGGTGCTGGATTACCGACGACGGCTGAAGTTGATCCAGTGAAACCCGTTGCGGATCTGTTACCGATTGATTTAGCCACCGTCCAGCAATATCGGGTCGAATATCAGGAATTACTCAATCAAGTTGAAGAACAGAATATTCAGCTGTGGGATTGCCGTAGTAATGATGAATATACAGGCTTGCGTCTGGCTGCGCGACGCGGCGGTCACATCCCAAATGCACTGCATTTTGAATGGAGTACTGCCCTAAACCGTGAAAATCATCTAAAATTACACCCGCTTGAACGCACACAACAACGTTTAGAACAATTAGGCTTTAATTTACAACAACCTGTGGTGGTGTACTGTCAGTCTCACCATCGTTCTGGCTTGGCGTATATTCTGGCAAGGTTGCTTAACTGGCCAGTCAAAGCCTATGATGGTGCGTGGAGTGAGTGGGGCAATCGCCTCGATAGTCCTATTATTTCAGGAGAGTCGCCGTTGTGAGTTTTGCAGCAGATTTAAAAAAACAATTATTTATCAAAGCACAAAATCTTGTGCCGCAACATCAACTCAGCCGTGTGATTGGCAAGGTTGCCGCAAGTGAAAATCTTTTGGTAAAAACTGCTGTTATTCAGGCATTTAAAGCCAAATACGGAATTGATATGAGCATTGCTGAACAAAGCAATGCGCAACACTATAAATCATTCAATGAATTTTTTACCCGTGCGTTAAAAGAGGGTATTCGTGGCATTGATGAACAGGCAGATAGTATTGTTTGTCCTGCAGATGGTGCGATTTCACAGCTTGGTAAAATTGAAGCGGGTGATATTTTTCAGGCCAAAGGTCAAAGCTTTTCAGTGGAAAAGTTGATTGGTGATCCGCAGTTAGCCAAACCTTTTCATGAAGGGCAGTTTGCGACCGTCTATTTGTCACCTAAAGATTATCACCGTGTGCATATGCCTTTGGCAGGCACATTGACCGAAACTTTATATATTCCAGGTGAATTATTCTCGGTTAACCAAACCACGGCTGAAAATGTACCGGGCTTGTTTGCACGTAATGAGCGTATGGTCTGCTTATTCGATACCGAACTTGGTCGTATGGCAGTGGTTCTAGTGGGTGCAATGATTGTTGCTGGAATTGAAACCGTTGCGACAGGTAAGGTCAAACCGACAGGCCGTGTCGAGTTACAGCATCATCAAATGCCATTGGATAAAGGCGCGGAATTAGGTCGTTTCTATCTTGGCTCAACTGCTGTGATTTTATTTGAGAAAGATAAAATGATTTGGGAAGAGCAGTTTAAAGCCAACTCGACAGTGGTGATGGGTGAGCGTTTAGGTCATTCGGTTTAATTGATAAAATTGTAAAAAAGCCCCAAAACTGGGGCTTTTTATTTATATGCAATATCTTATATATTTTGTACCACTAGAAATAAGCTTAGATAATTTAAAATAAAGGGTGAATAATGATGAAAGACTTAATACCTCAATTTTCTTTTTTTGAATTTTTAGGGATTTTAACTTCGGCAACAATATTAGGTAATTACTTACTAGACCAGCCCTTAATCAATATTACGGTTTTCATACTGTATTGTTTTTTGCAGCAGGGCTAGCCAGCTTAAATTTTTACTTAAGTTATAAAAGCAATTCCAAGATTAAGAATGAGTTTTGATTTTTATTATGTTTTATGTGCTCTAGATTAAATAATATGATTGAAGATATAAGATATTTAATTATTTTCGCAAAAATTGCTGAATTTGGTTCAATTTCCAAAGGAGCCAAAGCACTAGGCCTGTCGACGGCAACGGTGAGTATGCATCTCGCCAAGTTAGAGAAAAATTTGGAGTGTGCCTTATTTTATCGTAATACACGAAAAATGACCTTAACACATGATGGACAAAAACTTTTAGAAACGGCCAAAGGTATGCTGGAAACCTATGAGACAGGTATTTCAGACTTTAAACAACGTTCTATTCTTAGAAAGACACAATTGCATATCTCCATCCCAGCAGTTTTTATCCATAGCGAGTTTATGCAATGTATTACCACATTTTTTGAGGCATATAAGGACTTAACTGTACACATTACTTGTGATGATAGCAGAACAGATTTGATTGCTGAAAATGTGGATATTGCTTTTCGAATTGGTGAGCTTGCAGATAGTTCATTTAAAGCTCGTTATCTGTTTCCCTTAGCCCGAAGTATTGTTGCGACCCCGGATTTTTTACGTCAGTATCCGCCCATTACTCATCCAAAACAGCTGATCAATATGAAATGGCTGGGTTTGAGTATGAGAAAAAATAAACGAATATTACGGCATCGACATACAGGAGAAGAGGTCGTAATCTCATACCAGCCTCATATTTATGTGAATAATGTTGATGCTGCTTATCGGCTGGCAAAATTAAATGCAGGACTGGCAGCACCTCCTGATGAATTAATTCAAGCTGATCTTGATCAGCAAAATATTGTAAGAGTGCTACCGGATTGGATACTTGAACCCTTGAGTGTGTATGCAGTTTGGCCTGCGAATATACCAATTAATGGTATTGCCCATGCTTTAATTGAGCGAATTTATCAATCATTTAATTCCCCAATAGTTGGATCAGCATAAAGATGGATAGTATGATTAAAGATCCGCCCATCAACATATTCAGGAGCCTGAGCTGATATGAGTTGGTTAATATTTTTGCGAGTTTATGCCCTGATACACCCCAAATAATGAAACAGAGATAGCAAGTAACGAAATAAATAAGAATAAACAGAACAAGAGGAAAATAACTGATGGGTGAGGTGAATAAGGAGATGCCCGAGAGACATGCAATCCATGCTTTAGGATTGAGCCATTGTAAGAGGAATCCCTCTGTAAAACTGGCAACAGATATATTATTTACAAGCTCAATCTCTGGTTTAGAAAGTATAATTTTTTGCCCCATATAAAAAATAAATAATGCACCTGCACATTCTAGTATTTTGAAAAAAATAGGATAATGGCTAAGAATTTGGCTAAATCCAAAGCCTAAAAATATTAATAACAAGGTAAAGCCAAGCGTTGCTCCTGAAATAAAGGGTAGTGTTTTTCGAAATCCATGCATTAAGCTGGTTGAAAGAATTGTAATATTGATTGGTCCTGGTGAAATGGACATTGTAAGTGAAAAAATAAACATGCTTATAAGAACAGAGAGTGACATTATTTTGAAATCAATTATTAAAATCCAATGATATAGCGTAATTCAAATAAGATTAGACGGGTTTTATCAAAAACTGATTTTGATTTTTTGATGTACAGTTTTGTGATTACAGCACTCTAACAATCAATTTGATTATTCTAAAAAATTAACCTGAAACTGAATCGTGAGTCTTTCATATGGTGAACTTGGGCGAGTTTTTTTATTATTCGCGGTGAAAAGGCCTGAGACAGTGGGATAAAGGAGAAGAATTCCTAAGCATAGTTAGAAAAGATCGTCTTTGCCCGCTCATGGAAAGAGCATGACGCCGTAAAATTAGCTCTGTATGGTGTGTTATTACAATACCTGATGGATGTGAAGGGACATGTCGTGCAGATTCTGAAAGACAAGTTGAAACTTGGAAATTTGATCTATCATTAAAATTGAGTCCATAACTTATGATGAGATATGTAGCTATAGTGTTTTTATTCCTGTCAGGTATAGGTGGGTATACGATTGATAAATTTGGTCAAGATTTATGTATCAATGAATATATCGCTATAGGAACTATTACCTATTTTAAAGAATTAAATGGGGTTTCCGCTAATGATCCATCAATGTTAGCGGCGTGCGGTGTAGTATCTATTATTTTTTCAATAATTTTAATCTTCATAAAAAACAAATGCTTTTATGTAGCTATGACATTTCTACTACTTGTTTTAGAATTGATTCTATTAAATATGATCGAAACCGTATCTTATAAAGAAATTATTTATGACTCAATTACGCAGTGTGCTAATTATTCAGTGCTGATATGCATTACTTTTCAGGCTGCATTCTTAATATCCAGTTGTTTTTATCTTTTTAAAAGGAAATAAAGTTTATTTAACTTTGATGGACTTTAACCCAAACCTGTACGCTTTTACTTACATCAATCAAGGTCAATGTCCCATGTTCAACCCAACCTAAATTGCCTAATATGAACTCATCAGGAACAGGAAGTTCCAGAACATAAAACAAAAATGATAAGTTCAGGCATCAGGATGTGAGATATGACAGGAGTTGTATCTAGTGAAAGGAATACGAAAAAGCCCGACAGGATGTCGGGCTTTTTTCATTTTATTTTTTTAGAGTGCTGTTTAATTGATTGGCTTGGCATTGTAATACGCATGAATTGAGGCGGCACAGCGGTCAATCAGCAGGTCTTCATCCTTTTTCCAGATCAGTTTCACTTCACTGAGTGTATTCTCGTCCTGAATTGGAATAAGCCTGACATTACTCGGCAGAATCACTTTAAATTCTTCAGGCACAATACAAATGCCAAAGCCATTGGCGACCAGTTCCAGTTGAGACCTTTTCCTTGAATAAATTCGGGTTCTTTTCGGAGAAAAACCATTGACCAGACATAAGTTGGCAGCTAGATAGCTTAGGCCACCACGCGCTTTATGCGGTACAGAAACAAAATTCAATGCTGCTAATTCACGTATCGAAATATTTTCTTTTTCACTTAAAATCGGATCGGCAATATGGGCGGCCACATATAATGGGGCAGTGTATAAGCTAATCGAATTGACCTCATCTAAATTGTGATAAATCGGTGGCCGGATAAAACCCAGATCAATACTGCCATCTAATAAATATTCGAGCTGTAATTCAGAGGATAAAGTATTCATTTCAATATCAATATTATGGGTGTCACACAGCTGCTCAAAGACTTCCAGTTTGTTCTGATCCAGTACGATACTGCTGGAATGGGCAATTTTAATAATTCGGCCTTCACCCCGACTGATACTTTGGGCACTGACAATGGAACTTTTTAAATGATCAAGATTGGTTTTTAAACTTTTATATAGTGCTTCACCTGCAACCGTAAGTTTTATCTTCTTTTCAGAGCGGTCGAAAACCTCAAAGCCTAATTCTTCTTCTAAATTTTTAATTTGCCTGCTCAGTGCTGATTGGGCGATAAACAGCTTCTCCGAAGCAGCAATAAAGCCACCGGTTTCGACAATCGTGATTAGATAATTGAATTGTTTTAATGTCCACATATCTCAAAATTAGATCAGTGCCTGCTTTTTCTATATTAGATGAGATGAAAGAAATCTTATATCTTTTTTATAGGTTCTTGATTCAGGTGGCTGAAAATGACGATGAAAAACAAGATTGTGACCTTGATTGCTGCAGTACTGATTTGTGTACTGGTGCAGAGCTATGACCATTATATGGGCATACAGCCGATCTCACAGCAGACTGATTTATCAGGAGACTAGGTAAATCTTCGCATCATGTTTGATGTCATGACCAATTTTATAAATGAGATGAGCGCATGGCGATGTACGTTTTTGCTTACACTGATTAGAGGAAATGTCCCATTTTCAACCCAAGCTGAATTGCCTAATATGAACTCATCAGGAACAGGAAGTTCCAGAACATAAAACAAAAATGATAAGTTCAGGCATCAGGACGTGAGGTACGACAGGAGTTGCACCTAGTAACGAAATACGAAAAAAGCCCGACAGGATGTCGGGCTTTTTTAATGATCATCAATAGGATTTAGTAAATTAATTAAATCTCTATCCAAGCTCTTTAGAAAAGGGATTCCATAGTTATTTTCTTTTAGCATTTCAAAAAGATGATTTGGTAAATCATTTTTATATTCTGTAAAGCATGTGGCTAGACCTATAGCTATAGAAGCAACACTATCAGTATCTCCACCTAATTGAATGCATGCTTTCAATAGTGAACTCATTGAGTCATGTTTTAATAAGCAGGTAAAAGCTGCACTAACGGTGTCATATGCATTTAAAGAAACTCTTTCTTGCCAATTAAAATTCCATTCATTCAAGCCTTCACATTCTAAGAATTTTTTTAACTCTGCTAATCTACCGTTCTCTTGCAAGCCAAAATATGCTGCTAAACCTACTGCACAACTAGATGATATCCCCAGTTTAGTATTATGGGTTATTTGTGCTTGTAATGTAGCAAACGTAATAACATCACTCCTATTCTTTAAAAACCCGATAGGTACTGAACGCATAGCTGCACCATTTCTTTCACTGGTTGAGATCAGCATATTAAGTAGCTCTTTTCCAGATTTAACTTGAGTTAACAAATTGTAGAAACCTTCAGAATATCCAACCCTTATATCTCTTTGAAAACATTCTATAAATTTTGTGGCTATATTTTCTTTAGTCCATTCTGCTCCAGACAAGATAAATTCAGCTATAGCAATCGACATTTGAGTATCATCTGTATATTGACCTGAAATATCGTATAACTCATGTTGGCAATATGATACTAAGTTATTATGAGCATTAATTTTTTCTGTGGCGCAAAACTCAAATCCTGCACCATATGCATCTGCAATAGCTATTTCAGTTAACACGCAAATTAGCCCTCTTTGCCACTATATTTTTAATAAAACCTCAGCAGAAAAATAATCTATTTCATATCTTGAATAAAATGAGATAAGAAAATCTCTCTACGTTTAGTTACTTTATCATTAAATAAACTAATGGAACTGCGTATTTTGAAGTATTACTATTTTATTCAAGCAGATTTCATTTAATGAATAATATAAAAATTGTGTACGTTTTTGCTTACACTGATTAGAGGAAATGTCCCATTTTCAACCCAAGCTGAATTGCCTAATATGAACTCATCAGGAACAGGAAGTTCCAGAACATAAAACAAAAAATGATAAGTTCAGGCATCAGGACGTGAGGTATGACAGGAGTTGCACCTAGTAACGAAATACGAAAAAAGCCCGACAGGATGTCGGGCTTTTTTTATTCCATATTGATTTGTTTGGTCCAAAGTTCAATCAGCATCTGGATGGTCTGGCTTAGAGGTTTGTGGCTCGGCCAGATGGCATGAATCGGCATATCCAGTCGATTGGTGGTGTCATGAAATTCCAGTCGAACCAGAGTGCCTTGAGTAAAATGTTCTTGCACGGTCGAAAGTGGAAAGTTTCCCCAGCCAAAGCCCTGTTCCACCATATTAATTGCCATCAATAAACTATCGCTATACCAGTAAGAATCAGAGACCAGGACCCGACTATCCGGGAGAGGGTAGTGTTTGCTGGCGATAATAATCTGTCTGAGTTCAGAGAGCATGGTCAATTCATTTTTATGATTGTCCTTGAGCTGTTGTGCACCTTGAGGAGAAATTGCTGCAACAAATTTTTCAGTTCCTAAAAGTCGAAAGCGCTCATTCCGGTCGAGCTCGGATGAGCTATAGGCGATATACAGATCAATTTCATTGTGATGTAAGCGTGCTTTTAATTCTTGTTGTGGCGCACTGACCATTTCAATGTCCAGTAGCGGATAGCGTTGCAGCAGATGGGCAATAGCAGGCAACAAAAGTTTCTGGTTGACGTCTGCAGCCACACCAATTGCAATACGGGTTTCCAGTCCTGTTGAAAGTTCAGTTAAATGCATTTCTAGCTGGCGCAGTTTAGTCACAATCAATCGGGCATGAGGCTCGATGGATAAGGCAATGTCAGTGGGTGCAAGATGATTTTTACTGCGTTCAAATAATTTTAAATTCAATTCCGCTTCTAAATTGGCAATCGCCATACTGACGGCAGAAGGTACCCGATTCAGTGCCCGGGCGGCCGCTGAAAAATTTCCTCGATCAATAATTTCAAGGATCAGCTCAAGCTGTTCACTGGTCAATTTCATTTTAATTCTCTTGTCAGCTGTACTGATAACGATTGACTTTTTTTATCAAAATTAAAGCGTAAAATCCACTCATTATTGATTTTAAGGTGTGGTCATGCAAGGAACCAAGAGAAGAGTCACTTATGTGTTTTTCTATGAAGTTTTTAGCTTTTTTATCTGTGCAATGGTGCTGGCAGTGCTGTCAGGTACCACCATTAGTCATACCGGGCCTTTGTCGATCTTGATTGCAGTCATCGCCGTAACCGTGAACTTTTTTTATAACTATGTGTTCGAGATGTGGGAAAAAACCCAAACCTCTAAAAAGCGTACCGTGTTAAGACGTGTTGCACATGCGATTGGATTCCAGATTGTGCTGGTGATGATTTTGATTCCCTTGATTGCATGGTGGATGCAAATCAGTTTAGTCAAGGCATTCTTGCTGGACTTCAGTCTGATGGTACTGATCCCATGTTATACCTTTGTTTATAATTACTTTTTTGATCATATCTTTGGCTTACCCAGTCATTTGCTCGAGTCGGCAGAGCTTAATGTAAACGCCAGTCACTGATTGCTATGATCCAGAATTGAAAAAGCCGATCCAGAAGGGTCGGCTTTTTTTATTGAAGCTAAAATTTATAGCATGCGATACAGACGTTCTTTCGGGAAGATCGCGGTAAAGGTTGAGCCTTCATTTTCTTTAGAGGTGATTTCTAGGTGTGCGCCATGCTGCATCAGAACGTGTTTGACAATGGCAAGTCCTAAACCTGTACCGCCGGTTTGACGGCTACGCGCGCTATCGACGCGATAGAAGCGTTCAGTCAGGCGTGGTAAATGTTTTGGATCAATGCCGATGCCATTGTCCTGTACGGTAAAGGAAGCATGGTCACCCGCTTCATGCCAGCCAATGGTGATGATGCCACCAGGCGGTGTATATTTAATTGCATTGGTAATTAAGTTGCTGAAGGCACTGGCAATTTCAATGTCCGAGCCAATCAGGTCACAATGGCTATCAATATCCAGATTTAAAGTATGACCATAATCCAGATTGTAGGCACGTGCATCATCAAAGATCTGGTTCATCAGATTGGCCATATCAATAATCTGATTTTTCGCGACTTTCTTATTATTTTCCAGATTGGATAACAGTAACAAGTCATTGACCAAGGCATTCATCCGTTTGGTCTGGGATTGCATTTGCGTGAAAGCACGTTTCCAGCGCGGGGTAATATCATCTTGATCGGTAAAGGTTTCGATATACCCACTGAGTACGGTCAGCGGCGTACGTAATTCATGTGAAATATTATCGACAAAGTCTTTACGCATTTGTTCCAGATTATGGACCCGTGTGGTGTCATGTGCGACCAGCAAACGACTTTCACCCCCAAAACGGGTGAGTTTGACGTGTACATAACGCTCTTCTTCCATCTGCGCTTGCAGACGAATGCCATCAGGAGATTGATCCGGATTGTTAAAATATTCAATAAAACTGGGCTGGCGTAAAATCGACAATAGGTTACGTCCGCGGTCCAAAGGACTAATCCCTAACAGCTTTTCGGCTGCGGGATTCCACCATTCAATTTGATGTTGGTCATCAATCAGCACCACGGCTTCCGCCAGAGCGACCAGAGAAGACTGGGCGCGGTCAATGAGACCGACCATTTCTGCCTGAACGATACGTTCCTGACGTTGTGCGCGATAAACATTGAACAGCAAAGCGCCCCAGATTCCGTTTAAATTGGGGGGAACTTCATAGGGACGGTTTGAAATCCATTCATTGACCAGATAAAGCGAGCGGAGCTGTAGAGCAAAAAACACCACAAAAGCAATAAAAATACAGCTCCAAAAGTAGCCAACCCCAAATCCAATTAAGCTTGCAATCAATAAGAAAAAAAGTAACAGCCTTAAATCTTGTTTTGCAAACGTCCATAAACTGCTGTAGCGAAAACGCTGGTGTTCACGTGCCAGTTCAGGGACCGGATAAGGTTCGTACATAAAAGATTTTTAACCTACTGCTAAATCGGCTCGTGTCGAAAAACGGTAACCTGTGCCACGAACCGTTTGCACAAAGCGGTCAACACCAAAAGGCTCTAGCACTTTGCGTAAACGACGGATATGCACGTCAATGGTACGGTCTTCGATATAGACATTGCCACCCCACACCTGATCAAGCAGCTGCGCACGTGTATAAGCACGTTCCGGATGGGTCATAAAGAAGGCCAGTAAACGATATTCGGTTGGACCCATGTCTAAAATGCTGTTGCCAAAGCTGACACGCTGACTGACCGGATCGAGTAACAAGCCATTGGCATCAATCACTTTTTCTCCGCTTAGTGCATTGGCACGACGTAATACCGCCTTGATACGGGAAACCAGTTCACGTGTCGAGAAGGGTTTGGTCATGTAATCATCTGCACCGGCATCCAGACCTTGAACTTTATGGTCTTCTTCACCACGTGCAGTGAGCATGATCACAGGAATTTCAGACAGGTTCTCATCGCGTTTCAGGCGACGGCATAAGTCTACACCACTCACACCCCCTGGTAACATCCAGTCCAGCAAGATAAGTGCAGGACGCTGATCAACGATAATCTGATGCGCCTGTTTGGCATCCTCGGCTTGTAAACATTGGAAGCCTGCCATATCCAAAGAGGTATGGATCATTTCGCGGATCGGTAACTCATCATCGACAATTAAAATATAGTCATCTTTCACAGCGCAATACCCTTAAAATCTGTAACGGTTTAACCGTTTTGTTGTTATGACAGGCTTATTACAAAGATTAATTATGACAATATCATTGCAAAAGAGGGAATAAAGTCGAATTTAGCAATAAATTGTGACAATTGTGGGGCAGAGTCATGACCATATGATGACAACTTGCCTGATCATAAAGCAAATGAATTCATTGAGTTAATCAATCTGTCATGCGATGGCTATGGCTGTCACAAAACTGTAAAACGATTTTAATTTTTTTGTGAGGTTGTTTCGATAAAGGACAAGAACACAGCACAACAGGCAGAAAGCACATCCTGCAGCGGCTGTTTAAAGCCCTCGGAAACCCAGCGAATAATAATGTGGGTCACATAACCATTCAGGCCGGTTGCCATTAACGACACTTCTTCGGTACTTTGCGGGGCATTGGGCATGGTAATCATCACAAAGCCCTGAATAATACGGTCGAACTGGGTCAGGGTTTCCTGAATGGTGGCCTGATTGTGCAGGTCCTGCACCAGCATGGCATCGATATAAATAATCCGTGCCATACGCGGATCATCCTTAATCGCATTTAATAAGGCAGATAAACCGGCATTGACCATATTTTTAGGTTCAGGGGCTGCCATCAGCACCGCCTGAGTCAGGCAGGTCTGCATTTTTTCGATCATTTTCAGGAACACGGTCTGGAACAGATCTTCACTTTTCTTAAAGGATTCATAAAAGTAGCGTTCAGTCAGCTTGGCCTCATTACAGACATCCTTGACCGTGACCGAAAAGAAGCCATGGGTACCGTAAGTCGCAATACCCGCTTCAATCAGTTTGTCACGACGTGCCTGCTTGCGCTCAGTTAACGAGAGACCTTTGAATTGACGCTCTTTGGTTGCTGCCTTTTTTTTCTTGTCTGTCGCTTGCTCTGGAGTTGCCATTGAAAACCGTTCCCTAAAATTCTCTAAATCGTGTCACTGGTGCTTTTTTACCGGGTTGCCATGCACTATTGGACTAGCATATCGCAATTTTGAAAATATGCCTTGTCTGTTTTAACCCGCTTCGCTCAGGAATGTAAATAGGCCTATTATGACATGCTGGATGTCTATTATTGCCATTTGTCATAAAGCTTGACTGTACTATATTGACAACCTGTATTGTCAAAATTATATTGGTTACAGGTTAAACAGCACATGACAACGCATGATTGGGGCGAATATTGTGCATATCATTCGCAACACAAAGGATAGGCAATGAAAAATTTTAAAAATAAAGTCGCAGCGATCACCGGTGCTGGTTCTGGGATTGGACAACAGCTGGCGATCTTGTTAGCGAAACAGGGCTGTCATTTATCGTTAAGTGATATCAATGAAAAAGGTTTGGCTCAAACCGTTGAATTGGTGAAGCAATATCCTGTAACAGTCACCACAAAAGTACTTGATGTCTCAAACCGTGATGCGGTGAAACAATGGGCGCAAGAGACGGTACAGGATCATGGTTCGGTTAATATGATCTTCAATAACGCAGGTGTTGCACTTGGCTCAACGGTCGAAGGCGCAAGCTATGAAGATTTGGAGTGGATCGTTGGCATCAACTTCTGGGGCGTGGTGTACGGCACCAAAGAATTCCTGCCGTTTATCAAACAAACCAAAGATGGTCATATCATCAATATTTCAAGTATCTTTGGCCTAACCTCGCAGCCAACTCAGTCTGCCTATAACGCCACCAAATTTGCAGTGCGTGGTTTTACTGAATCGTTACGTCAGGAGCTGGATATTGAGAAGAGCGGTGTCAGCTCACTCTGCGTGCATCCGGGCGGTATCCGCACCAATATTGCCAAAGCAGCAAAAATGAATGACAGCTTGAAGAGTCTGGGTATGGACCCGAGCAAATCGATCAAGCAATTTGACAAATTCCTGCGTACCCCACCAGAAGAAGCAGCACGTCAAATTCTGAATGCCGTACAGAAGGACAAACGCCGTCTGTTAATTGGTACTGATGCGCGTATTGTGGATTCATTCCAGCGCTTATTCCCGACGGGATATCAACGTATTGCAGCCCTTGCAACCAAGATGATGTAAGTCGTCAGCATAAAAAAAGCCATTCTCTGTGAATGGCTTTTTTCTTTGGGTTAAATCAGGACTTTGATTTTTGTTTTCTTCCAGAAGAATTGATAATAAAAGCCTTGGAAAATACATAGGCTGACGAAAGACAGCGCATAGGCAATCCAGATCCCAGTTAAGCCCCACAATGAGCTAAACCAGTAGGCACACGGTACTTCGATCAGGAGGATGGTAAAAATATTGATCAGCATGGGGACATTGACCGTACCACTGGCACGCATGATCGAGGCAAAAATCGCACTGGCACCAAAGAATAAAATTGACCACAGTACAATAAACAGCAGTTGCTGTCCCAGTACAATTACGCTGTGATCGGTAATAAATAAAGCCATTAAATATTTAGAGAATAAGTAGCCCAGAATAATCAAGGTCCCCGTAAACAGGAAATTCATGCCCAAAGCCGTTCGGGTCACTTTGGCCAATAAATCAGGTTGACCTGCACCAATCGCTTGAGCCGCAAAAATCGAAGCGGCAATCGAAATCGACAAGGCTGGAAACTGGATATAGTTCAGTACCTGATTCACGGCACCATAGGCTGCGGTGGCATGCGCGCCATAATGATTAATCAGGCCGATAATCACTAGACCAGCTAAAGAGGTCGTCACCATCTGGATGCCGGTTGGAATCCCGAGTTTTAGAATTAATTTACTCAGCTCGGCATCATGGCGAATATGTTGCAGTAATTGGCGATCAATCTTTAAGGGATGATTTTTATGGTTCAGATAAACCGTTAAAAAAATCAATACCAAGGCATAGCCCAGAATGGTGGCAATTGCGGGTGCGACAATTCCCAATGCCGGGAAACCAAAATAACCTTTCAGTAAAACGGGAGTGACTGCCAGACCGATCAGACTGGTCAGGCTTAAGGCAATCAGGGGGGTGACGCTATCCCCGACACCACGCAGAATCGAGGTATAAATAATATAAACGAACAATAAAGGACTACCGACCAGCATCCATTGCACATAAGGCAAGGACAGATGCATCACCTTGGGATCGGTGCCCAATAATTCCAGAATGTGCTGGGCAAATACCAGACCGAGTACGGCAATAATGCTCCCGCCGATCAAGGTCATAAACAGGGTCGAACCAATCACACAGCGGACTTTTTCAAGATTTTGCGCCCCCCAGGCCTGTCCCACCAGTACGGTGGTTCCCGCTGAAATACCGATCACGAAAGCCAGCAGAAAAAACAGGATTGGGAAGAACACGGAAACAGCGGCAATGGCATCTACACCCATCATTTGACCGACAAAGATGGTATTAATCGTACCCGACAGGTTTTGTAAAATATTGGTGGCAATCAAAGGCACCAGAAACAGAAAAAATGTTTTCCAGAGATTGGGTTGCATCACCAGTGGTTGACGTGGAGTCATTCAGTTTCCTTCACCCTTTAGTCTGAAGCGTATCTATTTTTTCCAACATAGCATCATAAGTGATGCTGGGAACTTTATCGTTCGGTTTATTTTTTGTTGATCAACACTGCAGGAGGATTTCACCGGCACGTTGTAGGGTTTGATCGGTCTTGGCAAAGCAGAAGCGGATCAGGCGCAGTGATTCTGGCGCTTGTCGGTAAAATACTGAAATGGGAATTGCGACAATTTTATGTTGCTCGGCAAGGAACTGGCACATCTCGACATCATTTAAGTCTGGACGAATATTGCTGTAATCCAGATTCTGGAAATAGGTACCTTGAGACGGGGTAAATTGAAAACGTGAGTGTTGAAGCTGGGTATTAAACAGATCGCGTTTTGCCTGATAAAAATGAGGGAGCTCTTGAATATGCTCAGGGTGCTGTTGCATGTAATTGGCCAGCGCCAATTGACACGGCATATTCCCACAGAAATTGGCAAACTGATAAATCTGGCGGAACAGTCGCATCAGCTGCGGCGAAGCCACGCAATAACCGGTTTTCCAGCCAGTGACATGGTAGGTTTTACCAAAAGAACCAATCACAAAACTACGTTCGCGTAATTCTGGAAATTGCAGTGCGCTAAAGTGTTTTTGTCCATCAAAGACCAGATGTTCATAGACTTCGTCTGAAAGCACCACAATATTTTTATCTTGAATCAGTTCAATCAGTTGTCGCCAGTCTTGTTCTGACCAGATTGCACCAGTGGGGTTATGCGGTGTATTGACAATAATCATGCGGGTTCTGGCATTGATACTGTCTTTGACTTTTTGCCAGTCCACCTGAAAAGATGGCGCTTCCAGATTGATATGAATGGATTTTCCACCAGCCAGTTGAACCGCGGGGGCGTAGCTGTCATAGCTTGGATCAAAAATAATCACTTCATCTTCTGCATGGATGCAGGCTTGAATGGCACAAAAGATGGCAATGGTTGCGCCTGAAGTAATGGTGATTTCAGTGGCAGGATCAAGTTGCAATTGATCGCGTTGTAAAAACTGTGTGGCGAGCTGTTCGCGCAGGGCCAATACCCCATCACCCGCGGGGTACTGGTTATAGCCTGAGAGTATGGCTTGGTTCAGCGCATCCAGCAAGGCAGCTGGGGCCGGGAAATCGGGGAAGCCTTGGGACAGATTCAGGGCATTGAGCCGGTGTGCGAGTTCAGTCATGATGCTAAAAATGGTCACGCCTTGGCTTGGGAGTTTTGACTGAAGTTGCAACATGATTGAAATTACCTAATTAAATTTTAATGAATTATTTATTGTGGCGGTGTCTTGCCGAGTACTCACCTAATTTCAGGATAAGCCTTCAGCTGGAGTTACTTTGGTTTTGCCCAAAGTAACCAAAAGCATTGTCATTCGCAAAACCTGTTCACTTCTTGCATTGTTTCGATTACCTCGCAGAAACAACATTGAATTGAAACCACGCAGGTTGCGAATGACTTATCCCGCGTATCTTATTTAGAATAGGGAACAGGTTTTTTATTCGATATCACAAAACATTTTCCACAATAGCACGAATTACACCAAGCGCTAAACCAATAAAGGCACCGACAATTACGCCGTTAACACGGATCATATGCAGGTCACCGCCCACCTCACTTTCGATTTTGGCAATCATTTCCCGTGAATCCCATTCATGGATACGTTCACTGATATAACGAATGATCTTGTCGCTATATTGCTCACTGAAATTGATCGCCAAGCCGACCATTTTTTCATTCAATACCTGACGTACTTTTTCATTCTGGATCAGGCTTTCACCCAGTTGTTGGATCGCCGCCTGTAAGTTGGTGGCAATGCCTGAATCTGGCTGCATTAAATCGGTCTTGATCGCATCACATAGAATCGCAACTGCACCACTGATAAAGTTCAATACCTGTGGACTATCCAGTAAGGCATCTTTGCCATGATTTAAACGCTGGCTGGCTTCACTGTCGGGGTCTGCCAGTTGCAGCATCAGATTGTGTGTGGTGGTTTCAATATCCTGACGCCACGGATGATCAGGATTGGCCAGCATCGACTCAACTTTTTCTATTAGCGAGTCAATGGTACGTTGCTG
Organism: Acinetobacter sp. 'aerobic (ED)'; assembly: GCF_904886855.1. Taxonomy (NCBI): domain Bacteria; kingdom Pseudomonadati; phylum Pseudomonadota; class Gammaproteobacteria; order Moraxellales; family Moraxellaceae; genus Acinetobacter; species Acinetobacter sp. 'aerobic (ED)'. The sequence continues at coordinate 85,560 of NZ_CAJHGI010000003.1, forward strand.
GACGTCAATCCCGATCCAGCTGGCGCCTTTGGCCAGTTTCCAGACCCCGAGTTCCTGAAACAGTTTACGTGATAAATCGCGTGCTTCCTCCGGATGCGAGACCATCCATTCATGCGCCAGATCCAGTCCGCGTTGTAATACATCCTGATGGAAATCATTTTCCAGTACTGCCCGTAGCATTTCACTGGCCAGCTTATTGACCTTGGTGCTTCTGACCCATTGCACACTGTTATTCTGGACAAAATGCGCAATTTGATCCTGACTGACAAATTCAAAGATTCTTGGCACGGTGTGCTGAATCATCTGCACCACCTGCTGGTTATTCTTTGGACTGGCCAACCATTGTCCTACCGCCAGACTGATATCGGCATTTTGTAAACTGCGTTCGACAATCTGTGGTGACAGGAAGTTTTCCTGCACAAAACGTCCCATCGACTCGGCGATACGTGCCTTATTCCGCGGAATAATTTCAGTGTGATCACGCAATAATTTGGGTAGAGGCATTCTGCCAAAGGGATTGCGGAACAGTACCGTGACCGCATACCAGTCGGCTAAGCCACCCACCACGCCTGCTTCTGCACCAAGCATGAAAATATGGATGAGCCATTTATATTCAGGGAGAAAATGCGCCGCGACCATTAAAGCAATCCATGACACCACGGCAATTATCAGGGCCATGGTGGCAAAGTATTTACTTCTTTGCAGGCTAGGTACGTGGATTTCTTCGACTGAACTCATTGAGCCATCCTTTTAATTACTTTTTATTTTGAGGTGGTGCAGGCGGCTGCAACACATCTCCTGTTGGACTCAAACCGTATTTTGGCCCCAAAGATTGCAAAATCAGTTGTGCATCAAAGGCATCTGGTGCTTGCTGCTGAGTCTTGAAACACTCGATAGTATACGACACTTGGATTGGATCAATATTGACCACTTGTGGGGTATCGTAGAAGGGATCCGGCCAAAAGGCTGGATGACGACGGTAATAGCCATAAGGATAATAAGACGGTGTCGGATAAATCACGGCCTGACGTGGCGCTTTATGCCGGGCATTACTCGGGTCATCCACTACACTAAAATAACGGAAACCATTTTTAACTGTGGTTTGCGCTGCCTTAAGCAGGGTAATTTCCTCTGCTGTGCCATAACTCAAATTGTTATCCGCCTGAAAACCGACACGGTAAGTTTTGTTATTTAACGGATAAGCGGTGAATTGGCCCAACTGGTCAAAGGTTCGGGGCTTGGCAGGGACGGTTGCACAGCCTGCAAATGTCAATGCGAGCAGAAGCGGTGTGCACATTAATAACGATTTCATATGCAATTCCTAATATCAGTGGTCGAGGGAGATCGACCTAGAAGCTACTATTGGGCTGGGTTAAAAACTCTGTTTCCTCTGGGGTAGAGTCTCGCCCTAAAATTTTATTGCGATGGGGATAACGACCAAAACGATCAATAATCACTTTATGCTTTTTCTCAAAGTTTAAATTAATTTCATTGCCGAGGCGCTGGAATAATTTGAGGGCAAATTCATGGATGCGTCTGGATTCGCTATGCATAAAGGGCATATATAAGAATGAGCGCTGATCAGGACTGAGTTGCGCATCGAGTTGTAAACTAATCGCTTCTTGTGCCAAAGCCAAGGCCAGACTGTCGTAAGCAAAGGCCTGTGCCTGATCGCGGTATAAGTTACGGGAGAACTGGTCAAGCACGATAATTTCGGCCAGACGGCCTTCGGGCGTTTGCCGCCATGACCACAGTTCCGCCTGTGCGGCCTGTTGATGAATCTCTTGAAATGACTCGCGAATTTTTGCATCAAAATCATCGCTTTTGGCAAACCAGAGGGAGCGGTGTTCCGGGTCAAACCAAAAATTCAGAATGTCTTGCGCTTGCATGGGCGAGTCTCCTCTAGAAGATTTATTTTTCAATAAAATCACAATTTGAGCGTGTCTTATGTAACAAGATTGTGATAAAAATTGCCAGACTAAACAGGGATTTCTGTCGCAAGCATTTTTCAAATGTTCACAGAGCCTAGATGACTAGATCACAATTGTCGTTATAATTGGCTGAGTCGAAGGGATTGGTATTGTCATGATGCCTGTATGGTCGACGAAGTCGCTACCTTTGATGTGGTCGGCTGATCTTGAATAAGCGAGCCTATAATATGAATCAACCCAGCACACTTACTTCCTCTGTGATACCTACTTGGGTAGATGCATCGCTACTAAAAGGGATGTTACGCGGGATTGAGCGTGAAAGTTTAAGGATGCAAAGTAATGGATTTTTATCACAAAAAAATCATCCACAAGCTTTGGGTTCAGCACTGACACATCCACATATCACCACCGATTATTCAGAAGCCTTAATGGAGTTTATCACTACGCCTCAAAGCAGTATTGCAGCGGCTTTAAACGAATTAAGCGATATCCATAGTGTGGTGCACCAGCAACTGGAAGCCGGTGAACGACTGTGGCCGTTATCCATGCCGTGTATGCTGGATGATAACGAAGAAAATATTAAACTGGCGCAATATGGCTCTTCCAATATTGGCCGTTTTAAAACACTTTACCGCCGTGGACTGGGAGTCCGTTATGGTCGCCGTATGCAGACCATTTCCGGCGTGCATTATAATTTATCTTTCCCTGACTCGTTATTTATTGCCTTACAGCAGCATGAGCAAAATCCACAATTAAAACAGCTTAGCCTGCAAGATTATCGTAGCCATCGCTATTTTGGCCTGATCCGGAATTTCATCCGTTTAATTCCTCTGGTCATGTATATGTTAGGTGCAAGTCCCTCCGTATGCCGCTGTTTCCTGACAGGACGTCAGCATCATTTACAGCCTTTGGTGAAAGGGACTTTGTATTTACCCGAAGCGACCGCTTTGCGGATGGGACGTCTGGGGTATCAAAACTCGGCACAGAAAGAACTGGGTATTCACTACAATGACCTGCACGATTATCTGGATGGCTTGCAGAAAGCGGTGCATACCCCTTATCCAGCATTTACCAAGTTAGGCCTGAATGATGAACAGGGTGAGCCAATTCAGATCAATGATCATGTGCTTCAGATCGAAAACGAATATTATAGTCTGGTTCGCCCAAAACAGGTGCCTCAAGCCGGTGAAACTCCTTCGCAGGCATTGAAAAACCGTGGTGTCGGTTATGTTGAATTGCGTGCAGTGGATGTGAATCCGTATAGCCCGATTGGTATTGATGAAGTTTCGGCCGGTTTTCTGGAGAGTTTGGCACTTTATTGCTTATTAAATGAAAGTCCAGATTTGTTTGCGGAAGAGCAGGAACAGATTGACCGGAATCAAATTGAAGTCGTGAACCGTGGCCGTGCAGCAGATGCACAAATTGAGGACGGTTCCAGCTCGGTTGCATTAAAGGACTGGGCACAACGCCATTTAAATGCGATTCAAGGCTGCGCAGCCTTATTAGATCAAATGGATGGTAAACGGCTGTATCAGGATGCGATCCAGATCATGCAGCAACGTTTAGATGATGTTGAAGAGACCCTTTCTGCGCATGTGATTGCAGATACCTTGCAACATGGCGGTACCTGGAACTTTGGCAGTGTGATGGCACAGCACCATGTCGATCATTATGACCAGCACCCGCTCAGCGAGGAAACCAAACAGTACTTTGCGCAGCTGGCAGAAACGTCATTGCAAAAACAGGCGCAACTTGAACAAGATAACGACATGAGTTTTGAACAATATCTTGCACAATACCGCTAGCCTGTTGATTGATCAGCAGGTCAACAGACCCTAATATTTTTAGAGGATTTCCCATGCGTTGGAATTACCGCTTAGTGAGTGCGTTGTTGGTACTGACGAGCATTATTGGTATCTCATTTGCGTTGTATTTAGAACATGTGCAGGGTCTGGACCCTTGTCCGCTTTGCATTTTCCAGCGCCTTGGTTTGATCGGTATGGGGCTAGTTGCGCTGGTGGCCTTTATCCATAATCCTGTTTCAAGCGGATTCAAACGTTTTTATGCTTTTCTGGCGACCTTATCGATTGGCTGGTCGGTAGGTGTGGCGGCACGTCATGTGTGGCTGCAAAGCTTGCCACCGGATCAAGTGCCAAGCTGTGGCCCAGGTCTGGATTATCTGGTGGATGCATTACCGATGAAAACCGTGTTGCAGGAAGTATTGTCCGGTTCGGGTGAATGTGCGGTGGTGGACTGGACCTTCCTCGGTCAATCGTTACCGGTGTGGTCTTTGCTTTACTTCAGTTTGATTTTATTGATCTGCCTATGGCAGCTATTTAGAAACTACAACGGCACAGCAAAATAATAACATCCTTGTTTGTTTATTTGCTAAAACCTGAAATATGGCAACATATTTCGGGTTTTGTTTTCTGCATTTCTCAACAGTTTGTGCCATTTTGTTGGCCAAAAGATTTTTTTGTGGACAGATAGGTCTGTTTTTTGTAAAGTTCAGCCGATTCCCCCTCCGATCTGATTATAAAAAATGCTTTTTAATATATTTAATGTATTAGAAAAAATAGGGCTAAATGCACAGAAACGTGCCATTCACGTACAATTTTCTAATAATCTACTGAATAATCAAGTTTTTTTACAACGCATACAAGGCCAGCATCAACTTAATGTCGGGCTGGAAGCCGAATTGATTTGTCTGTCGACCAATGCCCAGATTCCTTTAAAACAATTTATAGGGGTTCAGGTCGCCGTGGATCAGGTCACCGATTCAGGACAGCTGTTCCGAACCACAGGAATCGTAACGGAAGCCAGTTACGGGCAAAGTGATGGCGCATTAACCCTGTATAAGCTGACACTGAAAGATGCGACCAGTTTATGGCATAAACGCCGTAACAGCCGTGTTTTTATGAATAAAACTGTTGTCGAGATTACTGAAGTTTTATTCAAGGAATGGCAGCAAAGAAGCGCACTTTTTGCGGCAAGTCTGAGCCTTGACCTGAATGGTTTAAGTCAGAATTATGATATTCGGCCATTTGTGATGGGGCACAATGAATCTGATTATGCCTTTCTCACACGCTTGTGGCGCAGTGAAGGCATTAGCTGGCTAATCGATGAAGCCGAGCTGTTTGTCCCGCATTCAAGTACGCCGTTCAAAGCGCAAAAGCTCAGATTAATGGATGACAATAGCGAGTATCAGGCTTTGCCTCGACGAAGTATTCGTTATCACCGTAGCAGTGCCACAGAATTTCAGGACAGCATTACCGGCTTTGTAGCGGTTCGAAGCTTGCAACCGACTGCGGTGCACCTGCAACGCTGGCAACCTGATGCCTTGGCTCAAGAAGAAGGCGCAGGTTCAGTGGTCACTACTCATAACCATTCTGAAAGCTTTGATTCCGCCAGTTTGAGTCTGGAGCAGGCGTGGCATATCAGCCCGGCCTGGATGCAGGACTTAAAGGGTGAAGACCAAGCCACGGCTTCAGGTGGTAGTCAGTTAGAAAAACTGAATCAGCAACTCAATGATATGTATGCCAGTCAGGCCAAATATTTTAAGGCGTATAGTAGTGTGCGCGATAGCCAAGTCGGTTATTGGTTTAATCTCAGGGAACATCCTGAAATTGATCAACACGAAGGGGCTGATCAGGAGTTCCTGATTATTGCCAAGCATTTTTATAATCAAAATAATTTACCCAAAGATCTGCAGCAACAGGTCAGTCAACTACTTAGCCAGAGTCGTTGGGATCAACATGGCTATGATGAGGCAGAGCGTCAGGGCAATGAACTGACCTTGATTCGCCGTCAGATCAAAATCATTCCTGAATATGATCCAGAGTTACATCGTCCGGTTGCCTATCCGCAACGTGCCAAAGTGGTCGGGCCTGAAGGAGAAACCATTTATGTGGATGAGTGGGGACGGATCAAGGTTCGTTTTCTGTTTACCCGCAGTGAGGATCATGGCCATGATGGTGGAGCAGGCAGTAATGACAATGACACCGACTCCGCATGGGTAGATGTGCTCACACCTTGGGCGGGGGAAGGCTATGGAGCACGTTTCTTGCCGCGTATTGGTGAGGTGGTGGTCATCGACTTTTTTGATGGCAACATCGATCGTCCTTTTGTGACTGGACGTATCCATGAAGCACAACGCTCCCCGACCAAGTTTGACGTTAAGGGACAACTGCCTGACACCAAAAAACTCAGTGGGATCCGCAGTCAGGAAGTCAATGGCAGTGGCTTTAACCAGTTGCGCTTTGATGATACTACCGGGCAGATCAGCACCCAGCTACAAAGTAGCCATGCAGCATCCCAGCTGAATCTGGGTAATTTAAGTCATCCCAAAACACAAGAAACCAGTGATGGTCGTGGGGAAGGTTTTGAGCTCAGAACGGATGCCTGGGGCGCCGTGAGGGCCGGTAAAGGCATGCTGATTAGTACCTATGCCCAAGAACAGGCGGTCGCCGATCATCTGGAGGCTGCTCAAGCACAATCCTTGCTGTCGCAGGGCTATGACAGCATGAAAATGCTCAGCGAAGTGGCTGCAAAGCAGCAGACTGATGCGCTGAATGTGATTAACCGTTTACCGAAGTTTATTCAGTCATTGGAGCTTAAAACCACGGGACAAGCACTGGATAGCACCTTAAATCTATTTAAACAAGGAATGAGTCAAGACCCGATTCATGCCTTAAAGGATTGCGGTGGTTTTATTGAAGATATTGGTGCACTCGGGGGCGATGCCAAAGGCGCAGTGGAAGAGTTTAATAGCTTCTTTAGTGATGCCAAAGATGCGGTTGAAAATCTAAAACAGTTTATCGAAAACGTCGAAGAGCATGGCGCTGATCTTGTGAAAGGCAAGCTTGCCAGTATTAAAGACCGGATAGAGCAGAATCCGTTCGAGAGTATTAAAGAAGTTGGTAAAGTCCTGGCCAATGTCGATATTAAAGATTTTGAGCTGATGAGTACCTGTGGGACTTTTAGTAAAGGGAGCAAGTTAGATATTACACCTTCTAAGGCATTGAGTTCATTACAGGGTTTTATGGAGGGCTATACCCAAGGTCTGGAAAGCAGTTCCGATGCCAAGCAGCAAGAACAAGGCAAGATTTTCAGACAGGCGCTGATGTTGTTGGCATCCCCGAATGGGATTGCATTAACGACACCTGAAAATATTATTTTGCAGGCTTCTCAGGATATTGCCGAGAGTGCCAGTGGTTCAATTAACCTGAGTGCACAAAAGAATATTATCGGACATGCACAGGACAAGATAAGTCTGTTTGCCGCACAGAAAGGCTTTAGAGCTTATGCAGCAAAAGGCAAGCTGGAGTTGCAGGCGCAGGATGATGCAATAGAGGCGATTGCGAGGAAGGTGATTAAACTGATTTCTACTGAGGAAAAGATTGAAATCACCAGTCCGAAAGAGATTGTCCTGACAGCGGGTGGTTCACAACTCAAAATAAATAACGATGGTGTATTCATTAGTACAGGAGGCTATTTTAAGGTTAAAAGTGGCCAAAATGTGTTTGAGAGCGGCGCTAAAGTTTCATATGAAGTTCCTGAATTACCTAACACACCAACTTTTAGTAATCGTTTAGATATTTACGATTTATTTTGGGAGAGTGATTTTAGCCAGCTTAGTTATAAAGCTTTTGTTCCTGGAACAGGCTCATTTACTTCGGGATCAATAGATGAACATGGACGGACAGGAAAAATTAGTACCCCAGATCCAACAAAGGTTCAAGTTCTGGTTGGCTCTAATGATGAATGGGGATTAGTCATTGACAGTTTTGATGAGGATGATTTCTTGATCGAGCAAAATGTGAATGATTCAGAAACGGATAATAATGTACAAGGTGGGGATTGGAAATGAATAAAAAATCATTAGTTACCATACAAATCTTAGACTTATTTGGTAGTCCAATCTCAAAAGCACAATATGAAGTAAAAAATCAGAGAACTGGGCAAGTTATTGCTGCTGGAGCGACAAATTCTTCAGGTTGTATTGTCGAAATTAGCCGAGATAAAGGCACGGCTTTAGATGTTTATATTAAAAGTATGTTCAATGGCTTGATGGTCAAGGTACAAAGCTTTGTAATGTCTAGAGATCGCATGCTTGTAAAAATTACAAGCCCAAAGGTAATGTTGGATTTAAAAACATTAACAAATCAAGGTAATAGTGGACAATATAAAAGAAAAACCCATGTTGTAAAAAAGGGTGAAACTTTATTTGAAATAGCTCAAAAAAATCATACGACAGTTCGCGCATTAGAACGTTTAAATAAAATAGATGATCCAAATAAGATTAATATTGGCCAAGTTATTAAGTTACCAGTAAATATTCCTGCTACTGGAAATAATTCACATCAAGAAAAGTCTAAACCAGCTACTCAGCAGAGAACACAACCTTCGGCTACTACTAAACAAAAACCATCACAGACTCCACCTGTAAAGCCTTCTAGTACAACACCTCAGAAAAAGCAGGAAGAAGGAATTTTTGGAGCAAATTTTGGCAGTAAAATTCTAGATCAAGTAAATGAGCTTTATGAAGAAGGTAAAAAAACGCTGAATGAAGCTACAAACGCTGCTTCCAAGATATTGACAGTTGACGATCGCAGTCAGGATGGTGGGACACCTAAAGTAGATGCACCAAATTTATGTAAAACTAACCCACAATGTATTTCAAGTGGTAAGAGTGAGCTTATTCGGGAAGTAAATATTCGTTTGGCTGGCTTTGGTGGAGCTTTACCTACGGATGAGTTTACCGAACTAACTGCAAAATGTATTAAACAATTCCAAAGGGATTATATGGGGGTACCAGAGACGGGAAAAATTTGTGGTTCTGTTTTAGCTGCTTTAGATAAGTTTAGAGATGAATATGGAATAGCTCCCTTCTTTGATTCAATGAAATGTCCTTGTGGGGTTTGCTCGGGTTTTGGAAAAGGGCGAAATGATAATTTTGAATTTGAGAGTTATCAAAAAAGTTCAGGGCGATATATAAAGGTTACAAGACCTGCACATGAATATAAAGGTATGCATAAGAGTCTCATATGGGGGTTAAAAGCAATGCTATTTTATTTTAAAAAAATAGCTAATCCTAATGGTTATAAAATTACAGGAATATCATCAGGTTATCGTTGTATTGATAATAACTGGAAAAAAAGACGTGCAACAACTAATCATATGGGGTGTGCTTTAGATATCGTAGTTCAAAATAAAAATAATCAAGTAGTTAGTATGAATGAACTTGAGAATAAAGTAAGAACAGAATGGTTTTGTAAATATTTAAATACTAGTTTAGGCTGGTCTACAAATAAATTTGGTTTAGAGCGATTATCTGATGGGGCAACTACATGGGTGCATTTAGATGTACGAGAATTTATAGATATTTATAAAGTTGATAATCTATTTTCTGAAACTAAAGATGGTTTAAATGGTCGTTATTTTTCTCAAATTATTAAGGAAAGCAATTTGCAGAATTTATTATCATGCAGTGGTATTATTCCTGTTTCAAATAAATTGGCCGAATTAGAACAAAAGAAAAATAAACTATTTGATGAAGATGATGCAAGAAAAGCTTTAAAAATTATTTACGATAAATATGGTAAAGAAATAGCAGAAATAGTAGAAAGAATGTATAGAGCAGAGACTAGACATTTTTCTTCAGAGCAATATAAATATGGCGGAACCCCCGGTATGGAAGTACATGGTTCTGCGCCTTATTATGGTTGGGATTCATCATTATTTATTGAGCCACCTACAGGAACATGGTCAGCATATGAAAATAAAGGTTTGAGTGGATCTGGAGGGAATGCTCAAGAAAAAAATAAGAAAAAAGTATTTGTTTGTGTCTCATCTGTTTTGGTTGGTATGACATATGTTTCTGAGTACATTAAAAAATACAATGGGAATTATGCTAGATGGTTTTCAAAAGAAAAGGACAAACAAGAGGTTTATAGAAATGAATTAAGTAAAATTAAAGTTAGGATTGTATCAACATTTTAATAGATAAGGATAGTTTGCTGATGAAATTTATATGTTTTTTATTTGCTATTTTATTAACTAGCGGATGCAGTGCAAAAATAAATATTAATAGTTCAGATCAATACTCTCAATGTGATAATGATCTTAAGGCTATCATTTATAAAAATTTTGATATGAAAAAAATTAATAAGAAAGATGTTACTTTTGATTTTTCAGAAAAGGATTACATACAAATATTTGTGAAAAGTAAAAATGGGGTAAATAATGGGGCGACATTTGGATGGATTAAAATTGATAAAAAAAATAATAAATTATATAATGTTACTTATGATGATGAAAATCAAATTCCAATGAATGTTTTAGATAAAAAAGATTATATTGATAGATGTCTTTAGTTTTTATAAAGATAATCGAAATCTTAAATAAGTGTTTTTATTTTGTTGATAATTTGTGTTGTGCAAATATAAATAGGTAATTTTATGAAAGTTTTTAATCCTGTAAAAATGTATTTAGCTATATTAATGCTAACTCCTGTTATTGGTTGCTCAAGTAGTTCGTCAGTTGCCAAAGAATTTAATAAAATAGAGGAGAATGTTAAAGTAATTAAATATCCTATATCATCAAATTTTTATTCAGAATGTAGAGAAAATAAATCTGAAAAAGAATGTAGAAAAATAAGTAACATAAAAGATTATTCTTATCAGTCAACGAAAATTTTAGATGAACTTCCATTGGAAGGAAAAATTTTATCAGATAGTAGGATAAAAGATCTCAATGTAGACAATTTTAGATTTATATCTAAAGGTAATGATATAGTTTACTCTATAGCTGAAAAATATGTAGATACAGATGAAGAATCTAGTTCTGAATTTTATCTAATAAAAATAAAACCTGCGCTGGTGGTGGATAAAATAGGTAATTATTACTCAATTGATAGCTCTGGAGTGATTAGCTATAAAAATGAGAATGGAAAGCTATTAAAGAAAAATTTAAAATAAGAATGGTGTGATATACCCCATTCGAGTTGGGGTATATCTTTTTGAAATAAAAAATGATAGTAATTGGTTTAAACTAATAGGAAATTTGAAATGAAATTTTTAAAAACAGTAATGATGTTTTCTATTGGTTTAGTAGTATCAAGTTGCGGATTCTCTAAAGAAAACAATCAAAGTATTAAAGTTGAGCCTTGTGGTTTTGACAATGATGTAGATAATTATTACTGTAAAACGGATAAAATTAAAATTTTTGAAAAAAATATTGGAATGAAACCAGATTTTAATAAAGATTATTCTGTAATAAAAATTGATGATGGTAAATATTTTAGGTTGGCAGTTTTAAATCAAAAAAAATATAAAGTTTACCCTTTGAATTATCAAGTAAATAAGGCGAAAGCTGATTTTAATTACTCTGCTGAAAAAGATGAGTTGTGTATATCTGGGGATTTATATTCTTATAGAGATACCTATTTAAACTCAAAAGCATGCTTTAAAATTATTGATAATGCTTTTGTAAAGGTAAGTGTTATAGAAAATATGAGTCAAAAAAATAATGATAATAACTTGGTTTTTATAAAAACACCAATATCGTCTGATTTTTTCTCTAACTGTACTGAGAAAAATCCAGTGAAAAAATGTGAGCAGCTTGAAAGGTCTAATAATCGGGCATATTCTTTATCTGAGTTAAAGAAAATATCTCCTGATTTTGTGAATATATTTGATAATTCGAAAATAGATTCATTGAATGCAAATACTTTTAGATTTCTTCCTAAAATGAAAGATAGCTTTTATTCTATTGCTGAAAAGTATATAGAAACAGATGAAGGAACTAGTTTTGAATTTTATTTGATAAAAATAAAACCTGAGCTAGTGGTAGAGAAAATAGGTGATTATTACTCAATTGATAACTCTGGAGTGATTAGTTATAAAAATGAGAATGGAAAGCTATTAAAGAAAAATTTAAAATAAGAATAGTGTGATATACCCCATTCGAGTTGGGGTATATCTTTTAAAATAAAAAATGATAGTAATTGGTTTGAAATAATAGAGATTTTGAAATGAAATTTTTGAAAACAGTAATGATATTTTCTATTGGTTTAGTAGTATCAAATTGTGGATTTTCTAAAGAAAATAATCAAAAATTTGATAGTGAAAAGAGAAGCACCTCTACTGAACTTGTTATAAAAGAAAAAATTTCAAATTGTTACTTTGAGCAAGGTTATATTGATTTTTGTTCAGATAAATATCTAAAGCTTTATAATAATTCACTGAACCAAAAAGCAAACTTTGCTCAAAATAAAGTCGCTTTAGTAATTGATAAGGTAAGAGATACTGGGAAAGGTATACCTAGAAAGGTTAAATACTTTGTTGTATTAGATCCGACAACGAAAAGAGTATATCCATTAGAACAATCTGTTGGTTATTTTGTTAATGATAGGTTAGAAGAGATCGCAAATGAGCCTTCTAGTATTAAATTTAGTCAAAATAATAATCAAGTTTGTTTATCAGGTACAACATTTTCGCTTCAAGATAATAATATAAATGTTGAGAATGAATGTTATACATTTAATTTACATGATAAAGACTTTTTTAAAAAAGTACAGAAGCAAAAAATATAAAATATGAAAATTTTAATCTTCCAGTTATATTTGAAAAGAAAAAATTTATGTGTAATGGAGTGAAGTGTAAAGAAAATAAACTTACAAATGATAGTTTAAAAGAAATATCAAATAATGATAAAAATAGTGAACTTCGATTTCTTGTAAATGAAAGAGGGTTTGATACAACTTATATAAATGCTTCTGCCGGTAGTAATATTTTGTATGTTTTGAAATATAGTGAGGGTGATAGTGAACAAGAAAATATATATTTATCCTATTTTTTAGATGGGTTATTTAAAACCAAGGAGTTAGGTGAAGTTAAATCATTTAAAATTGATAGTAGTCAGAATGTATATTTCAATGGTAATAAAGTTATCTTAAATTAATTTTTTTAATAAAGCAGTGGTGCTTTTTTTATTATTTTCACTGCTTTATTATTGGTAAATTGAGGTTTTTATAACAATGTATAAATTGTGTTTTTTAAGTATGGTGATTGCTAGTAGTATTTGTTATGCAGAAGAAAGTTCTTCATGGAATGATTATTTGCAAGATTCTGCCCAAGTGAAATCACCTGTAGCGTATATAAGTACATATAATAAATATTCTGCCATTAGGCCTGATTTGAAAATTATATTAAGAGATTTTGGTGATATTAATAAAACAAAGAAAGATATTAAATATACGTTAAAAAAATATGGTATCCAAGTCTTAAATGGAAAGGATGTATATAATGTTCTAAGGACGGCAGTACCTTTGCAGTCTAATGTTGACTTAGCTTTATTGTACCATGATAAAGATATTGTTGCTTTTAGAATAAAAGAAATTAGTACTATTGATTATGTTAGAGTTCCTTTTAAAAAATTTCAGGTCACAACTTATTTATATAATATAAAAAATAATAATTTTACTGAAATACCAGTAATACTCTCTAATAGTGATGAGGGTAATGAGAAAACAGATCTACTCATGGGTGATCAGGTAACATATGATGCTAAGAAAGGACAGTATACGTATCTTGCAAATGTTAAAACTTATAAAGATGGAAAAATTTCACCATTTAAGATTACTGTGAACGTTAATCTAAAATGTATTTCATCAACCTTAGGATGCGAAACTACAGGTGTTTTGGCAGCTGAAAAAGAAACTAAATAACGAATTCAAAGTTACAAAAGCCCAGCGATAAAGCTGGGCTTTTGTATTTAGGTCTCAACAATCCCTTCTAAGTCATCAAAAGTGTAGTTATTCGGTACATTGATCATATGGGTCTGTACCCCAGCTTCCACTTTTTCTCTCGCATCAGGATACAGCCAGCGCGTAATCTGCTCGGCTACGCTCGAGTGATACTGGATTTCAAAATGGTTCAGCCCGTAGAAAACAGCTTTATGCGTATCGGGTAGCTTGAGTTGAAAACGTGGATTTGGATGTTCGCCTAAAGCACTTTTGACACTGACCAGATAATCACCAATCACAGAGAGAGCTTTATTACGCAGCTTCTCAAATTCTAAAGTTCCTGCAATCAGGAACGTATTGATATGTGATGGGAGTGGCGCAGGCTTACGATTGTCATCTGCAAAACCGATACGTGCATCATTATGTTCCCAGTCATCATCACGAACGCTACCGTGACGCAGATCCAGAATACCGTTACTGCGCACATTAACCAATTGACCAATCAGGCTGATAAATGGAAATGCACCAAGTTTATCCTGTAAGACAAAGCCAAAACGCTCCAGTACTGCACCATGATGTGGTGAACCGATACAGACCAGGTTCTCGACCATATGTACCCATTGATACAGATTCTGTTTGCCATAAAACAGGGCACTGCGGGAAACCAGACCGCCCATACTATGCCCAATCAGGTCAATACTGGTAATACGCGGATTACGCTGGACCAGATCTTCCAGCGTATTGGCAAAACTACGGCCATTGGCTGAAATCCGGCGACCTGTATTGTAGTTCAGATACAACATGGTGTTGTTATCACGTTGGGCCAGTAGGCGCTCGCCAATCCCGCCATAACGATGATTGGACCAGGTCAGATGGTTCATGCATAGACCATGCGTCAGGATCACCACACGGCCGGTTAGTTCCCCCTGCTGTAAAGAACCATAATGATCATAAAGCACCATGGGCAAGGCCATTGGATTATGTTGCTTTAAAAAGAAATCGCCGAAGATGCCATTCAGTGCGCCGACTGCAAAATGTAAGGTCGGTGTCAGCGGTTTATCATGCAGGATTGGAAATTTGGCGATAATGCGGCGTAAATTAGGGGCAAGAAAATGACTGCCGTATTTTTGCAGGGCCACATAAGAAAACTGGTAGAACTTTTGCAGTTGCGGGTGCTTTTGTAAATTCTTGGCTTTTTGTGCACTTAAACCGAGCGTTGTCCTTAATACTTCAGTTTGTACCAGTTGCACCAATTCGTGTACCCCGCTGAGGCTGGTACTGACCAACTGGGCCAAACCCTCCAGAACATCGGCCTGACTCGGGGGCGTACGGTCCCACTTGCAGTAGGTTTCATGCAGCGGTGTTAAACTTGGCATATTGTTTTCCCCATCCTTGATATATACCGAAGATTTGAAGTGATTCACTTGATACTGTTTAGGTAAACTACAACAAACGTTTACATCTTATGTCTTTCATAACTAATTTTTTTAGAATACTGATGAACGGAGTCCAGTATGGTTTTTTATGTCTGACAATGTTGAGCTTATCTGCATGTTATATTGTTATTTGTATAACAATTAAGCAAAATAATGTGATTTATTTCACTTTAAGTCAAGCCGCTGTCTTTTTTGGTGCATATGCAAATTATTTATTTACATGGTTTTCGAAGTAGCCCGATGTCGATCAAAGGGCAACAGCTGCAACAATATTGTGCAGGACGAGATGATGTTCAGGTGCATTTACCTGACTTAAATTGTGCACCTGATCAGGTACTTGCACAGCTTTCCCAGCTTATCGAAAATTTACCGCATGATAAAGTGGTTTTGGTGGGAAGTAGTCTGGGAGGGTTCTATACGACATACCTTGTCGCAAAGTATGCTTGTCCTGCTGTACTGATTAATCCTGCTATGCAACCATGGCAACTCTTTCAAGATTTATTCGGTATTGAACAAATCCCGCTCAAAGTCACTGAATCATGGACACTTGATACAGATCAATTGCAGCAATTACAATCGATTGCTGACACGAAGTTAAAGCATGCTGATAAAATTCTGGTGCTGTTGCAACAAGGCGATGAAGTCTTGGATTATCATCAGGCTCAACGCTATTATAGTGCAGTTCATCCATCCTCATTGATTTTAACTGACGCTGGTGGTAATCATGCAATGGATGATTTTGAAGAAAAATTACCTTTAGTACTCGAATTTTTATCGGCAGCCCTCCAAAAAGGAAGTCCAACCCAGTGACACAATACACGGCCCAATCCCTTGAAGTTCTTTCTGGTTTAGATCCTGTTCGTCGTCGACCAGGCATGTATACCGATACCTCACGTCCAAACCATTTGGCGCAAGAGGTGATTGATAATGCAGTCGATGAAGCACTTGCCGGTCATGCCAACCAGATTTGTGTCACGGTCTATGAAGATGGTTCATTGTCAGTTGAAGATAATGGACGCGGCATGCCAGTCGATATCCATCCGGAATATGGGCAAAGCGGTATCGAAATTATTCTGACCAAGTTACATGCCGGCGGCAAATTCAGTACCGATAACTATCAGTTCTCTGGTGGTTTGCATGGTGTCGGGATTTCCGTGGTCAATGCCTTGTCGACCCGTGTTGAAGTGGCGGTACAGCGTCAGGGTAACCTGTATCAAATGGCCTTTGAACAGGGTGAACCGGTTGCCCCCTTATCGGTTTTGGAAGGCAAGGTGGCAAAGCGTGCCACAGGAACAACCGTTCGCTTCTGGCCGGAAGCCAAGTATTTTGACAGCCCTAAATTTGCGCTAAAAGCCCTCAAACATAATTTAAAAGCTAAAGCGGTATTAGCTGCAGGCTTAAAAATTATTTATGACGATAAAATCAATAAAGAAAAAATTGAATGGCAGTTTGAAAATGGTCTGGTCGACTATTTAATGGACGAACTGCAAGATCGTGAAATTCTGCCTGATCCGGCCTTTGTCAGTCATGGGCAAGCGGATCGTGCAGCCTGTGAGTTTGCGATTTGCTGGAACGTGGAAGGTGGCGAACAGATTCAGGAAAGTTATGTCAACCTGATTCCCACTGCGCAAGGCGGTACCCATGTTAATGGTTTACGTTCAGGTGTAACCGAAGCACTGCGTGAGTTCTGTGAATTACGCAATTTATTGCCGCGTAATATGAAGTTGTCTGCGGAAGATGTCTGGGATGGGGTAAATTTTATTCTATCGCTGAAATTTCAGGAACCGCAGTTTTCAGGGCAAACCAAAGAACGTTTATCCAGCCGTGAAGCCTCTAATATTGTATTGAATATTGCCAAAGATGCATTTGCCTTATGGCTGAACCAGCATGCCGAGATTGCGACCCAACTGGCTGAAATGGCGATTGCCAAAGCGGGACGTCGTCTCAAAGCAGCAAAAAAAGTCGAGCGTAAAAAGATTGTCGCAGGTCCAGCCTTACCCGGGAAATTAGCCGATTGTGTTGGTTTAACCCGTGAAGACAGTGAACTGTTTATTGTGGAAGGGGACTCTGCAGGTGGCAGTGCTAAACAGGCACGCGACAAGAATTTTCAGGCGATTATGCCGATTCGCGGAAAAATCCTGAATACCTGGGAAGTGTCTTCCGATGAGGTCTTGGCTTCGCAAGAAGTGCATGATATTGCCATCGCGATCGGGGTCGATCCGGGCAGTGACGATTTGTCTGAATTACGTTATGGCAAAATCTGTATTCTGGCCGATGCGGACTCGGATGGTCTGCATATCGCAACCTTATTATGCGCATTGTTTGTAAAACATTTCCCAACCTTAGTTGAAGAAGGTCATCTGTTTGTGGCAATGCCACCACTGTATCGTATTGATATTGGGAAGGATGTGTATTACGCCTTGGATGATGATGAGCTAGAGACGATCTTGAAAAAAGTCAAAGGCAATAAAAATCCGCAAATCACCCGATTCAAAGGTTTGGGAGAGATGAATGCCAGTCAGTTGCGTGAAACCACCATGGACCCGAATACGCGTCGTCTGGTGCAACTGGATCTGGACGATGCCCATTTAACGGCTGGATTACTGGATAAATTGCTGGCGAAGAAGCGTTCTGCCGACCGTAAACACTGGTTAGAGCAAAAAGGTAATTTAGCAGATATCAGTGTCTAAATTACCCTTAGAAGATCGAGATCAGCCAGACAAATGTCTGGCTTTTTCTTTGTGTAAAGTCTTTAGATTTGAGCGGAACAAATCTGCATCATTTTAGGTCGCTGCGTATTTTTTGTATGCAATGTTGTATACAAGATCAAAAAAAGCATCAGTAAAATTTATTAAAATTAAATAAAAACAATAGTTTGTTGTTTTGGCATAAAAATTGAATAACACCATCCAGTAAAAATCACAATATTGATGGGTGGAGAGAATGATGCAAAACAAATTGATGTCGATGTCAGTGCTCATGGCAGCCATGATGGGGATTGGTCTGGTAGGCTGTTCAAAACCGGCCGAAAAAACAGAACAAGCAAAAACGCAAGCCAAAACTGCGCCTGCAGCCAGCGGTGACACCATCAAGGTTGGGATTCTGCACTCGCTTTCAGGCACCATGGCGATTTCTGAAACCTCACTGAAAGACACTGCCTTGATGACCATCAATGAAATCAATGCCAATGGTGGGGTACTGGGCAAAAAACTGGAACCTGTGATTGTCGATCCAGCTTCTGACTGGCCACTGTTTGCAGAAAAAGCGCGTCAGCTGATTACCCAAGATAAAGTTGCGGTTATTTTTGGATGCTGGACCTCGGTTTCTCGTAAATCCGTGTTGCCTGTGGTGGAAGAGCTGAATGGCTTATTGTTCTATCCGGTGCAGTATGAAGGTCAGGAACAATCGAAAAACATCTTCTATACCGGGGCGGCTCCGAACCAGCAAGCAATTCCTGCAGTTGAGTATTTGATGGGAGATGAAGGCGGTAAAGCTGAGCGCTTCGTATTGCTTGGCACAGATTATGTCTATCCACGGACCACCAATAAAATTCTTCGGGCCTTCTTGAAATCTAAAGGCGTCGCTGATGCCGACATCATGGAAGAATACACCCCGTTTGGTCACAGCAATTATCAAACCATTGTGTCCAATATTAAGAAGTTCTCTGCGGGTAAAAAGACGGCAGTGATCTCGACCATCAATGGTGACTCCAATGTGCCGTTCTATCGTGAATTGGGCAACCAAGGCATTAAGGCATCCGATATCCCGGTCATGGCTTTCTCGGTCGGGGAGGAAGAATTACGTGGTATTGATACCAAACCCTTGGTCGGTCATTTAGCGGCATGGAACTATTTCATGTCGGTCAAGAATCCTAAAAATACCGAGTTTGTAAATAAATTCAAACAATATGCAGTGCAATACAAACTGCCAAATGCCGACAAAGTGGTGACCAACGATCCGATGGAAGCGACCTATGTCGGGATCAATATGTGGAAGCAGGCGGTTGAGAAAGCGGGCACCACTGAGGTGGATAAAGTTCGTGATGCGATGGCTGGTCAGACCTTTGCGGCACCATCAGGCTATACCCTCAAAATGGATGAAAGCAATCACCACTTGCATAAGCCTGTGATGATTGGACAGATCCGTGGCGATGGCCAGTTCGATGTGGTCTACAAAACCCCGCAAACCATCAAGGCGGAGCCTTGGAGTCCGTATATCCCTAAATAATTCGCTTCATGTCTGTTGTGTTGGCAGCAGGCATTTCTATTTTTCTGATCCATTTAAACCGTAACCATAAGGGGAGTTCTATGGCGAAACATTTTGTTTTGGCACTGCTCTGCATCATGGCACAGCTGATGTTGAGTCCAGCATGGGCAGAGGCCACATCCACAGCACCTGTGACGTCTACAGCTTCTCCAGATGCCATTCAGACCTTTGTAAAGGCTGACTTTGCCACGCGTCGTGCCATGCTCAATCAGTGGCCTGCCAGTATTGAACAACTGGATCAACTGGTGGCCTATATTGATCAAAATGAGTTGTATAGCGATAGTGCTGGCAATACCTATCTGTTAAAAAATGATGACAAACTGTTTAGCTATCCTGAGCAGCAGGCGCTACAACAATGGCCTGCCGATTTATCCCAAGTGACTTTGGTCAATACCTTACGCAAGGCCCTGAATTTTGGTCAAGCCAAAGCCAAACTCAACTCCAATGATGCATCACAACGATTGGCCGCGGTCGATATTTTAGAAAATAATCTGGCTGAACTTGATGTGGCGATGGTGAAGCAGCTTTATCTGAATGAAAAAAATGATCAGGTCAAAACGCGTTTAGCACAGCTTAAAGCCCGTCTGGATTTTAACAGTGCTGATGAATTTACCAAGCTTGAAGCCGTGAAAGTTTTGGCAGATTCCAATCGCCCTGATGTGTTCGCCTTAATTAACCAAACTCTAGAACAACCACAAAACAATCCTGCATTGAAGGCTGCCTTGCTGGATGCGCAAAATCAAATTAAAACCCGACTACAAATCAGTGAGTGGTCAGGCCATGTCTTTTCAGGTATGAGTACGGCCAGCATTTTACTGCTTGCTGCGCTTGGTTTAGCCATTACTTATGGTCTGCTTGGGGTGATTAACATGGCACATGGTGAGCTCATCATGATCGGTGCCTATACCACTTACGTGATTCAAAGCTTTTTTAAAAGCCATTTTGCAGGGTGGGTGGATTGGTATCTGGTAGCAGCCATTCCTGCCGCATTTCTGGTGAGTGCCTTGATCGGTATGTTGATTGAACGCACCGTGATTCGCCCGTTATACGGTCGTCAACTGGAAACCTTGCTTGCTACTTTTGGGGTGAGTTTGATTCTGATGCAACTGGTGCGTATGGTCTTTGGTGCACAGAATGTTGAAGTCTCCAATGTCAGCTGGTTGAGTGGTGGGATCGCGATGACACCGAGCCTGATGCTGCCATATAACCGTATGGCGATTATTGGTTTTACCGTCGCCGTATTATTGCTGTTGCTGTTTTTACTCAATAAAACCCGTTTCGGCTTATTCGTTCGTGCGGTCACGCAAAACCGTCAAATGGCACGTGCGGTTGGGATTCGTTCTGCCCGGATTGACATGCTGGCTTTTGGTCTGGGCTCAGGTCTGGCTGGTTTGGCAGGCTGTGCCTTGGCACAGGTCGGTAATGTGGGGCCTGATCTCGGTCAAAACTACATTATTGACGCTTTCCTTGTGGTTGTGGTCGGTGGCGTGGGCCAAGTCTGGGGTGCGGTACTGGCAGCACTCGGATTGGGCATCAGTGGAACAGTGCTGGAAATTGGTTTAGGTGCAGTTCTGGCAAAAATTATTCTCTTGGTTCTTGTGATTTTGTTTATCCAAAAGCGTCCACAAGGTTTGTTTGCCATCAAAGGCCGTTTTGTGGAGTAAGCCAATGAAAATCACTGCTTTATTTGCTGACAAACCCTATAGCGCCGTGGCAATTGCGATCTGTTTTGGCGTGTTATTGCTGTTGCCATGGCTACACCTGTTGTCTCCTGACTCTGCATTTTACTTGTCCGCTTATTGGATCACCCTGATTGGCAAGATTATGTGTTTGGCTTTGGTGGCTCTTGCACTGGATCTGGTCTGGGGCTATGCCGGGATTCTAAGCTTGGGACATGGTTTGTATTTTGCCTTGGGCGGTTATGCCTTCGGTATGTATCTCATGCGTCAATCTGCAGGTGATGGGTTACCTGATTTTATGCGCTTCCTCAGTTGGACCGAATTGCCTTGGTATTGGGTCGGGACTGAGCATATTGCCTGGGCCTTGGCACTGGTCGTGCTTGTCCCTGGATTGATTGCATTTATTTTTGGTTTTTTTGCCTTTCGCTCCAAAATCAAAGGGGTGTATTTCTCGATCATTACTCAAGCCATGACCTTTGCCGCAGCCTTACTGTTCTTCCGTAATGAAACAGGCTTTGGTGGCAATAATGGCTTTACGGGTTTTAAGACCATTCTCGGTTTTGATATTACCTCGGCACCAATGCGTGCAACCTTATGCTTTGTCACAGCGTTGATGTTGATGTTGTGTTTCCTCGGTCTACGCCAGTTGATGAATCGTCCTTATGGTCGCGTGCTCGGCGCCATTCGTGACAGTGAAAATCGCTTGCAATATCTCGGTTATCGCACGCTGTGGTACAAGCTGTCGGCATGGGTATTGTCCGCGGTGATTGCCGGTATTGCAGGGGCGTTGTATGTGCCTCAGGCCGGCATTATTAATCCAAGTGAAATGAATCCCGTCAATTCGATTGAAATGGCGGTATGGGTGGCTGCGGGTGGACGTGGCACTTTGATTGGTCCGATTCTGGGGGCAGGTTTAATCAATGCCGTGAAAACCTATTTCACTGTGGCTGCACCAGAAGCATGGTTATTGATCTTGGGTACGCTGTTCATCGTGGTGACCTTGTTCTTGCCTAAGGGTGTGATTGGTGTATTCGACCGTTTTAAAAAGGAGCGTGATTAAATGAGTGATGTATTAATAGACGCTGCTCAACATGGCGGTCAACTGGGTGAGGGCTATGGACGCGCCAAGCCGCAAGGTGCGGATTTTAGTCACGGCATTGCCTTATATCTGGAAAAAGTCAGTGTCTGGTTCGATTCATTTCGGGCCCTGAATGATTTGTCACTGTACATTGCCGAGGGTGAATTACGCTGCATTATTGGACCGAATGGCGCAGGAAAAACTACCCTGATGGATGTGATTACCGGCAAAACCCGTCCGACCACAGGCACCGCATTTTTTGGGCAAAATTACGATCTTGCCAAAATGAGTACCGAGCAAATTGCGGAAGCGGGGATTGGACGTAAATTCCAGAAACCCACGGTATTTGAAAATTTTAGCGTGATGGAAAATCTACTGCTGGCAGCGCCACGCGATAAACGGGTGAAAAAAAGCTTTTTTTCCCGTTTAGACCCAGAAGCGCAGCTGGCTCTGGATGAAAGTCTGGAGCAGATCCGTTTAAAGGAATTTGTGCAAAAGCCTGCAGGTCTGCTCTCACATGGACAAAAACAGTGGCTGGAAATCGGCATGTTATTGATGCAACGACCGAAGTTGATTTTACTGGATGAGCCTGTTGCAGGCATGACCGATGCTGAAACCGAGCGCACGGCTGAACTGTGTCTAGAACTGAAAAAAAATCACACCCTTGTGGTGGTGGAGCATGACATGAGTTTCATTGATACCATCAGTGAAAAAGTCACGGTCTTGGCGCAAGGGGCGATTCTGGCTGAGGGCACATTGGCAGAGGTTCAGGCCAATGAAGATGTGATTGAAAAGTATTTAGGGCGTTAGGAGAGACACATGCTAGAAGTGAAACAAATTAATCAGTTCTATGGTGGCAGTCATATCCTGCGTGATGCGTCTTTTAATGCGCCTGTGGGTGAATGCAGTGTGGTGCTGGGGCGTAATGGTGTGGGCAAAACCACCTTGTTGAAATGCCTGATGGGGATTCTGCCGATCAAGTCAGGACAAATTCTTCTGGATGGAAAAGACATTGCCAAGATGTCTCCTGAGCAACGGGTACGTGCCGGTTTGGCCTATGTGCCGCAAGGTCGCGATATCTTTTCGACTTTAACGGTTGAAGAAAATATTTTAATTGGCATGGCAAAATTTTCGGGTGCCAAGACGCGTAAGGTGCCGACGCATTTATATGAAATTTTCCCTGTACTTGATGAAATGAAACACCGCCGTGGAGGAGATTTATCCGGTGGTCAGCAACAGCAGCTGGCGATTGCCCGAGCGTTGGCGTCAGAACCACGCGTATTGATTCTGGATGAGCCGACGGAAGGGATTCAGCCTTCAATTATTAAGGATATTGGTCGGGTGATTCGCAAGTTAGCAGATCAAGGCGAGATGGCGATTATTTTGGTGGAGCAGTTTTATGATTTTGCCGAAGAGTTGGCCGATGCGTATACGGTGATGGCACGTGGGCAGGTGATCGCACAAGGGCGGGGTGAGGATATGCCAGAGAAGGGGATTCGGGAGTTGGTGGCGATTTAGTATTTCTTGGCTAACAGTTACTTTTTCCTTGTTCTAAGGAATGTATCTTTATGATGGACCTTACTTTTGAGAGATCAAAAGTAAGCAAAAATCTTTTGTTCGACTGACGGTACATCCTGAGCAATTCCAAAGCATGGCTTTGGAAGCAGCGCAAGGCAGTCGAACATGGCGACATCCATGTCGCCTATCACGTTAGTGAATGTTGGGAAAATGCAATTTAGAATATTAAAGGGTTGGCACAAGGTTTATTTGTCTTCAACCTTATAAAACGTTCCGTCTGCATAGACATTATGTCCAAAGCCACATGAAGATTCGCCGTTGTGCTGTTCAACCTCAATTTTTTGTCCAAGCTTTGCGTCATTGGCGAATTGAAGTTTGATTTGGCAATCTTCATAGCGGTAGCTGGCTTGTTTTGACTTGATTGGCAGGCTGGTTTCAAACTGTCCCATATTAGGACCATAGATCAGGCCGCGTGGACCAAAATAGTAGCCATCGAAGGCAATCTGATATTGATTCTGTTTTTTGCTGACCTTGATATAGTCCCATTGCCCAAAGCCATTAGCGCGAACATAAGTTCCTTGTAAATCAGAAGATAGCTTTGGTTTTGGGAGCTGTTTTAAATTGTATTGGCTAGTTTTTGAGTCTTTATCACGTAAAAACCAGACTCTGGCCCATTGCGGCTGACCGAGTTTGGCATAACTTAACCCCACATTATTATTGGCGATTTCAATGTCCCGGTCACTGACTTGAATCCCGCTTTCATCTGCATTGGCCTGACAGAAATGTGCCCATGCGGCTTGGTCTTCGAATTGCTTGGCTGCTTTGAGATATTGCTTTTGATCGTAAAACTTTTTACCTGCTTGGGCATATTGTTTCACTTTGGCGCAGCCCTGTTGCAATTCTTGCTCGAAGGAACGTTCGGCAAAGCTGGCACTTGAAGCAAGGACGATTGTGAGGCCTAGGCCGAGTTGGGGTGTTTTAATCATTGTGGCTATTTTTAAAATAAAGTATGTCTTTCATTTTAAGTCAAAAATTGCTGTTAGGATCGTATTACAAAAGTGATATTTTATTAGGCTTCTGTGAGTTGCAGTTGCATCCAGACCAAATCCCGCCATTGTCCAAACTTTTGTCCCACTTGTGGCATATAGCCTGTTTGCACAAAGCCCAATTGTTCATGCAGCACAATCGAACCCTTATTTTCACTGTCAATGGCGGCCACCATGATATGCATATTTTGCTGTTTGGCCAGATGAATCAGTTGTTGCATCAGCGCTTTGCCCAGACCTTGGCGAGCATAACTTGGGTCAACAAAAACAGAATGCTCAATGCTTTGGCGATAACCGCTGATCGCACGAAACGCTGCGTAATAGGCATAACCAGCTACTTGATGGCTATTCAGGTCTTCGACCACAATCATGGGGAACTGCTGTTGCTGCATGCCGTAAAAACGTTGCTGATAATCCCCGAGTGAGACAGCCTGATCATTCCAGTTGGCTGTGCCATTTAAAATTTCGTGATTATAAATCGTGAGGATGTGTTCGAGGTCATCTGTTGTGGCAAAGCGCATGCGGAAATGTGCGGCTAAGATAGAAGTGGCAAGTACGATATTTTCAGACATAAGCAAAGGTCATCAAATTAGACAGAATAAACAGATGGGATGCTGACAGGAAAAAAGATCAACTGACATTTATATTCGGGGATGCAAACAAAAACAGCAAGGAAATCCTTGCTGTTTTTTAACATTCTAATCTGATTAGAAGTGGTATTTGATCAAAGCGCTGACATTGTTTTCGTCACGGTTTTTCATACCGAACTTGTTATTCCAGACCGAATGCTCAACACCTAAATAGAGGCGAGTATCTGGTGAAATGTGTTTACCCACATTCCATTTATATTGTGTGGTCCAGTTCAGTTCACTGGCGTGATCTTTTTCACCTGTCGACCAGTCAAGGAAACCATCGACGAGGAAATCTTCATTTGATACTTTAAATGGCAATGCATAGGCAATGGTCATTTGATAGTCATCAGATGTATTTTCATTGTTGGCACGGTAGAAGTTCACATTTGCATATTGGAAATATGGAACTGCAAGGTCAAAACCTACGCCATACAAGAAGTTGTCAAAACTGGAAAAGTCATCATTGTTGCTTTCCCAAGTGGTTGAAATCAATACATCTTTAATTGGACCAAAAGCAAGTTTGTGACCTGAAATCTCGCCTAAGCTAAAACGCGGAGAGAGTTCGAAATAAGTCACTTTATGGTCTTCATTACCACGCATACGGTCCATAAAGAAAAACACATCGGCATACTTCACTTTTGCCGCATATTCAACCGTTAAGGTTGTTTGTTTTTCATCAACAACTTCGTAGTTTTCCCCATACAAACCGGTCAGGCTAAAGTCCTGCCAGATTGGCTTTGCCTGTGCGAAAGCTGCTGTAGATACCAATAAACATGCTGCTGTAACTTGCTTCAATTGCATTTAAAAATCTCCCCCCAAAAAGGCGTGTAAAGCATACAAGGTATTAAGCAAAAATAAAGCCAAATTTGACCAAAGGTACAAAATAATTGTAGAGCTCGGGCCAAAAATAAAGTCGTGTAAAGTTAAAGCTGTTTTTGTTTAAGTTTTAATAAAAATGTCAAAAATCAGCTTGCATATTTCTGAGGAAAGACAGATATTGGAACTATAGAAGATCTTCTTACATACTGAAAATCAACAGATGCTAAGCGAGGAGACCACAAGCATTTACATAATCAAAATATACAACTGCACTGAATGACCGCATGCTCAAAGTGTGCTGAATAACAAAGTTTTGTAGCACCGTCTCACAGAAAAGAGAGGAAGATATTTATGAATATTGAAATCCGTACAGATAAAAACATTCAAGGTAGTGAACGTTTAATTAGTTATGTTCGTGCAGAACTTACACAGGAATTCCAACGTTATAGCGAGCGTATTACGCACTTTTCGGTTCATATTAGTGATGAAAACGGGGACAAATCGGGCGATCATGACAAACGTTGTATGATTGAAGCCCGTCCAGCAGGCATGAAACCTGTTGCAGTGACACATAAAGCGCCAAATATTGATCACTCGATTCATGGTGCGATTGATAAATTAAAACGCAGTCTGGAGCATCTTTATGAGAAGAAAGATCATCACCGTGGCGGTTTACCAGAATATGTCGATGCAGATGAAGGTGTCAAAGTAGACGACGAAGCGTAAAAATAAACGCAAAAAAGGCCTTAATCTGAGCTGATCTCAATAATTTGAGCAGTTTGATTAAGCAGCTTTTAAGGACCGAGTTCTGTATATAGGTAGGACTCGGTCCTTTTAATTTAAGCTTGAATTTATTGTGACTCTAATCGTGAATATATTTCTTATGGTTAGCTTTAGATCTTTACTTATTAATTCCAATAAGTATCAAACATTTCTTTAATGCCATCTTCATTCTCCAAATACTTATCAGGGGCTATTTTTAACCCAATACCACTTAAATAGAGTACAGCCTCCCATAGAAGATCCTCTGTTGTAGCAGGATCAAAGAACAATTCGTTGTTGTCCAAGGCATTCATCCTTGTTGCTGCCCACGCTTCAGCTTGCTCTCGACTAATTCTATGATTTAGCACATCGGTGAATACTTTTTGTACATCTAATAAAGTTATTTTCATTCCGACACTGTCCATTCTCATTAAATAAATAATGTGTTATTAGACTAATTTAAGGCTTTTTTTATGCCTGTATCAAATTTCTACATGATTTTTTAGATGGTTTTATAAAATCCTGTCAGGATATTCGGCATAATACATTCATTAAAAAATATTGTGAGAACTGGTCATGTTAAATAAGCAACAGCAGGCCTTGGTGCAAGCCATACAACAACTCGATTTAGACCAAGTGCAATCTTTACTTGCTGAAGGACTCGACCCGAATTTTATTGATCCTGAACAGGGGCCGCCTGTATCCGTGATTTGTGATGGTTTATTCACCTGGTGGGAAGCAATTTGTGAAGCATATGAGGCAGGCCAGCCATTAAGCGAAGAAGAAAAGCAAAAATCGCTTCAAGTCTATCTGGACATTTTGGATGCGCTGATTCAGGCCAAAGCCAATTTGCATTTATGGGATGCTGAAGAATTTTATGGCCCGCTTTGGGATGCAGCAAGTTCGGCTTGTGTGCCGGTGGTACAACGTTTACTCGAAGAAAAAGTAGATCCAAATACCCGTGATGAAGAGGGTTTAACTGTTCTATCTTCAATTAGCCAATTATTCTTTGATTGTGAATTTGATGAAATTGACTGGTCAGAATCATTGCCAGAAGAACGTGCAACACTTGAATTGTTACGTCAGCATGGCGCAAAAATGTCAAAAGAGCTAGGCGCTTAAGCCCAGCCGATATAACAGAAAGAGGAACATGATGAAAATATTTCAAACTTTAAGCGTAGTTGCCGTATCGATGCTGGCAAGTAGCGCTTTTGCGGCTGATTTTTCTTTTGACCGACCTGGTGCCGGTATGGGCACAGGCATTACCCCGGTTGGTAAACTGGCATGGGAACAAAGCTTGCCAAGCGTCAGTTATCAGGAAGGTAATGTCGATGGGGTAAAAGATAAAACCCTGACCTTAAATGGCGATATGTTGTTGCGTACCGGTCTGGCAGATGGCCTGGAATTGCAATTGGGTTGGCAAGGTCCGGTCTGGCAGCAATACAAGCGTGCCGGCATGAAAAAGGAAACCAATGGTTTAGGTGATGTCAGCATTGGTTTGAAAAAAGCCATTGATCTCAAAGATGACCGTTTATCTATGGCTTTGTTGGCAGAAGCCATCATTGCAACAGGTAATGATGAATTTACCAACCATGATGATATTTATAGCCTTACCTCAGCGGTTGCTTATGAATTTAGCGACCTGATCGGCACCTCGATTACCATGCGTTATGAAGCGCAAAACAGTGATTGGGCGGTAACTGCGATTCCAACCATTGACTATAAAATTGCAGGAAAATTATCAGGTTATTCAGAATTTGTTTACCGTAAAGCCGAGAGTCAAGACTATGAATATGGTCTAGGTACCGGTCTGGTCTATGCCTTGAATAATCGCACCCAGCTGGACGCTAGCATTGGGGTTGATCTCAATGGCGATCAGAAAAGCTATAACGGTGGCCTCGGCGTATCGGTCTTATTCTAATAATCATGCTCCTGAATACGCTTAAACTTACTTTTATAGAAGTGCCCAGCAGATTCGGGAGAAAAATAGCGAGATGAGAATGAAAAGCTCTGTTCAAGGTGGAGACGGTTTTTCACTGATGCATTATTTTCTTGGGATGTTATTGTTGTTATGTGGGTCACTGACCTATGCCCAAGAGAATACATCGGCACCCTTACTTAGCCCTGAACAGGCGTTTGCATTTACGGTTGAGTCGACGCAAGCGAATCAGGCACGGTTACACTGGTCGATTCAGCCCAACTACTATTTATATCAGCATAAATTTGAGGTAAAGCAGGGCAATCAACCGGTTGCCTTGAATTTGCCCAAAGCGGTTGAGCAATATGATGAAAACTATGGTCATAGCCAAGTTTATTATCAACAAGCTGAATTCAGTATCCCGACTCAGGCATCACAACACTACCGCGTGACCTGGCAGGGTTGTGCCAAAGACCGTATTTGCTATCCACCACAAAATATTGAGTTTCAAACCGATGCGGATGGTTTGGTCAGTGCCCAGAATGTCAGCTCCAATACGCAAAAAAGCTTTCTGGACGTGGCCCGTTCATCCAGTGTATTGAATGCACAACAGTCAGCCAGCGATGATGAAGTACAGGCTGAAACAGCTGCAGAATCAGCCTCACAAGGCAACTCGGGTGTGATGGCCCAAGACCAGAAATGGTCCAGTGCACTGGAACAGCATTCCCTGGCGTATAGCATCTTATTGTTCTTGGGCTTAGGCATTCTGTTGGCTTTTACGCCGTGCTCTCTACCGATGTTACCGATTCTGACCTCGTTGATCGTACGTGACAACAAAGGTGTGAAAGCATGGTCAATTGCGCTGACCTTTGTGGTCAGTATGGCGCTGGTCTATGCAGTCCTCGGTTTAATTGCTTCCGCAGCAGGTTTGAATTTTCAGCGCTGGTTACAGCAACCTGCGACCCTGATTGCATTTAGTTTGCTGTTTGTGGTGTTTGCCCTGAATCTGTTTGGCCTGTTCGAGTTGAAATTGCCCCAGCGTTGGGTCAATCGACTTGATCAGATGCAATCCAATCAAAAAGGCGGTACCTTGGTGGGTGCCAGTGTCATGGGCATGATTTCAGCCTTGCTGGTTGGGCCATGCATGACGGCACCGCTGGCTGGGGTATTACTGTTTATCTCGCAAACGCAGAGCCAATGGCAGGGTGCATTATTACTGTTTACCCTAGGCTTTGGTATGGGCATTCCATTGTTACTTGCCAGTGTTTTGGGGGCCAAAGCCTTACCAAAAGCCGGTGACTGGATGAACCAGATCAAAGTGATCTTTGCCTTCTTGATGCTGGCCCTGAGTCTTTATTTCATTCGTCCTTTATTGCCAGAACTCGTCATTCAAATCCTGAGTTTAATTCTGGGTCTGGCATTTATTATTTATGCGGTTTATCGCCTGTTTGGGCAGAAATCCAAGCTGCAATGGCTGTATGCGATTTTGCTGATTGTCGTGATTCCGGCCTTGGCTTTTAACCAATACCAGCACATTCAAAGCCTGAGTTCAGTTCAGGCAGACAAGCTGGCTGAATGGCATGTGGCACACACTGCGGATGAGTTTCAGCAGATTCTCGCCGATGCACCGAAAGATCGCGGCATTGTGATTGATGTCTATGCAGACTGGTGTGTGGCTTGTCAGCCAATTGAGCATCGTATTTTAAAAGATGCCGAGGTGCAGCAGGCGTTAGCGGGTTATTATTTAATTAAACTGGATTTAAGCCACTATGATGCATCGCATCAGGCACTTTTAGCACAGTGGGATATTTTAGGTCCACCAACCTATTTATTCCTGAATCAGCAACAACAAGAAATTCGCTCGCTACGTTTAACGGGTGCATTCCAGAAAGCCGAGCTATTACAACAACTGGCCTTATTTAAAGGAAAAGAATAACAATGTACCAACTCTTTATTGGCAATAAAAACTATTCAACCTGGTCCATGCGTCCGTGGATCTTATTGAAACAGGCGGGCATACCATTTCAGGAGCAGCTGATCCGGTTTGATAGCTTTGAAGCAGATAGCCAGTTTAAAACAGAAATTCTTAAACTGAATCCAACCGGGAAAGTGCCTGCACTTGTGGATGGAGAATTGGTAGTTTGGGATACACTGGCTATTTGTGAATATCTGGCAGAACAACATCCTGAACATACCTTATGGCCACAAGATAAAAGCTTACGTGCCAGAGCGCGATGTATCAGTGCCGAGATGCATAGTAGCTTTCAGGGATTACGCAATCTTTGTCCCATGAATGTCGAAGCAGACCTGACACATATTGGTCAGCAGCTCTGGTCTGAGCATGCGCAGTTGCGTGCTGATGTGGCCCGTATTGAACAGATATGGTCACAACGTCCAGATGACGACAGCTTTTTATGTGGCGAATTCAGTATTGCAGATGCATTTTACGCGCCGGTGGTGATGCGTTTTGACTGTTATCAACTCCCCATCTCGGCTTCTAGCCAAAGCTATATGCAGAAAATATTAGCTTTACCTTCAGTACAACAATGGATTGCTGAAGCCAAGCAAGAACAGCAGTTTGTGCCTTTTGATGAGCCTTATCGTCAACAGCGTGATGAATTTTTAAAAGTCTGATTGGGACTCAAGTCAAGGCCTTCACTTTGCTAACGGGTGATCAGGTCAGTAAAGATTCTGACCTGATTACGTCCCGCCGCTTTCACCGCATACAGGGCCTGATCTGCCTGACTGATAATCAGGTGTGGCTCATCGGCACTAAACGAACTGCTAATACCGAAGCTGGCACTAATACTGAACTCTTGCTTATGTTCGGTAATAAAACGTAATTGAGATATTGCCTGCCGACAGCGCTCTGCAACCTTTTGTGCTTGGGCTGTATGAGTATCGGGCAGCAATAAAATAAACTCCTCCCCGCCAAAACGGCCAATCATATCCTGTTCTCTAAGATGGGTGGTCAGACACTGTGCCACCTGAATCAGCACCTGATCTCCCATGCTATGTCCAAAATGATCATTAATATTTTTAAAATGATCTAAATCGAGCAGCACGATCGAATATTGCCGCTCCGGTTGCTGGTGTAATCTGTCCAGATAACTGCCAATACTGCGCCGGTTCAGGACATTGGTGAGAGGGTCGAGGCGGCTCAACATCTGGATGGTCATTTCTCGAGTCCGCCATTGGGTCAGTAAAATTTCAAATAGAAATAAACAGGCCAGCAAGATCGGAACCAGAAAAAACAGCATACTACCGACCCAGAAGGGATGCATGGCCACCTGATTCAGATGTTGCATGTTAAATAATGGCGCGTAGGTCAGGACCCCGACCATACTCAGGTAATTACAAAAGAACAGGGCCAGTGTGGCTGGAATCAGGGCGCAATACACCATACGGCGATCAAACAGCACCAGACCGACACCCACGACACTGACATAGCCCACCATGGTGGCGGGACTAAAGCTGCCGACCAGATAGCTGTTATGGCACAGCATGGCAGTAAAGACCTGCACACTGAGGATCGGGAGGACTTCCTGTGCCCAGTGTTGTTCCCTGAATACATGGCAGGGAATAATCAACAGGATCAAAACCACCAGCATAATCAGGCTGGTCCATAATTGTGAACGGACCAGCTTGAGATGGACCCATTCTGAATAAACCGGATTCATGAGTACAAAAATGTCCCAGCTGATCCAGAACAGGTTCATTAATGCAGCAAGTATAAGTAATAAAATGCTTTTTTTAAGCATGGTCCAATTGACGACAATATGATGTTCCCAAGAAAGCCGAAAGCCCCATCGTTTTGCGTCAGTTGACCTATTAAAATGAATCTTCACCATTGGCATGCATCCTTTTATGCAATGAGATTCCTAGGAACTGTATATCCGTCATCAAAATACGGAGGAACGCTTATTCAAATAACAATAGCATCTTTAGAATGAGAAAAAAGTCTGCATCTGGCGGATTTAGTGCAAATCAGGACGGGAAAAATATTTTGAAAAATAAGCTGTTATCAGAATATTCAATGATTTTTATTTGTTGATGACCAAACTGAATCAAGAGTGACAAGGGTCAGCCCAAGCTGACCATTTTTTACACAGATTTTGAGGGTGCTTAGTCGCGATCTAAGGCATGTGCAAATTCAGCAAGATCGGCCAAGGCTTGTTTAGCCTCAGGGAACCAGGCATTAAACATCTGGAAGTTATGCCACATGCCGGTATACAGTTTAAAGTTCACTTCGACATCGGCTTTTTCAGCTTTTTCTCTAAAGCGTTTTGAATCATCCAGCAGAATTTCTTTTGAACCGACTTGAACGAGTGTTGGTGGTAAGCCGGTCAGATCATCAAACAATGGTGAAACGCGTGGATCATCTGCCTGAATACCCTCTTTCAGATAATGGTTGATACCTGCCTGTAACGCTTCAATCGAGAGCAAGGCATCATGTTTCTGGTTGAAGCGCAGTGATTCACTGGTCAAGGTTAAATCCAGATAAGGCGACATCAGGATCAGACCGCTTGGCATCAGTTCAGGTTGCTGTTTCAGGCGCAAGCACAAGGCCAAGGCGAGGTTGGCACCACAAGAATCCCCCGAGATAATAATATCTTTAGGTTTGATCCCTTGTACCAGCAACGCTTGATAGACATCAAAAATCGCATCAATCGCTTCAGGAAAAGGATGTTCCGGTGCTAGCGGGTAATCAACATGAATCACCTGCATTTGCGTACGTGCCGCAATATCGGTCATCAACGCACGATGAGTATTCAGGCTACCTAAGAAGAAAGCACCGCCATGAATATGTAAAATCAGTTGTGTTGCCGCAGCTTGCGCTTTAATTTCCTCACCACGAACACCCGCTAAACGTAACGGTCGAATTTGTACTGTTGGATTGTGTGGAAATAGGCGACAGAGTTGATCCAGTAATGGTCGTAAAGCATTGGGTGCCAGATTAAATTGGCTCGGTGTCCGAATCGTGGCTTTAAGTAAAGATTCAGTAAAATAATATTTCCAAACAGTAGCAAATTTCATAATTTTTCCATATTGTTAGTTGGGTATACCAATAAGAAAGTTCTTGAATATAAGTAGCGCCTAGACCTCATGATAAAAACTGAAAAATTGTGCGCTATGTCACTCTTACGCAGGTTATACCAAATAGTCATAATCAAGAATTGCAATATTGATTGAACTTCTCAATACTTTCAGTTTGAAAGACCCCTTAAGGATATTACAAAAATGAAGAAAATTGCTCTAGCATTTGGATTGCTCGGTTTAACAACTTTTGCCAATGCAGCGGATGCGCTGAATGGCAGTGTTTGGCAAACCATTGATGATGAAACGAAACAGCCAAAGGCGATTGTGAAGTTTACTGAGCAAAAGGATGGAACCCTCACTGCATCTATTCAAAAATATTTAGTGGCAGGTCAGGAAAATGCATGCTCTAAGTGTGAAGGACCTTATCACAACAAACCGCTGAAAGGCGTGACCATCGTCCATGGCCTGAAAAATGTAGGCGGTACCAGCTATGATGAAGGTTCGATCATCGATCCTAAAAATGGCAAAACCTATAAGTTAAAAGCTGAAATTCTCGATGGCGGTAAAAAGCTGAAATTACGTGGCTATATTGGCGTTGCAGCTTTAGGTCGTAACCAGACCTGGATTCGTACCAACTAAACCAGATTTAAATCACAGAAAACCGAGTCTAATGACTCGGTTTTTTTATTGTTGCGATTTATTGGTTAAGCGGATAAATCCTGATAGGTTGTTTCATCGAAACCAATCACAAAGCCGTTAGGGGTTTGTAGGACAGGACGCTTAATCAGGCTAGGCTGGGCCATCAGTGTTTCAATCAGGTTATGTTCATTGCTGGTTGCGTGTGTTTGCTCGTCAGCAGTTAATTTGCGCCAGGTCGTGCCTTTTTTATTCAAGACTTTATCAGCGCCAATTTCTTTTAGCCAGATTGCTAAAGTATCGGCATCAATGCCTTGTTTCTTGTAATCATGGAACTCGTAATTGATACCTTTTGCCTGTAACGCATCAAAGGCTTTTTTCATCGAATTACAATTTTTAATGCCATAAATTTTAAACATGAGAAAAAACCCTAGAAAGAGTGAAAAATATGGATGAAAGCCTAACGTAAAAAGTAGCTGATGCGCCAGTTGAAATTTTTTATTAACTTTATCGGCAGAGCGGTTCAATCGTGATGCAATGATCAAAATGCGCATGTTTTTTGAGCAAAATGGCGAATGACACAATAGACAGAAAATATCTAATATCAAAAAAGAGAAAACCCGCATTTAATCTTCCTGATTATGCGGGTCTCATTTCAACGTCCAATGTCTCATCCATGCAAATAAACTTGAATCAAGTTTATTTTATCTTCCTACGGCGTCCTATCCCTTTCTGGTCATCCTGACCGCTTCCCTGTGCCGTGAAGCTATAATGCCGTTCTAGCTGGTAAATAAAAATACACAAAAGCGACAAGTTCTGTAAGCTAAAGAAGCGGTTTAAGTGAACATGTGTTCACTTATTCGTGTATTTTATAGTCGATAATCACCGGTGCATGATCGCTAAACCATTGTTCTTTATAGACCCATGCATTCGCAGTACGTGCTTTCCAGTCTGGAGAGCAGGCATGATAGTCAATCCGCCACCCGACATTTTTCGCACGCGCCTGACCGCGATTTGACCACCATGAGTACAACTCTGCTTCAGGTCGTACCTGACGGAAGGTGTCCACATAACCCAGCTCGTCATAGATATGATCGAGCCAGGCACGTTCATGCGGCAATACGCCAGATGACTTCTGGTTCCCTGACCAGTTTTTAATATCGATGCGTTTATGCACGATATTGTAGTCCCCACACACGATGATGGATTTATTTTCGTCGCGCCATTGTTTGAGTACTTGCGCGTATTCTTTTAAGAACACGTCTTTGCGTGCCTGTGCTTCATCACCGCTTGATCCTGATGGCAAGTATAACGAGGCAATATGAACGGTTTGTGACAGTCCTAAATCAAATTCAGCCGAAATAAAACGGCCTTGGGTATCGGCCAGTTCAAACCCCAGGCCGTTGGTTACCGAGACGAAAGGCAGGCGACTATAAATGGCTGTGCCTGCATAACCCGCGCGTTCAGCAGGGAATAAGTGGGTGTACCATCCTTCAGGTTTAAATTTATCGGTCCATTGTTCATGGGTAATGCGACTTTCCTGCATACACACCACATCTGCACCAGACTGTTCCAACCATTCGAGCAGGCCTTTGGTGACAGAAGCACGCAAGCCATTTACGTTAATTGAAACGACTCGAAGAATTTTTACATCACTTGGATAGCTATCCTTTGGTATCATACGTCTGTTTAACCTCAATTGAAGAATTTGGAGCACCTTATATGACAACGCCTGTGTCATTTCATCCGCAAGCTTTTATCGAACTCGCATTATCACGTGGAGTGCTTAAATTTGGTGAGTTTACCTTAAAATCAGGCCGTGTCAGCCCTTATTTCTTTAATGCAGGTTTACTCAATGATGGTGAAGCACTGTCTTTATTAGCGCAAGGCTATGCCGACAAACTGGTACAGTGTGACAATGTCGGTGTGATTTTTGGTCCAGCCTATAAGGGAATTCCTTTTGTGGCAGCTACTGCTGTGGCTTTATCACAGGTTCATGGCAAAAGCGTGCCATGGGGCTTTAACCGTAAAGAAGCCAAAGATCATGGTGAAGGTGGCGTGTTGGTCGGTGCCTCAGTTGCCGGTCAAAAAGTCTGGATCATTGATGATGTGATTACGGCTGGTACTGCGATTCGTGAAGTCGTGACCATTTTGAAAAATGCCGGTGCTGAAATTGCGGGTGTATTGGTTGCGCTCGATCGTCAGGAACGTGGTCAAGGTGAGCTTTCTGCGATTCAGGAAGTACAAAAAGAACTCGAAATCCCGGTGCATGCCTTAATTACCATGAAGGACTTGATGGATTATCTGGATGCCAAAGGTGAAAAAGACGCTTTGGCGAATATGCAGGCTTATCGTGAAAAATATGGCATCTAAGTTTTAGCTGTAAGAGAAAAGGAAGCGAAGGCTTCCTTTTTTTATGACTGGGTGTGAAGTGGTAAAATACAATTAATCTATTTGGGTTAAAGAAACTGTGTTTTGTAGCTGAGCGTTATTTTCATGATGTTCAATCGCTAATTCTATTAAACGGGTAATGAGGTCAGAATAATTTAGTCCACTCGCTTCCCATAGTTTTGGAAACATACTGATATTGGTAAAGCCAGGTAAGGTATTTATTTCATTGATAAATATCTCTCCATTTTTTGTTAAAAAAACATCAACCCTTGCCAGTCCTGTACACTCTAAAACTTCATAAGCTTTAATTGATATCTCTCTAATTTTTTCGCTAATTGCATCTGCTATGTTTGCGGGGATGGTTACTGTTGCCCCTTTGTCATTAATATATTTTGTGTCGTAAGAATAGAAGCTATCTTCCAACTCAATTTCTCCACAAATGCTTGCTAAAGGCTCGTCATTACCGATAACGGCACATTCTATTTCCCTGCCATCAATCCCTTGTTCAATCAATATTTTATTGTCGTAATTGAATGCTGTATCTAAGGCCGCCTCAAATTCATCTCGGGAAGTGACTTTACTGACACCCACAGAAGATCCCTGATTGGCCGGTTTTACAAATAATGGACAGCCAAGCTGAGCGCTTGCCATGTCAAAATTAATTGTATTTCTCTCTTTTTTCGTTAATTTGATAAATGGTGCGATATTTAAACCTGCATCTCTTAATAATCTTTTTGTTATATCTTTATCCATACATATCGCGGAACTGAGTACTTGAGAGCCAACGAATGGTAAATTCACCATTCTTAGTAAGCCTTGCAAAGAACCATCTTCTCCCAGTGTTCCATGAACGATAGGAAAAATGACATCCAGTTGAGATAGGGTCTTGTTTTGAAACTCTATAATCTGCTGCTCATTTTTTCCTGGAATAAATGCGATATTTCGTCCTGATTGATGAAGTGAAATCAGGGAGGGATTATCTGAGTTTAATAGAAAATGAGTACTTTCATTGAGATGCCATATTCCATTTTTATCGATACCGATCAAGGTCACATTAAATTTTTCTTTATCTATCGCATCCACGATATTTCTTGCAGATTGTAGAGATACTTCATGTTCGGTTGATTTTCCTCCAAATATAATTCCAATATTCTTTTTCTGCATATCAATATTTCCTTGAGTATTTGTACAGTTTTTGACTTGAAACTAGAGTTTAATTTACCGCTTAACGATGTAACATTCTGATGAATATTTGTGACATGTAGCGAAATTTATTTGAAGATAAAAGGGAGGGCGGTTGTAGAATAAATGGGTTACTGTTCGCTATGACTCTGTTTTTCTTTATTTCTATAGCCGTTAAAGTTCAATAATATTTTGATAAAGAATTAGAAATATATAGTTTATTCTAAAGAAACAGCCTGGCCTGAATTCAAAGATATTTTGTCCTGTTGCTCATTAATCCTAACCACAGTGAGAGAAAAGATCTGTGAAAAACAAGAGTGAGCAGATAAATCCTGATATGAAAATTATAAAAGGATATTTCACCTCTCCAAATGAATCCCAGCTCATTTCTGAGTGGCTTGATTCGCATTTTTGTGATTCTTTGGGGATTACTGCTTTTTTGGATCAGACACAAACAATTGATGCACCGTGGCAACTGTTACGATTATATGATTTAAGTGAGATAGATGCCCTTTTGGGTGTCGCCGTGGTTTTGCCAGGCGGCACTTGTTTTTGGTTGCCTCAGGAGCAGAGCTCCTCCGCTGCATTACTTTGTTCAGAGATTCTTAAACTTCAACCCCGCCGTATTGTTACCACGTTGTTTGGACGAGATCTATTACATTCTAGATTAGGGCATCAAGCGAGTATATTACGAGAGTATGATCAGTGGATTATGGTTTGTACACGCCGTTTCCCACAGGCAAATGGGCGTCTAGCAATTGCAGCAGACATTCCACGCCTTATGGAATATCAGCATCTATACAATCAAGAACGCTTGGTGGATGAAACATCGGATTGGGAGACACTGGTTCAGCAAGCTAAGCTTGCTGTTCATGAAGTCGATAGTCAAATTGTCGCTATTGTCCGATTTGGGATTGAAAG
The DNA here is from genome assembly GCF_904886855.1 of Acinetobacter sp. 'aerobic (ED)'. Lineage (NCBI taxonomy): Bacteria > Pseudomonadati > Pseudomonadota > Gammaproteobacteria > Moraxellales > Moraxellaceae > Acinetobacter > Acinetobacter sp. 'aerobic (ED)'. The sequence goes on from NZ_CAJHGI010000003.1 coordinate 124,561, forward strand.
TAGCCGTTTAGTCAGTATAGGCGGAACCTATACTTTTCTTGCATATCGTCGACAAGGCTATGCCACCCGCGTACTCGAGTTCGCAGTTAATCAAATTATTAAAAGTGGGCGTATCGCATACCTGATTGTCGATAAAGATAATCACCCTGCGATACGGCTTTATGAACACATGGATTTTGAAAAAATTGGCTCATCTTATGTCGGTTATTTAGCATATTCATAAAAACTAAATATCTGGTCTAACCGTACCTAAATAGCTGTAATATAAGAAAACCTTGATTTAATACACTGAGGGCAATCAAGTACTCCCGGGATTTTTACAGTGACTGCAATCTATGATGAGCCACGCTTAATGGCAGAGACAAGCATTTCTTTGCCACTATTTTTTTCCATGGCTCAAGCCTTTGAACGGATCAGAATGGTTTTAACATGAATTATTTGGTTGATGTCAGCAGCAGAAATACCTTTAAAAGGCTAATGAGAAAAAGAGCGGTAACATTACAGAATTATCCTTTTTATTTAACATTATGAGATGTTTTTACAATTTATTACTCGGTAATTTTATACCCGTAAAATGCCCTGAATTGTAACTTTAAATAAAAATAAAACTACGGAAATATAAAAAAATGAAATGTTTTTATTTTACCCCGACCTAAATTGTTAAATAAAAACATAAAAAATGTATATTCTCGCTGTGAAAGTACCACCACTTTATTATTTCAATCAAAAAATAAAATATTCAGGCTTGGAACCATTTTTGACAGCCACTAAATAGGCCCTTTATAGTGGGTGAAAATTATACGATCTGAGTTTTTAATAAATAATGAGATTTTTAACTCGCTATTGAACATCCATAAATAATCTAAAAGTAAGAGGTTTGAATGAAAAAAAACACTCCAAGATCAGGCATTTTGTATGCCATCTATATGCTGTTGAACCCGCTTCCCTTTGGTTTTTTTGTCGCTGGCTGGATTTTTGATATTTTCTATAATCAGAGTGCTGAAATGTTATGGGCGAAGGCAGCCGCCTGGTGTATTACGTTCGGTCTGCTGATCTGTATTATTCCACGTTTTATCAACTTGTTTTATGTCTGGTTTCGTCCCGTTGTTGAGCAAAGAAAAGCTGATATTGTCGGCTTCTGGCTCTATGGTTTTGCCATTATTGCAGCGACCTTTAATGCCTTTGTGCATAGTCGTGACGCCTTTGCCATCGCGCCAACAAATCTTATCTTGTCGACCCTGACCATTGTCCTGATTGCACTGCATTATTTATATCAATCCACCCATATCCACAATAGACTGATTGGAGAATAAACGTGAAACGATCAAATACATTATTCTTTTCAGCTTTGCTGGGTATGGGATTATTCGGCTGTTCTGGTGGAAAGCCGCTTGACCCGCAAACACAATATGGCCCCGATCCGGAATTACCTGAAGCAAAGAACTTTCTGGTTCCTCCAATGAAAGTACCAAATGGGGTGGGCTGGAAAGCCAATCAGACGCCTGTGGTTGCTGAGGGTTTAAAGATTGAAAAGATTGCAGATCAGCTTGAGCATCCACGTCAGTTATATACCCTGCCGAATGGCGATATTCTGGTGGTTGAATCGAACAATCCTGGAGAGGCACCACTGACTGCACCAAAACAGGTGATTGCTAATTTTGTTAAAAAATCTTCAGGCAAAGGTGGTAAAGGGGGAAATCGAATTACCTTACTTCGACTGGTAGCCGATGGTCAGTGGAAGAAATATAAATTTCTGGAACATCTGCATTCTCCATTTGGGGTGCAATTGATTGGTAATCATCTGTATGTGGCAAATACCAATAATATTATGAAATATCACTATGACGAGAATGCAACCCAAATTACTGATCAGGGCGAGGAACTATCTGATTTGCCGGATACAGTTAATCATCACTGGACCAAAGCATTATTAGCCAGTAAAGATGGACAGAAGCTATATGTCGGTGTGGGCTCAAACAGTAACATCACCGAAAATGGATTGGCGATTGAATATCGCCGTGCAACTGTTTTAGAAGTTGATGTCGCCACAGGGGCAAGCCGTATTTTTGCCAGTGGCATTCGCAATCCAACCGGACTGCAATGGGAACCTGAAACTGGAAAATTATGGACGATTGTGAATGAACGGGATGAAATTGGTGCCAGTCTAGTGCCTGATTATTTAACATCGGTCCAGGAAAAAGGATTTTATGGCTGGCCGTATAGTTATTATGGTCAGCATGTGGATGAGCGGGTTAGACCACAACGTCCAAATCTGGTTGCTAAAGCGATTAAACCTGATTATGCCTTGAGTTCTCATGTTGCACCCTTAGGTTTATGGTTTGCTTCAAATACAACCCAGCTGTCTGATCAGTTTAAAAATGGCGCATTTGTAAGTAATCATGGTAGCTGGAACAGAGATCCGCTCAATGGTTATAACGTGATCTTTATTCCATTTAAAAATGGTAAACCGAATGGCAAGCCTGTTAATGTGGTTCAGGGTTTCTATTCAAAAGACGAAAAAACCTTATATGGTGCGCCTGTGGGTCTTACTGAGGATAAAAGCGGTGCTTTGTTGATTGCGGATGATGTTGGCAATACGGTATGGCGTGTTTATTCACCTTGATAGGTTTGCTGTCTGTTTTAAGACTTAGGTCAATTTGGATTGGCCTAAGTCTTTAGACATTTATATCTAGCATTGCTGGCATCAAGATTTCTTTAACACAAGTTGCTTTACTGGTTGAAATAATAAAATGAATTGCTTGAATCACGTCGGCTAAAGGGATGAGAGAATATTCGGTTTGTTCTAAAACATCTTGAATAGATTTATCTATTTTATAATCATTGGCAAGGTAACCTAAGTTCATTACGCTCACACTAATTAAGTTTTTATATACAATTTTATATTTATTTTCAATATCCTATACTGAGACGATCAGGATATTTTTAGCTTTGTTATATAATTAAGCCAATGATCCAAATTTTTGAATCATTGACTTTAGTCACGTTTTCTAGTTTTTTAGTAAATAACAATATATTATAAAATGTTTCTAATTACCATTTTCCATATTTTAATTGATGTAAGGCTGGTGAAAAGTTATAGACTTTAGCTTTTTCAAACCAATATCTAGCTTTTACTTTATCCTTTTCCAATCCATTTATACCATTAAAATAGCTAATTCCTATATTGTACATAGCTGTTGCTGAACCTCTGTTTGCAGCTTTATTATACAATTCCAAAGCTTTTTTAGAATTTTGATCTACACCAAAACCATTTGCGTAAAATACACCTAAATTGTTTAATGCTTCAGGATTAGATTCGCTGGCTTCATTTAATAAAGCTAAAGCTTTATTATAATTAATTTCATTTTCGCCTCCTCGGGTATATATTATCGCTAAATTATTTTTAGCCAACGCATTACCTTTTTGGATCTCCTGTTCGTACCAATTTAAAGCTAAATCAATATTTCTATATTGACTAGGATCGGTCTCTATCTCCCAACCCTTAATACTTCTATTTGTTGCAAATAATTGATTATTTGTGTCTGATGGAAAGTTAACCTTAGACAAAATTGCTGTTGGTACATTCTTTGTTGAGAATCCACCTATATTACCTATTGCAGGAAATAAATTAACTACACCCAAAGCACCAATCATTAAGGATAATAGACCATAGCCCAGTACTTTATTCTTCCTCTCAATAAGATAATTACCAATTTCAATATTCTTTGTTTTTTCAGAAATAATTAAATAAAAACTTAGAATACTTAAGTTGAAGAAAGCTAATGCTATCCATCTAAAGTAATCAAATGCAATTATAGATAAACCAAGAGGTGTTAAGCAGAAAATAAAAATATAGAAATATTTTGTACTACCAAATATTTTATTGAAAAAGCAAATGACAGGGTAAAGGTATAAAATTGAAAGAATAATGTGAATATATGTTTTATTATTTACCATTGAATAATAGCTAACAATAATATTATCAAGGTTGCTTAGTCGAGTGGTTCTAACGGCATAATAATTAAATTTTTCTAAATCTTTGTATTTTTCGATAATTAAATTTGCATGATGTAAATCAATTTTACCAAAAAACATCATATTAAATAAGGCTAGAAATAAAAAGGAGGTTAATAATGTGGTTGCTATTTTGTTTTTAAATTTTAGGTGAAAAATTAATATTATGGTTGGAATGAAAATAATTAATGAGGCTTCGTGGATGAGCGCAGACAATGCTATTGTAATGCTGGCAAGGAAAAAAGAAGCGTAATATCTTTTTGTCTTTATAATGCAAATAATGCATACCAACTGCATAATTTGTATTATTTGATCAAAACGTCCTAGCTCAAGTATCCATTGTGTAGTCAAAAAAGGTAAAAACATGAAAGAAGAGATGTATAGAGCTTTATTTTTATGTATGTGTAAATGATTTAATGATTTAATTGCTAAATATGAGAATAGATAAAATAAAATAAGTAAGATAATGGCTGCTATTGCTCTTATTGACCTATAGCTATAGTCAAGATTGAAAAAAGAGATGATTTCTCCAGGAAGAGCCCTTCTCATAAAGCCATAATCATAATTAAATAACCATGAGGTGTAGAGATAATCATCAATTTTTAATTTAAAGCTAAATTCTGCAGCTCTAAAAAATAGTATTAAAGCTAATAAAACAAGCAAGTATAGGCTGATTTTTAATCTGCTCATAAATGTAAACATTAACAATCCTATAACGTACTAGCAATTACATATGCAACCAGACAACCGACTAACACACCCGCCAAGATCTCAATCTTGGTGTGGCCCATGCGTTCTCTTAATTGTGTGTACTCAGGTGTATCCTTAGCCAAATGATTAATCACCACTGCATGTTTACCAACAGCCTGTCTTAAACTATTTGCATCTAATAACACAATAAATGAAAGGGTAAGCGCGACACCAAAAGCGGGTGTATCAATACCTTCTTTAAAAGCAATAAGTGCAGTCATACTGCTGACAATCGCACTGTGATTACTCGGCAATCCCCCATAACCAATTAATCCAAAGGCCAGTTTTCTGGCCTTAATTGAATTAATAAGAAACTTTAGACAGCCTGCAACAAGCCAGGCTAAAAACGGGGTAATCAAATAAATATAATACGTCACAAAATCATCCAAAATAAAACTAAGCTGGCAATAGTGTCCAGATACAACACGCGACCCACGAAACAACTGTAATCATAATTTGCCAGTCCTGAACAATCACGTCAGTCGGGGATTCTCCGCCTTTCAAGGTTTCAACAATAAACCAGTAACGGAATAAACCGAACATGACAAATGGAATGGTGATAATGAGTTGTGGCTGTACTTGCATCGTATACAGACTATAAAAAATGATCGCGGTAACAGCAGACATGCCAGCAAAGCGATCAATCAAGCTCACTGAATAGTGTTCAAGTACACCACGTCCTTGTGAACCACTTTGTAGCAGTTCCTGACGACGTTTAATCGAGGCAAGATAAAGTGAAATACTTAATGTAGTAATAAACATCCAGTGAGAGACGGGTACTGCCAACGCCACAGCGCCTGCATATACACGTAATACAAAACCGAAGGCCACAATAAAGATTTCAATGACAGGCTCATGTTTCAGCTTAAAGGTATAGGCCCAATTCAGTAGTAAATAAACTACGATCACGTAAATAACTTTGGGTGCAATTAACCAGGAAAACCCCAAAGCAATATAAATCAAGGTTAATAAAATGATGGCACTTTGAGGGCTGACCTGACCTGATGCTAAAGGCCGTTTTTTGGATTTTTCAGGATGGGCCCTATCTTTTTCTATATCCTTCAAATCATTGACGATATAGACGGCGGAGGCAGCTAAACAAAATAGAAATGCCGCAAAAAGTACGGAATAAATTGATTCTAAATTTACGAATTCGCCTGCGAAGATTAAAGGTGCAAAAACAAAGGTGTTTTTGAGCCATTGTTTTGGTCTTATTAGTTTTATCAGTCCTGGGATTTCTGCTAGAAAAGACCGATTTTCTGCTATATCATACATTTTTTTTCAGCGCTATTAATTAAATATAAATGATGGACTCGATTAAGCTCGCGCTGCTTTATACAGCGTTTGCTATAGTTGCTACGTTTTGCAATATTATAGCACAAGATATTTCTAGTTATATTTATGTTGGAAATTTTTATATTTTTATTTCAATAGTTGTGGGTACAGGGGTCGGCCTGGTGGTTAAATATATATTGGATAAAAAATATATTTTTAAATATAAAACTCAGAATACCAAACATGATGGAAAGCTTTTTATGCTATATGCCGTCATGGGTCTGTTTACCACCATTATTTTCTGGGGTTTTGAGTTTGGCTTTCATGCCGTTTTTGGAACCAAAGAGATGCGCTATCTGGGTGGAATAATCGGTCTAATGATTGGCTATATATGTAAATATTACCTCGATAAACATTTTGTGTTTCGTAAAGTTGAGGCATAAATGAAAACCATACAGGCCTGGGGTAGGCTTTCTAATACTGAACATCAGGTTATTCCGTTAATAACACCTGCACATGCACTCAAACAAATACGACAAGAAACTTTTCCCGGTATTGCACATGGTATGGGGCGAAGTTATGGTGATGTTGCATTAAATGGCAACGGCGTTTTATGGCTGACGACCGCCATGAATCATCTGATTTCTTTTGACTTGCAGACTGGAATTCTACACTGCGAAGCAGGTGCAACCTTACAGGATATTCACCGTACCCTGATTCCGCAGGGCTGGATGTTACCTGTAACACCCGGTACACAGATGATTACTGTCGGCGGGGCGATTGCCAATGATGTGCATGGCAAGAATCATCATGCTTTTGGCTCTTTTGGCGATCATGTCCTGTACATCAAGTTGCTGCGTACGGATGGTGAAATTATTGAGTGTTCAAAGACGGAAAGAGCAGAGTGGTTCTATGCAACAGTAGCTGGGATTGGTCTAACAGGCATCATACTGGAAGCGAAAATACAGTTGCGTCCGGTCCAAAGTTCGTGGATAGATGCAGAAACCATTCCCTATCATAATCTGGATGAGTTTTTCGCACTTTCTGACTCATCTGAACCCGACTGGGAATACACCGTTTCCTGGATTGATTGCATGAATGGTGCCAATGCCAAAGGACTTTTTTCACGGGGCAATCTGGCGGGTGCTTCTACGCAAGTCGAACCTGCAATTAACGATAAAACCTTTCCAATAACGCCTCCGGTCTCCTTGGTCAATAAACTCAGTTTACCAGTGTTTAATTTTGCCTATTTTCACGGTAACTCACTCAAAAGCCAGCCGCAAAAGGTCCATTACGAGCCCTTCTTTTATCCATTAGATGCCATGCATGAATGGAATAAAATGTATGGACCGAAAGGCTTTTATCAATATCAAAGTGTAGTGCCGAAAGAGATTGGTAAAGAAGTCACTCAAGAGATGTTAAATGCCATTAAGAAATCAGGTGAAGGTTCATTTCTGGCCGTATTAAAAACATTTGGTGACCGTGAGTCAGGAGGCTTGCTGAGCTTCCCAAAACCTGGGGTGACTTTGGCGCTGGATTTTCCGAATCGTGGGGAAAAAACCTTAAAACTGTTAAATGAGCTGGATCATATTGTAGCGCAAGCGCAAGGACGCCTTTATTTAGCCAAAGATGCGCGTATGCCTCGATCACTTTTTGAAGCGGGTTATCCGCAGTTGAATGAATTTTTAAAATATCGGGATCCCGGCATCAGTTCGGAAATGTCTCGTCGTCTATTAGGGGCTTAAATGTCAAATCAACCCAAAATCTTAATTGTAGGCGGGACGTCCGCTATTGCTGAACATTGTGCCAGACTCTGGCTTAAACAGCAGCCGTGTGAAGTAATTTTATTAGGTCGGGATCATGATAAATTACAGCGTGTGGTAAGTGACCTGAAAGTCCGTACCCCACAGGCCAATATCCAATTTCAGACCGTCGATTTTTTAAATGCGACAGCGATTCAGGACTGCATTGATGCCATTAATCAACAGGGTAAAATTGATATTGCCCTGATTGCGCATGGCAATTTACCTGATCAAGAGCAATGTCAGAATGATCTGTTGCAATGTCAGCAGGCGATTGAGGTCAATGCACTTTCTCCAGTCCTGTTTACTGAAATCATTGCCAAACATATGATCGAACAGAATCACGGTAAATTGGCTGTGATTGGTTCGGTAGCAGGGGACCGAGGGCGTAAATCAAATTATGTCTATGGTGCATCGAAAGCATTGATTGATAAATATCTGCAAGGATTACAACACCGCCTCGCTTTAATCGGTTCTTCTGTTACAGCAACTTTAATTAAGCCGGGTCCAACAGCGACACCGATGACGGCTGGAATGTCGGGTAAAGGCAAGCTTGCCTCACCTGAGCAAGTCGCTGCTGATATTGTGCAAGGCATTGATCAGGGTAAATTAACTGTCTATACGCCAGGTAAATGGGTAATTATTATGATGATTATCCGTAATTTACCTTTCTTCTTGTTTAGAAAAATGGATATCTAAACTAGAAAGATAATTAAAAAGCTCAATCCTGTATTGGGCTTTTTTTTAACGACATTGTCTTAAAAAAGTGCACTGCAATTTTTCTCCTCACACTTCTTACATTCCAACATCACCCCTAATTTCTCTTTGCGTCCTTGCTCGGTTAACACCCAAGGACGATTTTGCCACGGTGGATCATGACGGACATGTTGCCCATGCCCACAGGCAAGGTCTGCAACCCAATGTCCTTCTTCATCGAGATGAAAACCCACAATCGCTTGCTGCATTTAACTTTCCATAGACTCGAGTTTCGATTGTTCCAAACCCTTTAAAAAACGATGGCATAAGTTATGAATCGCCAGCAGATCATTCTGCTGCATGCCTAAAGCGCAGGCGAGTTTAAACGGAATTGCGATAATCTCATCTTTTGAAACCAGTGCTTTTTCTAGCAAGATCACTTTTTTCATCCGCTCATCTTCTTTAACTGCCACACGTTTTAAAAACTGCTTTTCTTCAAGTTTTTTAATAATTGGCGTTAGGGTGCCTGAATCAAAAAAAGTTTTTTGTCCAATCTCTGACAACATCACATTGTCTTGTTCGTACAGGGCCAGTAACACAATAAATTGCGGATAGGTCAGGTTATATTCCTGCAGCAAAGGCCGATACTGGCGAATCATGGCATTGGTCGCGGAATACATGGCAAAACATACCTGATTATCCAAAAATGAAACTTCAGTCATGATGTTTTTCCTCGACTTGGTTGTTGAACATTCAGTATAAATTGGATCGTTTAAAAAGTACATTGCGTATAATTAACTTGTGCACAATATAATTGTGTGCAATATTAAATAAACAAGCTGAATGATTAAGCAAACTATTTTGAGTACAACCACGATTGGATAGAAGAGAGAACATCTATGAGCAAGATTTATGATTTTCAGGCAGAACTGTTAGAAGGCGAACAAAAGAACCTCGCGGATTACCAAGGCAAAGTGTTATTGGTGGTGAATACGGCCAGCCAATGTGGCCTTACGCCACAATTTGAAGGTCTGGAAAAGTTATATCAGGACTATCAACAACAAGGGTTGGTGATTCTCGGTTTCCCGTGTAACCAGTTTGCCAATCAAGATCCATCCAGCAATGAAGAAATCGGCAGCTTCTGTCAGCGTAATTATGGCGTGTCATTTCCAATGTTTGCCAAGATTGATGTGAATGGCCCAACCGCACATCCTCTGTATCAATATTTAACTTCTGAAGCCAAGGGAATTTTGGGCAGTGAAAGTATTAAATGGAATTTCACCAAATTCCTGATTAATCAAAATGGTGAGGTGGTCAAACGTTATTCGCCGATTACCAAACCTGAAAAAATTGCCAAAGATATTCAACGCCTTCTTGGCTAAAGCAATTTTAAAATAAGGAGAGTGGAAATGACTGGTTTATAAGTTGAGTCAACTGGTGGTTTTCTTCTCCTCAATAAATTAAATGATAAAGCTGAATATTTTTAATATGTTGTAATTAATTGAACAAAATAGATTTTTTAATCTTTAAGATTTATACAACTTGTTTCACGATTGCCTGCAAACTTGGTTATACTTTTTGCCAAGATTAAAAAATACGAGCGTCAGATTATGCGTGTACTGGTAGTGATGGACCCGATTGAAACCGTGAATCTCAAAAAAGATTCCACCATGGCGATGTTATGGGCGGCCAGCCGTCGTGGTCATGAACTGGGTTATGCATTGCAGCACGATTTATATATCGATCAGGGTAAAGCGTTTGGTCTGATCTCTCCTTTAAAAGTATTTGAAGATTACAATCATTATTACGAGTTAGGTGAGCAACGCAAAGAGTCATTGGCCGATTACGATGTAGTATTGATGCGTAAAGATCCGCCTTTTGACATGAACTTTGTCTATACCACCTATATTCTGGAACAGGCAGAACGTGAAGGTGCGTGGATTATCAATAAACCGCAATCACTACGTGACTGTAATGAAAAGCTATTTGCCACCCAATTCCCAGAACTGCAAGTCCCGACCTTAGTGACGTCTCAACAAAGCCTGATTCGTGAATTTATCAAAGAACATGGTGATGTGATTGTGAAACCGCTGGATGGTATGGGCGGCATGGGGATTTTCCGTCTGTATCAAGACGGGGTGAATATCGGTTCAACGCTGGAAATGCTCACGGAAATGGGGACACGTCCGATCATGGCACAGCGTTATATTCCTGAGATTGTAGAAGGGGATAAGCGTATCTTGATGGTCAATGGCGAACCGGTTCCCTATTGTCTGGCTCGTATTCCGCAAAATGGCGAAGTGCGCGGTAATCTGGCGGCAGGTGGTTTAGGTCAGGCACGTCCGCTGACTGAAAATGATAAATTGATTGCGGCAAAAGTTGGTCCGTTCCTGCGTGAAAAAGGTTTGGTTTTCGTTGGTCTGGATGTGATTGGTAATTATGTGACTGAAATTAATGTGACCAGTCCAACCTGTATCCGTGAGATTGATGCACAATTTGGGACATCGATTGCGGATGATCTATTTGCCGTGCTGGAAGCAGGATCTAAAAACTAAATAATTTTTATTTTTTGACCAAACTGCCCGTTTGTATTGCTTCGAATTTTGGATGCAAATGGGCTTTTAGATATCGGCAGTCTCTAGTTTTTAACAAACAATCGAAAAAAGCTCAGCTTTCTGTTGTAAACAAGTGAAATTCGCTTTTCGTGAATGAAGCTTTAGGATTAAAATAACGCTCGAAAACAATAGACGATAACCTTTTTTTGAGTTGAAGAATTAAACCGTGACCAATTCACCCCAGAACAAACCCAAACATGTCATGATGATGGCCGCTGGTACAGGTGGACATGTTTTTCCTGCGCTTGCTGTTGCCAAACAACTGCAACAAGAGGGCTGTCAGGTCTCTTGGCTGGCGACCCCGACAGGAATGGAAAACCGGTTACTCAAAGATCAAAATATTCCGATTTATCAGATCGATATTCAAGGTGTGCGTGGTAATGGCCTGATCCGTAAACTCAGTGCACCATTTAAAATTTTAAAAGCAACCTTAAGCGCCATGCGCTACATGAAGCAGCTGAAAATTGATGCTGTCGCGGGTTTTGGCGGTTATGTCGCCGGGCCAGGTGGCTTGGCTGCACGGTTACTGGGTATTCCTGTGTTGATCCATGAACAGAATGCGATTGCAGGCTTTACCAATACCCAACTGGCACGTATCGCCACAACCGTATGTCAGGCTTTTCCAGAGACATTCCCAAGTAGTGATAAAGTGGTGACCACAGGCAATCCTGTGCGTGCCGAAATCACTGCGATTCTGAATCCGTCATGGCGTTACCAAACCCGTGAACAGCAACAATTGCCACTGAATATTTTAATTGTGGGTGGTTCATTGGGGGCGCAGGCGTTAAATGAACGTTTACCAGAGGCATTGAAGAAAGTTAGTGTACCGCTGAATGTATTTCATCAATGTGGTCAAAATAAGCAGGATGCGACGCGTGCCCTCTATCAAGGTGCAGCTGAGCATTTAACGGTTCAGGTTGAGCCGTTTATTCATGATATGGCCAAAGCCTATAGCGAGGCTGATTTAATTATTTGTCGTGCCGGTGCTTTAACGGTAACTGAAGTCGCAACCGCAGGTCTGGCAGCGGTTTTTGTTCCTTTACCGATTGCGGTGGATGATCACCAGACTGCAAATGCCAAATTTTTGGCAAATGCAGGCGCTGCAAAGATTTGCCAGCAAACAGAAATGACCCCTGCTGTTTTAGATGAGTTATTTGCCAGCTTGCTCAATCGCCAGCTCCTCTCTGAAATGGCGGTTAAAGCACGTCAACAAGCACAACCGGATGCGACGCAGCATGTGGTTGATCTGATTAAAAAATTGTAATTCGAGTTTATCTATGTCTCCTACAAATCCAAACCAAGCCAAAAAGCTGATTAAAGTGCCAGAAATGCGCCGTATTAAAAATATCCACTTTGTTGGTATTGGGGGTGCGGGGATGTGTGGTATCGCCGAGGTATTGAGTAATCAGGGTTATAAAATTTCGGGCTCGGATATTAAAGCCTCAAAAACCACGGCTCAACTCGAAGCCAACGGCATCAAGGTGTTTATCGGCCACTCGGCAGACAATATTAAAAACGCCAATGTACTGGTGGTGTCGACAGCAATTGATCCTGAAAATCCAGAGATTAAAGCTGCAATTGAACAACGTACCCCGATTGTGCGCCGTGCAGAAATGTTGGGTGAGTTAATGCGTTACCGTCATGGCATTGCGGTTGCGGGAACACATGGTAAAACCACCACCACCAGTTTATTGACCACCATGCTGGCGGAAGAAAATCTCGATCCAACCTATGTGATCGGTGGTTTGCTGAATAGTACCGGGGTCAATGCAGCCTTGGGCGAAAGCCGCTTTATCGTGGCGGAAGCAGATGAGTCGGATGCTTCATTCCTGTATTTACAGCCGATGGCTGCGATTGTGACCAATATCGATGCAGATCACATGGATACTTATGAAGGCAGCTTCGATAAATTAAAAGATACCTTTATCCAGTTCCTGCATAACCTGCCATTCTACGGTTTGGCAGTTGTCTGTGGCGATGATGCCAATATTCGTGAGATTTTACCGCGTGTTGGTCGTCCGGTCTTAACTTACGGTTTTGACGAAGGTAACGATATTCGTGCTATTGATGTGGCGCAGGAAGGCATGCGTTCGCACTTTACCGTATTGCGTAAAGATCGTGAGCCTTTACGTGTCACCATTAATCAGCCTGGCTTGCATAATGTCCTAAATGCGCTTGCTGCGATTGGAGTAGCAACTGATGAAGGCGTTTCTGATGGTGCGATTTGCCGTGCCTTGGAAGGCTTTAGTGGTGTGGGTCGTCGCTTCCAGGTGCAAGGTGAATATGAAGTTGGCGAGGGCATGGTGAAATTGGTAGATGACTATGGTCATCATCCAAAAGAAGTTGAGGCAACCATTAAGGCGGCACGTGCCAGCCATCCGGACCGCCGTTTGGTGATGTTGTTCCAGCCGCACCGTTTTAGCCGTACCCGTGACTGTTTTGATGACTTCGTAGATGTGTTATCACAAGTCGACCAGTTATTATTGTTAGAAGTTTACCCGGCTGGCGAAAAACCGATTGTGGGTGCGGATAGCCGTGCCTTGGCACGTAGTATTCGTCTGCGTGGCGAAGTGGAACCGATTCTGGTTGATCCAGTGGAAGGCAATTTACCAGGCGTTTTACAAAAAGTGTTACAAGCTAATGACCTGTTATTAACACAAGGCGCGGGTAACGTAGGAGCAATTTCGGTAGAATTGGCCCAGCATCGTTTGTATGCCCAATAATTTTGTGTTTTGAATATTAAAAGTTTTACAGTTTTAAGGATATAAACGTGTCAAATGCTGCGAAATTCGGCAAAGTTGCTGTGTTATTTGGTGGGAAATCGGCTGAGCGTGCGGTGTCATTAGACAGCGGTCAGGCCGTTTTAGACGCATTGTTGCGTTCGGGTGTGCAGGCAGAAGCATTTGATCCGCAAGATCGTAGTGTGACTGAACTGGTCGGTTACGATCGTGCTTTTATCGTATTGCATGGTCGTGGCGGTGAAGATGGCCAGATTCAAGGCGTATTGGAATGGTTGAATATTCCGTATACCGGGACCGGCGTGCAAGGTTCTGCTATTGGCATGGACAAAGTCAAAACCAAGCAGATCTGGCAAGGTAGCGATTTACCGACTGCGCCTTACCGCATTATTACCAAAGATACCGATCTTGAACCTGTAATTGCTGAATTGGGCTTGCCTGTGATTATCAAGCCGGTACATGAAGGCTCAAGTGTCGGCATGAGTAAGGTTGAGAAAGCAGAAGACTTTGCAGCAGCCATTGAAAAAGCGACCCAGCATGATGCAGTGGTGATGGCTGAAAAATGGATTACAGGTCGTGAATTCACGATTTCATTCCTGAACGGTCAGCCTTTACCGGTGATTCGTTTACAGCCACCCGCAGATGTTGCTTTTTATGACTATGAAGCAAAATATCAGCGTAATGATGTGGAATATGGTATTCCTTGCGGTCTCAGCGAGTCAGAAGAGAAAAGTCTACAGGCATTGTGTTTACGTGCTTTCCAGGCCGTGGGTGCAGAAGGCTGGGGCCGTATTGATGCGATGCAGGATGAACAGGGGAATTTCTGGTTATTGGAAGTTAATACTGTTCCAGGCATGACCAGTCATTCTCTGGTACCAAAAGCAGCGCAAGCCGTTGGTTATAATTTTGATCAGCTCTGTGTTGCGATTTTAGAGCAAACTTTAGCAAAGTCGGCTTAATTATTTATGGCTCAACTTCCTGCATCTATGCGTCGCAAAACGCGACCCGCCATTAGCTCGATTCACGAGAAACCGCCTTCGCCTAAACAAAAGATGGTGAATGCGGGCGGCTGGGCATTACTTGTTATTGCATTCGCTGTACTGGCATTGGGTCTGTTTGGCTTATATAAAGTCATGACCGATGCCAAAGTGGCAGAGTTGCAGGTGGTGGGCACCAATTCTGAGGTCGAAAATCAGCAATTGGTTAAATACCTGAACCCGATTATCAAAGATAATTACTTTACGTCGGATTTAGAACAGATTCGGGATCAGGCATTAAAGGTTTCTTGGGTGGACCGTGTGGTGGTATCACGAGCTTGGCCAAATGCAATTCGGGTGCGGGTGATGCCGCGTCATGCGATTGCACGTTGGGGAACAGGGCGTTTGCTGAGTGATAATGGTGAGGTGTTTAGTGAAGCGGTTCCGCAAGCACATCCAAATTTGCCACTGTTACATGGGCCAGCCAGCCAATCCAAAATGATGATGCGTCGCTATAATGAAATTAACCAGTTATTTCATCCAGCGAATTTAAGATTAAAAGAACTGTATTTAACTGAGCGCATGACCTGGTTTATGCAGTTTGATTCGGGTTTACGGATTATCGTGGATCAGGATCAAACCATGAACAAGCTGCAGCGCTTAAGCCATTTGGCACAGACAGATCTAAAACCTGCATGGTCTAAAATCACGGCAATTGATCTGCGTTACCGCAATGGCCTGGCCATTCAATGGAAAAACGCAGCTCCGCCGAAGATTGTGAATGGTCAGTTAGTTGTAACGATTGATGACACAAGCCTTGCAGGGGCAATTCAGGCAAAGCCATAATACGTGGCTTAAAATAAAGGGCAGTGGTCCTAAACAACACTAAAGATATGGTATTGAAGTAATGAGTGAAGCTGTTCCCTCAGTTGTTGCGATTGATATTGGGACCCATAAAGTCTCAGTCTTGATTGGTAAGGTCCATGCACCGGATAAGATCCAGGTCATTGGCATGGCAACTGCTCGCAACCGAGGCATGGTTAAAGGCAAGATTGTCAGCTTGGACAAGGTCATTGCTGCGATTAAAAATGCAGTATCCGAAGCAGAGGATATGGCAGAGTGCCGTATTCATAGCGCATGGGTGTCTATTCCGAGTACTGAATTACAAAGTTTTTATGCATCAGGTCGTACCCCTGTCGCCAACCACGATCATATTATTACGACAAATGAAGTGGTGCGTGCGCTGGAGTTGGCCAAAGCCAGTCATGTCTCACCGGATTATTATCTGGCCAGCGCTGTGCCATTGGGCTTTGAGCTCGGTGATTCGGCTGAATGGGTGCAGAATCCGGTCAATATGTCTGCACATAGCATGACAGGCCATTATCAGTTGATGATGATGCCGATCAGCACCATGCAAAACCTGGATCGTGCCATGAAAGGGGCCAATATCGGGGTAGAGAAAATGGTGGTGTCTTGTCTGGCAACGGCTGAGGCAAGTCTGCTCAAAGATGAAAAAGAATATGGGGTTTGTCTGGTCGATATTGGCGCAGGCATTACCAATATTGCAGTGTATCTGGATGGTCGTTTGGCACTCGCACGGACCTTGCCACGTGGTGGTGAGAATGTCACCCGTGATATTGCAGCGGTTTTACAAACCACCACAGAAGAAGCGGAACGCATCAAGATTTTACATGGTTGCGTTGATCTGAGTGTGGTGAAACCGGACCACATGATTCAGGTGCAAGGCATTGATGGCACACAAACCATCAGTCGTATTGAGCTTGCAGAAATCATTATTGCGCGTTATGAAGAAATTTTTGCTTCAATTCGTGAAGAACTGGAGCATAGCGGGGCGATTCATGGTTTATATCATGGTGTGGTGCTGACCGGAGATGCCTGCCAAATTGAAGGCATGGTGAATCTGGCGCGTCGTACGCTCGGTGTATCTGCGCATCTGGGCAATCCGCCACTGCAAGTATATGCGGAGGATCAGCACTTACCAGCATTGCGTCGTTCAATGTATGCTACTGCAGCAGGTTTGTTGATGTTTAGCCAGAGTGATTTGCAGGATACGGTCGAAGAACCAGAAGAGGCCAGCGATCGTAGTTTTGTTGATCGGGTTGCCAATGGTTGGAATGCATTAAATAGCAAATTAAAGGCCATTTTTTAAGTTGTAGTTATTTTTGGGAAAATTTGTTAGGAAGTTGTTCTAAATCTGCCACTGTACTTGACAATCTGGTGATTATTGAACAGCATCCTAAACATCAGTTGTTTAAAAATCAGGGCAGTAACGGGCTGAAGTAACTGCCATTAATATTAGGAAATCTAAAGGTCATGGCCTCATTTGAATTTATAGAAGATGAACTAGACAATGGCAACGGTCAAGCCCGTTTCACAGTATTTGGTGTGGGTGGTGGTGGCGGTAATGCCGTGCAACACATGGCCCAGTCGGATATTCAAGGTGTCAAGTTTGTTTGTGCCAATACAGATAAACAAGCACTGGACAGCATGAACGCGCCATTCAAAATTCAATTGGGTGAACAAAGTACGCGTGGTTTAGGCGCGGGTGCAAATCCGGAAGTGGGTCAAATCGCCGCTGAAGAAAGCCGTGATGTGATCCGTCAGCACCTTGAAGGGACTGATATGGTCTTCGTTACTGCCGGTATGGGTGGTGGTACTGGTACAGGTGCTGCACCGGTTGTTGCTGAAGTTGCCAAAGAAATGGGTATCCTGACCGTTGGTGTAGTGACAACCCCATTTAACTTTGAAGGCCGTCGCCGTCAAAAGTCTGCTGAAAAAGGCATTGATGCTTTAGAAGCACATGTTGATTCACTGATTATCATTCCGAACCAGCGCTTACTCAGCGTCTATGGCGATATCTCAATGAAAGATGCCTATAAAAAGGCAGATGATGTATTGTTGAACGCAGTTCGCAGTATTTTTGACCTTGTGGTCAATCGTGGTCATATTAACCTCGACTTCGCCGACTTGAAAACAGCGATGAGTACACGTGGTTATGCCATGATGGGTGCTGGTTTAGGTCGTGGTGAAGATCGTGCCCGCCAAGCCGCTGAACAGGCGATCCGTAGCCCGTTGCTTGATAATGTGAATATTATTAATGCGAAAGGCGTGTTGATCAACATCACCGGTGGTGATGATATTACCTTACGTGAAACCGAGATCATTACCGATGTGGTGAACCAGATTGTTGACCTGGATGAAGGTGAAATCTTCTACGGTACAGTATTCGATCCCGATGCGCGTGATGAACTTCGCGTTACCGTTATCGCGACTGGTTTAACGCGTAATGCCAGTGAAGTGGACCAGAAACGACGGACTGCTGCTTCGCATGTAAGTTCTGCTCAAGTGGCACAACAACCGGTTGATGAAGATGACGTTCCGGCGATTAGTAAACGAGCAAATGTAGATGCTCCAGCAAGTGCTACCGCAAGTTCTACGCCACGTTCATCGCCAATGAGCATTCAAGACTATCTGAAAAATCAGCAACGTAAATAATAAAATCAGTTATTTAGAGAAAGGAGGCAATCAATTGCCTCCTTTTTTATTTTTTTAAAATGGCAAAATATGCTAAGTTATATCGGTTTTTGCAAATGAAGTTGGTATGGCATGTTGAAACAACGTACTCTCAAGCGTGTGGTGAAAGCGAGCGGGATTGGTTTGCACAGTGGTCAAAAGGTGCTGATCAATTTTGTTCCACACCATATTGACGGAGGTATTGTCTTTCGCCGTATCGACTTAAATCCCCCTGTGGATATTCCGGCCAATGCCTTGCTGATTCAAGAAGCATTTATGTGTTCGAATCTGGTGCGTGAGGACATCAAAGTGGGCACCATTGAGCATGTCATGAGTGCGATTGCCGGATTGGGAATCGATAACCTGATTGTTGAAGTGTCTGCTTCTGAAGTGCCGATCATGGATGGCAGTGCAGGACCTTTTATCTATCTGCTCATGCAAGGTGAGCTGGCAGAGCAAGATGCACCAAAGAAGTTTATCCGCATTTTAAAGCCCGTCGAAGCTTTAATTGATGACAAAAAAGCGATTTTTACGCCTCATTCGGGCTTTCAGCTTAACTTTACCATTGATTTTGATCATCCCGCCTTTGCCAAAGAATACCAGTCAGCGACCATTGATTTTTCAACAGAAACCTTTGTTTATGAAGTGAGTGAAGCCCGAACTTTTGGTTTTATGAAGGATCTGGATTATCTCAAAGCCAATAATCTGGCCTTGGGTGCAAGCCTGGAAAATGCCATTGGTGTTGATGATACTGGTGTGGTCAATGAGGAAGGCTTGCGTTTCGCCGATGAGTTTGTGCGACACAAGATTTTAGATGCAGTCGGTGACTTATATTTGCTTGGTCACCAGATTATTGCCAAGTTTGATGGTTATAAGTCGGGTCATGCGCTGAACAATCAGTTATTACGCAATGTTCAAAATGATCCAAGCAGCTATGAAATTGTAACATTTAATAACGAGAATGATTGTCCAATTCCTTATGTGAGTGTGACATAAGTCATTGTCTTTTATTGGCTATGTTATATTATAACAAATGAATCTGAGGATTTTGTCACAAAATATAATGACGTATTTCGATACTGAATGTATGAAGTTTACTTTTTATTGCTTGCCAAACGTAGTAGAGCTTGGCTAAGCTTAGGGTCGCTCACATATTCAGCGGCGCTACGCAATTGCTCTTGGGTCTCTGATGTAAGTGCTTTTGTTGGGGGAGAGGGTTCACGAGAGACAACTGTTTTGTTTCTTAAACGAACTTGGATTTTTCGTAATTCCTTGAGTCCTTCGAGCTGAGCTAACTGCGCAACATAGTTGCTTTGTAAATAGCTGAGTTGACTAATCATGGCCTGATTTTCACCAGTAATGATCAAAACACCATGTTGATAACAAACAACTTGCCATTGCTCTGGTTGGGGCAATAACGGTTGAATAATTTTCGTAAGTTGTTTCCATTGCGTAACTTGCGTTGTCAGAAACGTTAAGTTTCCAGTTTTTATGTGTTGTCCTTTCTGTTGGAAAACGTTGTTAGGCTCAGACATAGAACTTCCTCGGAGGTAATGTGTCCATCTTAAGCGTTTGGTTCAGCTGTTATCAAGGAAGAGATGATAAAGGAACGTTTGAAGGACGGTTTCAAGAGGTTTTTTATGCATCATACGCGTCGTATTTTACTCGCATTTTCATTGGCTGCTTCAGCTGCTTCGGTTGCTTTTGCAGACTACCAGAATATTGGTCAGTCAACAGGTGATGACCGTCTAGAGCAATTATCAAAGACTCTCGCTCAAGGTTCTTATACTCATTCTGCAGATATGGATCTGCCTGCTATTTCGAATGTGTCAGTTAAATTACGTGAAAAAACCATTGAATTGAACAATGCAACGATCGAAAAGAAATACGGTCGTTCCGCAGTTTCATCTCAAGACAATGCGTCTTCTTCGTTCTCTGCAAATACCGGTTATTCTTGGTTGGTCAGCCATCCATTACAGGAAGGTCGCGTGAGTTCTTCTTGGGGAACACGTACTTTACTCGGTTCAACCCGCCATCATTCAGGGGTTGATCTGGCTGCACCTTCAGGCACACCGATTTATTCAACAGGCCCTGGTGTTGTGACCAAATCAGGCTGGGGCACGGGTTATGGACAATATGTTGAAATTGATCATGGCAATGGTTATATCACTCGCTATGCCCATGCATCACGTTTAATCGTAAACGCAGGCGATCGTGTTAGCGCAGGTGAGCATATTGCCAATGTTGGCTGTACTGGTCGTTGTACTGGCCCGCATTTACATTTTGAAGTGGTGAAAGATGGACAGCGTAAAAATCCTTCAACTTACCTCGCAATGTTGCCTTAATGTAATTTGTTAACAGTTGTATATAAATGTTAAGAAAAAATCGCCTTTATTGGCGATTTTTTATGTGTTTTGTTTCAGTTCGGTCAATGACTATTTTGCCAGAAAATAATATAGCGTTTCCCATTCAGCTAGGGCCATACCCCTTATAAAGCAAAACATGATAAAAATAGGGTCGACAAATAACTTAAGGGAAAAGGTGAATTGTATGGCGTTTTATGGCGACTCTGACGCGCAAGAAACCCAAGAATGGCAAGAAGCATTTGATTCTGTATTACAACACATGGGCACGGAACGAGCTGCTTTCTTACTAGAAAAACTCTATCAACGGGCAATTGCGAAACATGTGCCAATCCAGCGCTTAAATACACCTTACCTCAACACCATTTCAGTTGATGAACAACCTGCAATGCCAGGTGATCAGGATATGGAACGCCGTATCCGCGCTTTGATCCGCTGGAATGCTTTGGCAATGGTATTACGTGCGAACAAGACTGGGGATGATCTGGGTGGTCACCTTGCCAGTTTCGCATCGTCTGCAACCTTGTATGATGTTGGTTTCAACCATTTCTTCCGTGCTGCCTCGAACAACTTTGGCGGCGACATGATTTATTACCAAGGTCACTGTGCCCCGGGTATCTATGCGCGTTCTTTCCTTGAAGGGCGTTTAAATGAAGAGCAGCTCAGTAATTTCCGCCGTGAAGTGGGCGGTAACGGTTTACCTAGTTATCCACATCCCTATTTAATGCCGGACTACTGGCAGTTCCCGACCGTATCAATGGGTCTTGGTCCGATCATGTCGATCTATCAGGCACATATTCAGAAATATCTGATGAATCGTGGCCTGATCAAAGAAGAAGACCGTAAAGTCTGGGCTTATCTGGGCGATGGTGAGATGGATGAGCCAGAGAGTACGGGTGCAATTTCACTGGCAGGTCGTGAAAAGCTTGATAACCTGATTTGGGTGGTGAACTGTAATTTACAGCGTCTGGATGGTCCGGTACGTGGTAACGGTAAAATCATTCAAGAATTAGAATCGTTATTCCGTGGTGCGGGCTGGCGTGTGATTAAAGTGGTTTGGGGCCGTCATTGGGATCCGCTCCTTGCCAAAGACAAGTCTGGTGCTTTAAAAGCAGTGATGGATGAAACCGTTGATGGCGAATACCAACGCTATCAAGTCAAAGGCGGTGCATATACACGTGAGAAATTCTTTGGCAAGTACCCAGAAGCTGCGGAACTGGTCAAAGATTTAAGCGATGAAGACATCGACAATCTTAACCGTGGTGGTCATGACCCGTACAAAGTTTTTGCTGCCTATGCCGAAGCAATGAAAGCCAAAGGTCAACCAACCGTTATTCTTGCGAAAACGGTTAAAGGCTATGGTTTGTCTGAAGAAATTGAAGCGGTGAACAAAACTCACCAAATCAAGAAAATGCAGATCGACTCTTTGAAATATGTACGTGACCGTTTCAACCTGCCATTTACAGATGATAAGTTAGAAGAGCTGCCATTCTATCGCCCAAGTGAAAACTCTCCAGAAATGAAGTACATGAAGGCGCGTCGTGAGGCATTAGGCGGTTACCTACCTGCACGTCGTAAAGAGAGTGAAACTTTAGCGATTCCTGAATTATCAGTATTTGATGCGGTATTAAATGGTTCTGGTGGTAAAGAGCAATCGACCACGATGCTGATGGTACGTTTAATTGCCGCTTTACTGAAAGAAAAAGCGATTAAAGACCGCGTCGTGCCAATCGTTCCAGACGAAGCACGTACATTTGGTTTAGAAGGGATGTTCCGTCAGCTCGGTATTTATGCCGCTCACGGTCAAAAATATACCCCAGAAGACCAAGAACAGTTAATGCATTACCGTGAAGCAAGTGACGGTCACATGCTGCAAGAAGGGATTAACGAAGCGGGTGCGATGAGCGCTTGGGCTGCGTTGGCAACCAGTTATTCAACCAATAACTTGCCAATGATTCCAATGTACATGTACTACTCAATGTTTGGTTTCCAGCGTATTGGCGACATTGCATGGGCTGCGGGCGATGCACAGGCACAAGGTTTCTTGTTGGGCGCGACTGCTGGTCGTACCACATTAAACGGTGAAGGTTTACAGCACCAAGATGGTCATTCACATATCTTGGCAAACACGATTCCAAACTGCGTATCTTATGATCCATGTTTTGGTTATGAACTGGCTGTGATCGTACATGACGGTTTACAACGTATGTATGTCAACCAAGAGCGTGTGTTCTATTACTTAACCGTAATGAATGAAAACTACGAGCATCCTGCAATGCCAGAAGGCGCTGAGGAAGGCATTAAACGTGGTATGTACCTGTTCGAAAAAGATGACAAAGCTACGGTTCAATTAATGGGCTCAGGTGTCATTCTACGTGAAGTGATTAAAGCTGCGAAAATCTTACGTGATGAATACCAGATTCATTCAAACGTTTGGAGTGTCACCAGCTTCAATGAGTTGTCACGTGACGGTATGGCATGTGAAGAATACAACCGTTTACACCCATTGACTGAAGAAGTGAAAGAGTCTTGGGTATCTAAACAGTTACGTGGTACCGAAGGTATCGTTGTGTCTGCAACAGATCATATGCGTGCGTATAGCGAACAAATCCGTGCCTATCTTCCAGATGGTCGCCCATTTGTTGCATTAGGTACAGATGGTTACGGTCGTTCAGATACACGTGCAAACTTACGTAGTTTCTTTGGTGTTGACGCTGCGCATATCGTTGTTGCGACATTGAAAAAACTTGCTGACGAAGGCGAAGTTGATGCGCGTTTGGTGAAAGATGCCATTTCTAACTTTGAGTTAGATACCGACCGCCCAGTTGCATGGGCGCCACAAGCGCATCCGGAAGTTCAGGCTGTGGCTGAATACAATGAAACACAAACAGGTGAGGGGAAATAATCATGCAAATCCAAGCACCTGATATTGGCGTAGATAAAGCGCTCGTTGCAGAAATCTTGGTCAAAGTAGGCGACCATGTTGCAGTTGACGATAGCCTGCTGGTGTTAGAGTCAGATAAGGCAACGGTAGAAGTACCAAGCACTGCGGCAGGAATCGTGAAAAGTATTCTGGTTCAACAGGGTGATGAAGTCACTGAAGGCGTTGCATTGATCGAACTAGAGTCGGAGTCTGCTGCGGAAGCACCTGCGAACGAAGCACCGAAAGCGGAAGCGCCAAAAGCAGAAGCAAAACCTGTCGAAGCTGAAACAAAAGCACAACCCGCCGCTGCTCCAACAGCGACAGCAAGCCAGGTTGTGGATGTCAAAGTTCCAGATATTGGTGTAGAAAAAGCCTTGGTAGCAGAAGTGCTGGTCAAGGTCGGTGACCAGATTGAACCAGAACAAAGTATTGTTGTAGTTGAATCGGACAAGGCGACGGTAGAAGTACCAAGCTCGGTTGCGGGGATTGTAGAAGCGATCCAGATCAAAGAAGGCGACAGCATCAAAGAAGGTGTAGTCTTAATTCAGGTGAAGACAGCTGCTCATGCAGCATCGGAACCGGAACCGCAAGCTGCCCCAGCTCAAGCAGAAGCGCCAGTCACAACGACTGAAGCACCCGCTGCAAGCAATACCTCAACAGGTAATATTGAAATTGAAGTGCCTGATCTGGGTGTAGAAAAAGCACTGGTTTCAGAAATTCTGGTCAATGTTGGCGATCGCGTTGAAGCTCAACAAAGCCTATGTGTGGTTGAATCGGATAAGGCATCGGTTGAAGTGCCAAGCTCGGTTGCAGGGATTGTGAAAGCAATTCATGTCTCTGCCAATCAAGAAGTGCGTCAAGGCGTGGCTTTGGCAACAATTGAGGTGAGCGGTCAGGCTGCTGCTCCAGCAGAAGCGAAAGCTCAACCTGCCGCAGCACCTGCGACTCCAGCAGCACCAGCAAAACCACAGGCAGCAGCGACCGCAGCACCGAGTGCGCCAGCGCAAGCAGAAAAGCTGACCAAAGAACAAGAAGCTGAAAATGCGAAGGTTTATGCAGGTCCTGCGGTGCGTAAACTGGCACGTGAATTAGGCGTGATTCTGGGTCAGGTGAAGGCTTCAGGTGAACATGGCCGTGTGATGAAGGACGATGTTTTTGCTTATGTAAAAGCGCGTCTCACTACAGCTCAGGCAGCGCCTGCTGCGCAAGCAGCGCCAGTAGCGTCGGGCTTGCCGAAGTTGCCAGACTTTAGTGCCTTTGGTGGCGGTGAAGTGAAAGCCATGACGCGTTTACAGCAAGTGTCTGTACCGCAATTGTCATTGAATAACTTTATCCCGCAAGTCACACAGTTTGATTTGGCCGATATCACCGAGCTTGAAGCGTGGCGTGGCGAACTGAAGGACGGCTTTAAAAAGCAGGGTCTGAGCTTAACCATTTTGGCCTTTATTGCCAAAGCAGTCGCACACTTGCTGAAAGAAGAACCTTATTTCGCAGGCCATCTGGCGGATGACCAGAAGTCGGTATTGTTACGTAACGAAATCCATATGGGTATTGCGGTTGCGACCCCAGATGGCTTGACTGTTCCAGTACTGCGTAATCCTGACCAGAAATCAATTAAGCAAATCGCGACTGAACTGGCTGAACTGAGCCAGAAAGCACGTGACCGCAAATTGTCGCCGAAAGATTTACAAGGTGCCAACTTTACCATTACCAGCTTAGGCAGTATTGGTGGAACCGCATTTACGCCGTTGGTGAACTGGCCACAAGTTGCGATTTTAGGTATTTCACCTGCAACCATGCAACCGGTATGGAATGGCAAAGACTTTGATCCGCGTTTGATGTTGCCATTGTCATTGTCTTATGACCATCGTGTCATTAACGGTGCGGATGCAGCACGCTTTACCAATAAGCTGACCAAGTTACTCAAAGACATTCGTAGCTTATTGCTGTAATCGTTTTTGAATCTAGAAGACCTCGCATCAGCGGGGTTTTCTATTTTTAGGGTGACAAAAATATGGCTTTATTTGAGAATACTTTTGCCTAAAATAAATCCGTATTGATAACGATTTTTTGGATCAGGGAGCAAGGATGTTAGTGATTTATCGGGTGATGCTACCCTTATTACTCATCGTTTTTGTATTAATGGGCTTATGGGTAAGTTTCTTGCATTTCCCTTGGGATTGGGTCATGTACGCCGTTATGGGGCTGGAGGTACTGGTCGGGACTGTAGTGATGGCCATGGAATATCAGGCGCAGCATGTCGGTGGGGTAAGTGCTGGGGGCAGTTTTGGTTTTCTCGGTCTCAGTGCCTATCTGGCGTTTATGCTGGGGTTGATCCGTCTCTTGGTCTGGAGTTACCAAAAATTTTGGGCTTAAGCATTCAAAAGCATTTTATTGTTTGCTAGAATGGCCTTACTTCATTGGGGAGTAGCCGCTCTTTACGCAAAGTAAAGAGGTGATGATCAACATAATTGTTCAACCGAACATGGTCATCATAGCAAAGAACCAAGAACAGCTTTTCAGCTGTGCTTTTGTTGGCAAGACCTTTGATTTACCACTCTGCATCAATCTATTTGATTTTGGCTAGCAGGAGGGGTAGGTCATCGGTATATTTTGCTAGCCAGAGCATTCAACCATGTATGAATTCCTCATCTCCACATCAATTGTTGCCCTTGCTGAAATGGGCGATAAAACCCAATTGCTGGCATTATTACTGGCAGCCCGTTTCCGTAAACCTGTTCCGATCTTGATTGCCATCCTGCTTGCGACCACTATTAATCATGGTATTTCTGCTGTCTTAGGGCAATGGATTACCACCGTACTCAGTCCTGAAATCCTGTTGTGGATTCTCGCCCTAGGCTTTATAGGCATGGCGATCTGGATGCTGATTCCGGATGAATTGGGTGATGAAAGCGAAAGTATCAATAAATGGCAGAAATTTGGGGTTTTTGGTGCCACCTTCATCTTATTCTTCTTGGCTGAAATTGGCGATAAAACCCAGATTGCAACCGTGGCTTTGGCGGCACGTTTTGACAGTGTGTTCTGGGTTATGTGTGGAACCACATTCGGCATGATGCTTGCCAATGCACCCGCCGTGTTTATTGGCGATAAGCTGGCAGATAAATTACCGATTTCCTTGATCCATAAAATTGGTGCTGCAATTTTCCTAGTGGTGGGTGTCTCAACCTTAGTGCAGCATTATTTCTTCTAATTGAGCTAGAACCTGAAAAAACCCGTCTAGTCGTGACGGGTTTTTTTATAAATAATGATAAAAATCTAAACTCTGATTGAAACATGCATTAAATCCCATTATTTTATTATGGAATTAAAAAATATTTAATATTTAAAGAATTTTTCCGGGGTAGTTATGAGTTTCGAGCGCACAACGTCACAAATATTATTTGATAATGGCACACATAAATGCATCAGTTTTACCAGTCTGGTCAAAGGGGAAGGTATTCAGGCCAATCAGTTTTTAATTATTGATCATGATCGGGCCGCGGTTTTAGATCCGGGTGGTGACCTGACCTATGTTCCTTTAACCATGGAACTGAACCGTTATACCAAACTAAAAAATCTGGACTATGTGATGGCCTCCCATCAAGATCCTGACATTATTACCTCGATGCCGCGCTGGCTGGTGTATACCGATGCCAAAGTAGTGGCTTCCAAGTTATGGGCACGCTTTTTACCGCATCTGAATTCGGCCTTTATGAGTGACCGTATGAAAGGCAATTGGGAGGAGCGCCTGATCGAGCTATCAGATACAGGGCAAGTCATTCCTCTCGGTGAAGCTTCGATTGTGGCTGTGCCTGCGCATTTCCTGCACTCGGTTGGAAATTTCCAGTTCTATGATCCGACTGCAAAAATTTTATTTTCAGGCGATATGGGGGCTTCCATTGTCGAAGATGCCAGTCTGCCGATTACTGACTTTGATGCCCACATCAAAAAAATGAAAGGTTTTCACCAGCGTTATATGTGTTCCAATAAAGTCATCCGTCTCTGGGTCAATATGGTTCGGCAGATGGATCTTGAAATGATTGTGCCTCAGCATGGGACCGCTTTTGTTGGTAAAGCGATGATCAATCAGTTCCTGGACTGGATCGAAACGCTGGAATGTGGTGTAGATCTGATGAATGAATATGTGTTCAGTTTGCCGGCTGAAATGAGCTAAATGTCCGAGGTTGCAAAATGACTGGAAAATACATCAATCATTGATCAGACACTCTTGTCGGCAGGCATAAATTTTCTTAGGATTTATCGGATCAAGGATTGAATCTGATAACGAGAATTTTAACAAAATGTTGTCTCAAATTGCGACTCCCGATGCCTGTGTCAGTTGTGGTGCCTGCTGTGCAAATTACCGTGTTTCTTTCTATTGGGCTGAGGCAGAACTGATCCCTGAACACATGGTTGAGCCGTTGACTGCGGTCTACTCATGCATGAAAGGGACCAATCAGGCACAAGTCAAATGTGTGGCCTTGCAAGGTGAAGTGGGGCAGCAAGTTAGCTGTTCCATCTATCCAGTTCGGAGCTCAAGTTGCAAGGAAGTACAGATTAGCGATTCGCATTGTAACAAGGCACGGCTGGCGCATAACCTGATCCCGCTGGTTGCGATTGACCAGCAGCCCTCTGAAAATAATGACAATTATGATCAGGTTTGCTAACGGAATGTATTTGATTCGAAGGGTAAAACTCTCTAGCTGAAAGCTTTTTAAACAACGATTGAAATTATTTTCATCATAGAAAATGAAAATCACATCGAAATTTGTTTATAATAGCTCACGGAAATTACCAGTGAGATTGTTATGCTGACCATCGTTCAAGAAGCGTTAACCTTCGATGATGTCTTATTACTTCCTGCCTACTCAACTGTTCTCCCAAAAGATGTCTCCTTAAAGACACGTTTAACTCGCGGAATTCAACTTAATATCCCTCTCGTTTCTGCTGCAATGGATACCGTGACTGAATCACGTATGGCGATTGCAATGGCGCAAAACGGTGGTATAGGTATTTTGCACAAAAACATGGATATCGCAGCACAAGCTGCTGAAGTCCGTCGTGTGAAAAAATTTGAAGCAGGTATGGTGAAAGATCCAATCACTGTATCACCTGAGACAACAGTGCGTGAACTGATTGCGATTACCCAGGCCAATAATATTAGCGGCGTGCCTGTTGTGAAAGACGGCAAAGTGGTGGGTATTGTCACCGGACGTGATACACGTTTTGAAACCAATCTTGAACAGCCTGTAAGCAACATCATGACCGGTCAAGACCGTTTGGTGACTGTTCGTGAAGGTGAATCAAAAGAAAATATCCAAGCTTTGCTTCAAAAGCATCGTATTGAAAAAGTGTTGGTGATTGGTGAGAACCATGAGCTGAAAGGTCTAATTACGGTGACCGATTTCCGTAAAGCCGAAAGCTATCCAAACAGCTGTAAAGATGATTTAGGCCGTTTACGTGTCGGCGCTGCAGTCGGTACCGGTGCTGAAACTCCAAGCCGTGTAGAGGCTTTAGTTGAGGCGGGTGTCGATGCAATTGTGGTTGATACGGCGCATGGTCATTCTGCTGGTGTGATTGAACGCGTACGTTGGGTAAAAGCCAACTACCCACAAGTTCAAGTGATTGGTGGCAACATTGCAACGGGTGATGCAGCGTTGGCCTTGCTTGATGCTGGTGCAGATGCGGTCAAAGTCGGTATTGGTCCAGGTTCAATCTGTACTACACGTATCGTTGCTGGTATTGGTATGCCACAGATTTCGGCGATTGACAGCGTTGCCAATGCACTGAAAGATCAGATTCCTTTGATTGCAGATGGCGGTATCCGTTTCTCTGGCGATATGGCGAAAGCAATCGGCGCAGGTGCAAGTACGATTATGGTCGGTTCACTCCTTGCTGGTACTGAAGAAGCACCTGGTGAGGTTGAGTTCTTCCAGGGTCGTTACTACAAAGCTTACCGTGGTATGGGTTCATTAGGCGCGATGGCAGGTGTATCCGGTTCTGCGGACCGTTACTTCCAGGACGCTAAAGCAGGTGCTGAGAAGTTAGTGCCAGAAGGCATTGAAGGCCGCGTGCCATATAAAGGCCCAATGGGCAACATCGTTCATCAAATGATGGGTGGCTTACGTTCATCTATGGGCTATACCGGTTCATCTGTGATTGAAGATCTTCGTCAAAATGCGAAATTTGTGAAAATTACTTCAGCAGGTATGTCTGAATCACATGTGCATGATGTAACCATTACCAAGGAAGCACCAAACTACCGAGTTGGTTGATTTTTGGTAATTTTGCCGATCGAAAAACCGTCAGTGTACTGACGGTTTTTTTTGTTTTGGTGTAAAGTGAACAGGATGAAGAAGGATATGGTTACAGGCCATATAAAAGATAAGAAAGTGAGTAAAACATGAGCTATTTTGGTACTGATGGAATTCGAGGCAAGTTTGGACAAATGCCAATTACCCCAGAGTTCGCATTAAAACTAGGTTTTGCCGCAGGAACAGTATTAAAAAGAAATAATCCTAAAAGTAAGCCGATTGTGGTATTAGGAAAAGATACCCGTTTATCTGGCTATATTCTGGAAGCGGCTCTACAAGCTGGCTTGAATGCCGCAGGTGTTTATGTGCATCTGTTAGGTCCTTTGCCAACACCAGCGATTGCGCATTTAACCCGTGCACTACATGCGCATGCGGGTATCGTCATTTCAGCATCGCATAATCCATATTTCGATAACGGGATTAAATTTTTCTCCAGTGAAGGCAAGAAATTACCTGATGCCATTCAGGATCAGATTAACCAGGAATTAGAAAAAGAGCTGGTCATCGAGGACACGGCAAATCTCGGTAAAAGCGTACGTGTCAAAGATGCCAATGGTCGCTATATCGAATTTTGTAAATCGACCTTCCCCTACCATTTCGACCTGCGTAATTTGAAAATCGTGGTGGATTGTGCCAATGGCGCTGCTTATAGCGTTGGGCCATCGGTATTCCGTGAATTAGGCGCGAAAGTTATTCCACTGTTTAATGAGCCAGATGGTTTAAACATCAATGAAAACTGCGGTTCAACTCATCCTGAGCAATTGCAAAAAGCAGTAGTAGCGCATCAGGCGGATCTGGGGATTGCGTTTGATGGTGATGCAGACCGTGTGGTCATGGTGGATAAAAATGGTCAACTGGTTGATGGTGACCACATCCTGTATATCCTTGCGACACAGGCAAACCATAAGCCAGCAGGCGTAGTGGGTACTGTGATGAGCAATATGGCACTGGAACTGGCCTTACAACAGGCCGAGGTTGGCTTTGTCCGTGCCAAAGTGGGTGACCGCTATGTATTACAGGCCTTGGAAGAAAATAACTGGGTCACAGGTGGTGAACCTTCAGGGCATATCCTGACGCTGGATAAGAGTACCACTGGTGATGCGATCATTGCAGCACTTCAGGTGTTAACCGTGATGGTGGAGCAGGGTAAGGCTTTACATGAACTGGTTGCAGGCTTTGAACTGTTCCCGCAAGTCTTGGTCAATGTGCGTCTACAGGACATGATTGACCCTTATTCGATTCCTGCACTGGTTGCAGAGTTTGAAAAAGCAGAGCAGCAACTCAAAGGCCGTGGTCGACTCTTGATTCGTAAGTCAGGTACTGAACCTGTTATTCGTGTCATGGTGGAAGGCGATCAACAGCAAGAAGTTGAAGCATTGGCGAACCATTTGGCTGATGCGGTCCGTGCTCACGCCCAGGCAGCTTAAGAGAGTTCCCGCATGAATGATGTGATTAAAGACCTGAGTGAATTGCGTTTAAGCTATGAACAAGGTGAATTACATGAAACCCAAGTGAGCGATCAGCCTCACTTGCAGTTTTTAAACTGGTTTAATCATGCCCTTGCCGCGAATTTGCATGAACCTTATGCCATGTCTTTAGCCACCGCAAATGCACAAGGCCGTCCACATGTACGTACGGTTTTGTTACGTGGTGCCACAGAAGCGGGTTATGACTTCTATACCAATTATGACAGTCAGAAAGGATTGGACCTTGCGGAAAACCCTTATGCTGAATTGTTATTCTATTGGCCGAGTCTGGAGCGTCAAGTCCGTATTGGTGGCAAGGTGGCCAAGATTTCTGAACAGGAATCGACCGACTATTACCATAAACGTCCACGTGATAGTCAGATTGCAGCGCATATCAGTACACCACAGAGTGGCGTGATTGAGAGTCGTGAAGTACTGCAACAACGCTTTCAAGCATTACAGGACCAAGCTCAGGCTGAGCTGGACAAACCTGAGTTCTGGGGCGGTTACCGCTTAGAAGCGGATTATTATGAGTTCTGGCAGGGGCGACCAAATCGCTTACATGATCGTTTAAGTTATGAAAAACAAGACGACCGCTGGGCCCTACAACGTTTGATGCCATAAATGACACAGATGCAAATTCAAAAAAGACCTTTAATTACACGCCCTGAACAGTTTCAGGGCGTGCCTGCTTTTATTGCTGAAATTCTGGCCAGACGGGGTGTGCAGTCAGAACAAGAGCTTGAACTGAAACTGAAACATTTACTGCCCCCAGCATTAAAAGGCCTGGAGACGGCAGTTGAGTTGATGGACCAAGCCATTGATCAACAAAAACAGATCGTGATTGTTGGGGATTATGATGCGGATGGTGCAACCAGCACTGCTTTGATGGTGCTGGTCTTGCAAGAAATGGGCGCCAAGGTCGAGTATCTGGTGCCTGACCGGTTTAAGTACGGCTACGGTCTGACCCCGGCAATTGCCGAATTGGCCCAGCACAGTTATCAGCCCGAGCTTCTGATTACCGTGGATAATGGTATTTCCAGTCATGCAGGGGTGGAAACCGCCCAAGCGCTAGGCATGCAGGTGATCATCACCGACCATCACCTCACCACTAAACCGACCCCAACTGCCGAAGCGGTGGTCAACCCGAACCAACTGGGCTGTGACTTTCCCAGTAAGGCTCTGGCTGGTGTCGGGGTTGCTTTCTATGTGCTGGCAAGATTGGCAAGTTCACGGACTCAGCAAGGGAAAAGTAGCGCTAAAGTGACGCAATATCTGGATCTGGTGGCTTTGGGCACCTATGCCGATGTGGCGACACTGGATTATAACAACCGGATCCTGATTGATGCGGGATTAAAGCGGATTCAGCAACAGCAGTGTCGTGCTGGCATTTTGGCCTTACTGGATATTGCCGGGCGTGATCCTGCCAGCTTGCGCGCACAAGATTTAGGTTTTGTTATTGGTCCCCGCATTAACGCAGCGGGACGGATGGAAAGCATGCGGATCGGTATTGAATGCCTGCTGGCCGCCGATATGTCAACGGCTTATCCGCTGGCGCAACAGTTGAACCAATTGAATATCGAACGCCGTCAGGTGGAAAATGAAATGAAGCAGCAGGCAATGCAAGCGCTGCAACATATTCAACTGGAAACGACCCATCTACCGGCTGCACTGGTGATGTTTGATGAACAATGGCATCAAGGGGTGATTGGCATTGTGGCAGGGCGCTTAAAGGAACAGTTCCATCGCCCCAGTCTGGTGTTTGCACCTGATGAGGATGGTGTACATATCAAGGGGTCAGCACGTTCGATCGAAGGTATTCATATTCGCGATACCATTGAGCAGGTGGCTGAGCAGTATCCGCATCTGGTCAGCCATTTTGGTGGTCATGCTGCGGCAGCCGGCTTAACCCTGAAAAAAGAACATTTTGAGGCATTTAAAAGTGTATTTACCCAGTCGATTGCCGAGATGGATGAGGATCTATTTCAAGCGACTTTGTGGACGGATGGTGAATTGACCGATGCCGATCTGCATTTGGGAACCCTGGACTGGATCGAACAACTGGGCCCGTGGGGACAAAAGTTTCCATTACCTCAATTCGAGGGACGCTTCAAAGTCATTGATTATCGCTGGTTGAAAGAACAGCATCTGAAATTGAAACTGGCGGTCGGGCCACATTCGGTCGATGCCATTGCCTTTAATGCCAAAGATCGTTTTGAATTTGATCCCATGCTGGGCCATGTCGATCTGGTCTATACACTGGAACGTAATGTCTTTAATGGCAATACCAGTCTGCAGCTGCAAATTGCCTATTTAAAACAATAAAAAAATCCGCTCATTTGAGCGGATTTTTTGTTCCTGGCGGAGATTAGAAACGATAAGCGGCACGAACACCGTAGTTTTTATCGTTATCGCCGAAACCAATACGGCCTTCAACACTCACTTGCTGATTTAAGAATTTCTTGGCATTAATACCCCATTCATCCTTATCAGTTAGGTCATTGTTATAGTAATCAGCACCTACGCTTAAAGTTTTATCAAGGTAATAGTCGCCTTTAACGCGGTATTCGTCAAGATCACCAAAAGCGCCATAAGCTTCAAGGT
The DNA here is from genome assembly GCF_904886855.1 of Acinetobacter sp. 'aerobic (ED)'. Classification (NCBI taxonomy): domain Bacteria; kingdom Pseudomonadati; phylum Pseudomonadota; class Gammaproteobacteria; order Moraxellales; family Moraxellaceae; genus Acinetobacter; species Acinetobacter sp. 'aerobic (ED)'. Next base: position 158,632 of record NZ_CAJHGI010000003.1, read on the forward strand.
TGATATCGTTGCCGCCGACCTGTGTTACGTATTTCGCACGAACGGTAGGATCTGCGCCGTCTTTACCATTCTTCTCATCGTAACCTTTCACACCTAAAGCAAGTAATAAACCAGGCGCTGGTAAATAACCTACTTCAGCAGCATAGGTCGTTAATTTTTGGTCGTAATTGATTTTGTCAATTTCACGTTCCTGTCTTCCTACATCACCACTGAGGTAGAAATCAGAATTTGGAACGTAGTATTCAATACCTACACCATATTGTGTATCTTTAGTCCCACTGTTATCGCCATAATTCACATGGGCGTCAACATTACTGGCACGATTTAAGAAAGCTGCTTCTGCAAGCGGTGCATTACGGGTCTGAACTGGATTGAAATAATAAGTTCCATCGACACCAAATTTGCTTACGCTGTTGCCGTGATCCGGATCAAGATAATTATAAGAACCACCAACTTCAGCTTGATAAGCATGAGCAGTGCCTGTTACTGCCAAAGCAGATAATAGTGCTGATGCAATTGCTAATTTTTTCATGGTTATGCCCCTTTTGAGATAATGAACCAGATGAATGTTAATTACATGTTTTGTTACAACTACCAGTCTAATTGAAATAACAGGAGCGTCAATCGCAGGAACGTAAGCAGAGTGTACAAATGTAATGGACTTGTAAAATTGACACGACAAGATTTTGATATTTAAAAATAAATTTCAATTGTTTTGAATTATTAAAACTTAGTAGAGATTGTGTTTTTGGCTATTTTAAAGACTAATTTAAGTGAATTGTTAAGAAATTTTAATCAAAATTAAGGCCTAAAATATAGTTGATTTAGCAGTCCAGCTTACTTGAGAGATTATTTTCTTCAACATATTGAGCCAGAATAAGGGTGCTGTGTCGACCAAAACAGTTATGTTAAAATAGCGGATTAAGTGAGAAAATTGTGAGAAAACACGCGTGGAAATTAATCCGTATTTAGTCCAATTGAAAGATTTATCTGATCGTAGCCAAACACTACGGGGGTATCTTTGACTACGATCTAAAGGTTGAGCGTTTAGAAGAAGTTTTAAGAGAATTAGAAGACCCTGCGATCTGGAATGATCAAAGTCGTGCTCAGGCGATCGCGAAAGAAAAGGGCAGCCTAGAAAATACTATTGGTGTATTTGATCGTCTTGCAGAACAGCTCGATGATGCCAAAGCCATGCTGGATCTTGCTGTTGAAGCAGATGATGAAAGCCTGCTGGTCGATGTACAGACTGAATTAGACAGTGCTGAACAGGCTTTAGGTAATCTTGAATTCCGCCGTATGTTTAGCAATCCGATGGATCCAAATCCTTGCTTCCTTGAAATCCAGTCAGGTTCTGGCGGGACAGAGGCACAAGACTGGGCATCGATGTTATTGCGTATGTACTTGCGCTGGATCGAGCGTCACGGTTTTAAAGCGGAATTGATGGAAGTGTCGGATGGTGATGTGGCAGGGATTAAATCTGCGACCATTCGTGTCGATGGCGAGTTCGCTTATGGCTGGTTACGAACTGAAAGCGGTGTTCACCGTTTAGTGCGTAAATCACCATTTGATAGTAACAATAACCGTCATACTTCATTCTCGGCGGTGTTCATTTCACCTGAGATTGATGACAATATCGAAATCGATATTAATCCTTCTGATGTCCGTACTGATACTTACCGTGCATCGGGTGCAGGTGGTCAGCACATTAACAAAACTGACTCTGCGGTCCGTTTAACTCACGCACCAACCGGTATTGTGGTGGCATGTCAGAACCAGCGTTCACAACACGCCAACCGTGACCATGCTTGGAAACAGTTACGTGCCAAACTCTATGAATTAGAGATGAGCAAACGTAATGAAGCGGCACAGGCGCTGGAAGATTCGAAATCTGATATTGGCTGGGGCAGCCAGATTCGTTCTTATGTCCTGGATGATTCACGTATTAAAGACTTGCGTACCAGTGTGGAAACCTCTAATACCAAAGCAGTTTTAGATGGTGACCTAGATAAATTTATCGAAGCAAGTTTGAAGCAAGGTCTATAAGTTTTTATCAATTAAAACGGCAATCTCGTTCAGCATCGGCTGGTCAATCGAAAAAACATGATATTAATATCGAAAAAAATGGATATTAATATTTGAAAATTTCGATATACTGGATTTAGATGCTGAACAAAGCTTTGCCTGTTGAGAAGCGTGGTGAGTCTATGGATATTGATGTAATAAGCAAGGCCTTAGCCAATCCATTACGTCGACAGATTTTGCAATGGTTGAAAGAGCCTGAGCAATTTTTACCGGTACAGGAATGTGGTGGCAGTTTCGAACGGGGCGTATGTGCAGGGCACATCGAACGTTTAGGAAAAGTTGCACAGTCGACCATGTCGAATCATTTGTCTGTATTGCAACAGGCAGGTCTGATTAAGGTCGAAAAATATGGGCAATGGTCATATTTCACCCGTAATGAAGCTTTGATTCAGCAATATATCGAACATTTAAAACAAACACTTTAAATCAACAAGTGTAAGTTGAGGCGATCATGGCTGAACTAAATTCTGCGTTACAAGTAGGTGATTTTACCATTAAAAATCGTCTGGTTTTAGCACCTCTGACCAGAGCACGTAGTGGTGAACACCGTATTCCGAATGATTTAATGGTGGAATATTATCAACAACGTGCCAATGCGGGCCTAATTCTTACTGAAGCGACCGTCATCAGTCCGAAAGCAGCGGGTTATGCCAATACGCCTGGTCTGTGGTCACAAGAACAGGCTCAGGCATGGCATAAGATTGTTGATGCTGTGCACGCACAGGGTTCAAAAATTGTGGTTCAGCTCTGGCATGTTGGACGTATTTCACATCCGGACTTATTGGATGGCGATACGCCTGTCGCACCGAGTGCGATTCAGCCTGCAGGTGAAGTGAGCCTGCTTCGACCAAAACGTCCTTTTGTAACTCCACGTGCTTTATCGCATGAAGAAATTCAGGAAATTGTCGCGCAATATAAACATGCGGCTGAACTGGCAAAAGCCGCTGGTTTTGATGGGGTTGAATTGCATGCCGCCAATGGTTATCTGATCGATCAGTTTCTGCAAAGCACCACCAACCAACGTGATGATGAATACGGCGGTCCAATTGAAAATCGTGCGCGTTTATTATTGCAAGTGGTCGATGCCTTTATTGAGGTATGGGGCGCTGGTCGTGTCGGTGTCCATTTGGCACCACGCGGTGATTCGCATGACATGGGGGATGAAAATCCGTTGGCAACCTTTGGTTATGTGGTGGAGCAACTGGATCAGCGTAACATTGGATTTATTTTCACGCGTGAATATGAAGCAGAAGATAGCCTAATGCCAAAATTACGTCCTAAATTTAAAGGTGTATGGATTGCCAATGAAGGCCTAACTGCTGAATCTGCGAAACGTATTCTGGCAACTGGTCAGGCGGATGCGGTTTCATTTGGTAAACAGTATATTGCCAATCCAGATTTGCTAGATCGTTTGCAACATGATTTGCCTTTAAATCCACTTCAGCCCCAAACCCTGTATGGTGCCGGTGCGGAAGGCTATACCGATTATCCGGTATTTGAAAAGTTAGAAGCTTAAGCCGTATTAAATGCTACAAATGACTCATGTAATTTACCAAAATTGCATGAGTTTTTTATTTAAATTCCGCATAATGAGCGGGAATCAAATTGTCAATGATGGTCTCGGATGGCGCAGCAAAACGCAGTACAGCAAACCCCGTTCTGGTATAACTTTCTACTGACCTGTCTCAAACCGTTATATCGTTGGAAAATCAAACAGCGGGCGGAAAGTGATGCACTGTTTCAGCAGGAGTGTCTTGAACGTTTTGGTCCATTCCAGTCCGTCAAAAATACGGATGCAATCTGGTTTCATGCGGTATCCGTTGGGGAAACCAATGCCGCCCAGCCTTTAATTGAGCATTACTTAAAATTAGGCCACCCCGTTTTGGTCACCAATACCACCAAGACCGGGCAGGCACGGGCAAAATCACTGTTTCAAAAAGCACCCTATCTAGATTTATTTCAGGCAGTGTATCTGCCTGTGGATCAGAAGCCCTTACTCAAACAGTTTTTTCAGCGTTATCAACCGAAAATACTGGCTTTGGTTGAAACCGAAATCTGGCCGAACCTGATTGCCGAAGCCAAACGACAGCAGATTCCCTGTATTCTATTAAATGCCCGCCTTTCTGAAAAATCAGCCCAAGGTTACGCTAAAGTTCGCCGTTTAACCCGGCCCATGTTGCAACAGTTGACCTGGATGCTGGCACAAGATGAGGCTACGCAACAACGTTATGTCAGCTTGGGATTTGATCAAGCTGACAGTCAGGTAGTCGGCAATATTAAATTTGACATTACTGCGCCGGAACATTTTGTGGCGCAAGCACGGCAACTGAAACAGGATTGGCCATTGTCGGGACGTCAGATCATCACGCTGGCCAGTACTCATGCGCCTGAAGAACAAAGCCTGTTGCAACAGTTGCAACCGCATTTAAATTCAAATCCGGATTTACTCTGTATCGTGGTGCCACGACATCCGGAACGTTTTGATGAGGTATTTCAAGTTTGCCAGCGTCTAAATTTGAAAACGCAACGCCGTAGTCTGCAACAGCCGGTTCAGGCGGATACCCAAGTCTTTCTTGCTGACAGCATGGGCGAAATGTGGCTGTGGTATGGCTTGAGTCAAGCCTGTTTTGTTGGTGGTTCATTGAATGAGCCAGGTGGCGGACATAATATCTTAGAGCCAATGGTGCTGGATGTGCCGACCGTGATTGGACCACGATACTTTAATTTTCAAACGATTGTGGATGAGTTCGTGGCTGAACAAGCGATTCTGATCGGTGAGGATGCAGCGCAGGTGGTACAGCAGTTATTGAGTTGCCTGGAGAATTCTGCCCAAGTCTCGCAACGGCTTGAACGTGCACAACAGGTGTTGCAACGCAATCAGGGTTCCTTACAAAAACACATTCAGTTACTTGATCATTATTTAGCACAAGCCACTTTGCCATGAATATCGTTTTACTTGAACCTGAGCAGATTGCTGGTAGTGATGCATGGAAAATTGAGTCCCCCCGTCAATTACAGCATTTACGGCAGCATCTTGATTTAAAAATTGGCGACACCTTGAAAGTGGGCATCCGCCAAGGTACACGTTATCTTAGCGAAGTGTTGGAAATTTCAGAGCAGTGCATTCTGGTGAAACCTGTTCGGCTAGAAACCGTTCCGGAAAAACTGCCTGTGCATTTGATTCTCGCCTTGCCACGGCCCAAAGTGTTGCGTCGTATCATCATGGATGCAGTGACGATTGGCGTTGAACGAATCAGCCTGATTCATAGTTATCGGGTGGATAAAAGTTACTGGCAAACGCCATTTTTACAACAACTTGATGATTATGTGACGCTTGGTCTGGAACAGGCAGGCGATACCATTGCACCCGAGATCCAGCTTTATAAACGTTTTAAGCCCTTCGTTGAGGATGTCTTGCCGACCTTGATCAATACCGAGCGACCTGCTTATGTGGCGCATCCCTATGCAGACCAGCACATGCCTTATGCGATTCAGCAGGGCTGTAGCTTGATTGTGGGACCAGAGGGTGGATTTATTCCCTATGAGGTTGATCTACTCAAAAAAAACGGCTGCCAGGCTATGAGCATCGGCAACCGGATTTTGCGGACTGAAACAGCCGTATCGAATATTTTAGGTCGATTGTTTGTCTGAGGAATCAGCCTGTTCAGATTGATCGCCACGATAGACTTTGACTTCCTGTACCGGGTAGGGAATAGAGATCCCTTTCTCGTCAAATGCAGTGACTACCTGTTCCTGAATTTCACTGATTGAGGTGGAGGTCGAGGTTTCAGTGGTATTGACCCACCAGCGTACGGTCAGGTTAATCGAAAAATCTGCAAGCGCCGTGACATTGACAGAGAAACCGGGCTGGCTGAGTACATTCAGGTTGCGGTCCAGAATATCCAGAATGATGTGTTTGGCCTTTTGCATATCGTCTTCATAGCCAATGCCGACCACAAATTCACAACGACGGCGCTGGTAGGCATTATTGACTGTGACCGCGCTGGTATAGACGGTTGCATTCGGAATCACGATACGGCGGCCATCAGGCGAACGTAAAAAAGTCGCGCGAATCTGGATATCTTCGACATTACCTTCCAGACCATTGACCACAATATCATCGCCAATACGGAATGGTTCACTGATCAGAATCAGGATACCTGACAGCAAGTTCTGGAAAATATCCTTAAAGGCAAAACCAATCGCAACCGAACCAATCCCCAAGGCGCCAATCAGCTGGCTGGGGGTGAAGCCTGGAATGGCGATGACCAGTGCAATCAGGAAACCGAAGAAGATAATAAAGGTGCTGCCGACACGATTCAGGACCAGCACCAGATTCTGACGGGTATAGCTGCGATTTTCTAAAGTCTTGCGAATAAACAGTTTAAATAATTTGGTCAGAAGCCAGAAAATGACGAAAACCGTAATCGCGATCCCGATATAGGGCAAACGCTCCCAAAAGCTATCCATGATTTTATCAATCGTGGTATAGGCATCGTGATATTTTTCAGTATGAGCGAGTACGGTCTGGGTGGTTTTGGTCCCTGCCTGATGAATCAGCTCACCCGTATCTCTTGCCACTTCAGTCAATGTTGTTTGTTCATTCGCCACAGGAAAATCTCTATTTCGCAAAGGATGGAGTCAATGAGGGAAGCAATCATAATGAATTTATTGCGAATACGCATGCATAATTCATAGACCTGTTCCCTCTGATTATCCCCGACCTTCTGTTATGTTCTAGAAATAATCGGTTGTATTTTGAATCATTTGTGTTGGAGCTTCCCACAGGTCAGGGCTGGCAAAATAATAAGCAAAAGTGAACAGACCAAACATCATCAATACTGTGACCAGAATCATGAGCCAGGCCAGCAGTTTTTCCCAGCCACGTGAAGGACGTACCTCGCCATAGTCATTGCGATGTGGCGTGCCCGGTGCCAGTAACACATATAAGGTAAAAAAGAACTGCAGCAGAGGTACCAGCATCAGCAGGCTGAGCCAGCCTGTTTTATTCAGGTCATGTAAACGACGGATCAAGAATACAATTTGGAAATACATTGCCACCAACCACAGTGCGATCAGGGCAAAGACCGAAAAGCCTGAAAAGGCCGACATTATCGCAGCATCAATATTGACCTGATTCATGCTAAAAAGCCCGGTAAATGCAAACAGGCTAAGAAAAGCAGCCATGCACAGCAGACTGAGTAATCCGTACCAGCCAATATAGCTCAGGCGATTAAAACGGCCGTTTGGCGACAGCGGATGGTCGTTTAGTGGTGGGGATGAGGTCGGTGTTTCGGGGTTGAACATAAGTGGGTCCTGTTTTTTTGTTTATTAAATCTTTTAAGCTTGCTGCAATGATCAAAATAATCACTTATTTTAAAAAGAAAAAGCATAGACAAGCAGTTCAGATTTAAATTATTTTGAGTAAATTTTTGAAAATAAATTAGGGACTGTTGACACTTCAGCCATGCATTGAGAGCTTTAGCTTGCAAGGTGAAATGTTAACAGCCCCTAGTCGTAACAGAATAACATTCCTACGACCAAAGCCGCATTGTTTGCACTTGTAAATGATGCACATACTGCTAAAGAGAACAAAACATATCCAGAAGAATAGATGAGAGCATCTAGGATATGAAATAAAAGACCAAGGAAGTAAGCTATGAAAGAAATCTACCCAGTGCCTGATAAATTCAAAGAAACGGCAAGAATCTCGGAAGCAGACTATTTCAAACGTTATCAGGAATCGATTGAGCAGCCCGAAGCATTTTGGGCAGAAGAAGCAAAAAATATTGACTGGATCCAACCGTTTACCCAGGTAAAAAATACCAGTTTTCAGCAAGATAATTTTAAAATCGAATGGTTTGCAGATGGTGAACTGAATGTCTCTGCAAACTGTTTGGACCGCCATCTTAAGGATAATCCATTAAAGCCGGCGATTATCTGGGAAGGTGATCACCCATCACGTCACAAGATCATTTCTTTTGTCGAATTGCATGATGAAGTGTGCCGCTTTGCCAATGTCTTGAAAAAACACGGGATCAGCAAAGGCGATCGTGTGGTGCTGTATATGCCGATGGTACCAGAAGCTGCGATTGCGATGTTGGCCTGTGCACGGATTGGTGCCGTGCATTGTGTAGTATTCGGTGGCTTCTCGCCAGATTCACTGGCTAGTCGGATTGAAGACAGTCAGGCCAAACTGGTGATTACTGCGGATGCTGGCATGCGTGGCGGCAAGTTGCTGCCATTGAAAGAAAATGTCGATGCCGCATTAGAGATTGCGGGAACTGAAAGCGTGCAGAATGTGATTGTGGTGCACCGTACCGGTAATCCGATTCAGTTTAATGCAGCACGTGATATCTGGTATCACCTTGCCATTATGGAAGTGGATGAGCATTGTCCGCCTGAGCCCATGAAAGCGGAAGATCCGTTATTCATTCTGTATACCTCGGGTTCAACCGGCAAACCTAAAGGTGTGTTGCATACCACCGGCGGTTATCTGGTTTATGTCAACAGTACCTTTAGAGAAATCTTTGATTTAAAAGAAGATGACGTGTATTGGTGTACCGCCGATGTGGGCTGGATCACCGGACACAGTTACCTACTTTATGGACCGCTCAGTAATGCCACCACAACCGTGATGTTTGAAGGCATTCCGCAATATCCGACCTGGGCGCGTATCGGGCATGTGATTGATAAGCACAACATCACCATTCTGTATACTGCACCCACTGCAATTCGCGCCATGATGCGTGAAGGTGATGCTTATGTGCGTGAAAGTGATCGTAGTAGCTTGCGCTTACTTGGTTCTGTCGGGGAGCCGATCAACCCAGAGGCATGGAACTGGTACCACGAAGTCGTCGGTGAGGGACGTTGTCCAATTGTCGATACCTGGTGGCAAACTGAAACAGGTGGCATTCTGATTTCGCCATTACCTGGAGCAACTGCACTTAAACCCGGTTCGGCCACACGTCCATTCTTTGGGGTGCAACCTGCCTTGGTGGATGGTGAAGGCAATGAACTTGAAGGTGCGACTGAAGGCAATCTGGTGATTAAGGATTCTTGGCCAGGCCAGATGCGTACCATTTGGGGAGATCCGGAACGCTTTATTGAGGCCTATTTTTCGACCTTTAAAGGCAATTATTTCACCGGTGATGGCGCGCGTCGGGATGAAGATGGCTATTACTGGATTACCGGACGTGTTGATGACGTGCTTAACGTCTCTGGGCACCGCCTCGGTACGGCTGAAATCGAGAGTGCGTTGGTTGCCCATGAAGCAGTTGCTGAGGCGGCTGTGGTCGGCATGCCGCATGAGATCAAGGGACAGGGCATATGTACCTTCGTCACCTTGCAGGCCGATGTTGAAGAATCGGAAGAGCTGCGTAAGGAGTTGGTGAACTGGGTGCGTAAAGTCCTTGGGCCAGTGGCAACGCCGGATGCCTTACATTGGGCACCTGCCTTGCCAAAAACGCGTTCAGGTAAAATTATGCGCCGTATCTTGAGAAAGATTGCGGCCAATGAACTGGATACGCTTGGTGATACCTCAACACTGGCAGAACCAGCTGTGGTGGATCATTTGATTGCGACGGTGTACCCGAACCGATAACCATGTTTGAATTGAAGAAGAGCGTTATCGAACGCTCTTTTTTATGTGCATTATTTAATGCTGTGCTAAAAAATCAGCCGTGCTTTGTACCGTGGCAAAAAAACCCAGTGCCGATAAAAATGCAGTTTGGACATCTGCCGCTTTTACTGTTTTACCGTTATATTCGAGATCACGGGTTGCAGTGGCATCTGCAATCACAATCGGTTGATAGCCCAGCTCTTTGGCAGCACGTGTGCCCGAGTCAATACATACATGGGTCATCATGCCAGTAATCACCAGTTGCTCAACCTGATGCTGTTCAAGAATGGCCTGTAGATTGGTGTCTACAAAACTATTTGGAACATGCTTTTCCACGATAATCGAGTGCTTGTTTACTTTTAACTGTGGATGTAGTTCAGCGCCGATGCTATTTTCCTGAAAGAAGCTGGCAGTGGCCGGGCTAATATGCTGGATATAAATAATCGGTAAATTATGCTGGATAAAATAATCTTCTAAGATGTTGGTTTGGGTGAGCGCGTGGTCTGGATTGACCAGTTCCATTTTGCCATGTTTAAAATAATCATTTTGCACATCAATAATCAGCAGGGCCTGTTTCATGGTTTTACTTCCAGTGTTAAGTTAAAACAAGAGTAGGGCAAGCGTGAAAAATCGGCTATATTCAGGTGAAAGCATTGTTGCCGGTTTTCTTTCGTCATGAAAAAATGAATATTGAACTTGATCCCATCGACTTAAAAATTATTGAATTGCTGAAACAGGATTCACGGTTAAGCCATAAACAAATTGGCCAGCGGGTGCATCGTACAGGGCAAGCTGTGGGGGCACGTATTGCCCAACTGATGGATGCTGGCATCATTAAAAATTACACCATTGCCCTTCAATATGAACACAAGCAGTTTATTCAACTGTTTATGAATGATCAGCAGGCTTTTATTGAGGTTGAGCACTTGGTCAAACAATATGAGCAGGTCGATGAGTGTTTTAAAATTCTTGGTAATGCCTGTTACATGATTGTCAGTCACTTTAATCCTGCGCAGCTGAATGATTTCATTGAGCAGTTGTCCAAATGGTGCCGTTATTCGGTTGAAACGGTGATGCGGGAAATTGCAACCACTTAAAATAAAAGACCCCAAGCCGAGTCTTGGGGGAGAGTATTTGCCCTATCTTTTCTTTTTCTTCTTGTTTCCTACTTAAGATTAAGCTGATTTTTCGATCAATAGCGTCTCCTGTTGTTGCTCCAGTTGACGAACCAGTGGTAAGACTTTCTCGCCGAAATATTCGACTTCCTCAATGAAATGCAGAAAGCCAGAAAGCACCAGATCAACGCCGACCTGTTTTAAAGCCACAATCCGTTCTGCAATCTGTTGTGGTGTACCAATCAGATTGGTTTTAAAGCCATCGTTATATTGCACCAGATCATCGAAGGTCGATTTGGCCCAGTTGCCCTCACATTCAGGCGCTGCTGCACCTGCTTCACGTGTGGCATCTCCAAAGGCATTGACAGCTTCAACATTGGCCTGAGCAATAATCTCATTCAGCACTGCTTTGGCTTCTTCTTCAGTATCACGGGCGATAATAAATGCATTGACGCCAATTTTGACCTGACGATTTTCTAACTTGGCTTTTGTTCGGACATCCTCAATCTGTTTTTTGATTTCTGCAATGCTGTTGCCATTGGTAAAGTACCAGTCGGACACACGCGCAGCCATATCACGCGCAGCACGCGAGCTACCGCCTTGAAATACTTCGATATGAGGCTGTTGCAGTGGTTTTGGTTTAAGGGTGTAATTCTGGAACTGGTAATATTTGCCGTCAAAACTATAGTTGTCTGTGGTCCAGATGCCTTTCAGGGTACGGATAAACTCTTCCGAGCGTACATAGCGTTGATCATGTTCTGGCCACGGTTCACCAATGGCATCGAATTCCCCACGGAACCAGCCACTCACCACATTAATGGCAATCCGCCCTTGGGTCAGATAGTCAATGGTGGCCAGCTGTTTGGCTGCAAGTACGGGCTTCCAGGGACCAGGCAGGATGGCTGCGATGACTTTGAGCTTTTCAGTTTTTGCCAACAAGGCATGACTAAAACTGACTGATTCATGTTGATATTCAGCGCCGTATCCCGCGGTAAAACGGATCTGGGTCAGCGCATATTCAAAACCGTTTCGTTCTGCAGCCTGTGCCAGACGCACATTATAATCATAACTCCAGTCGGTACGTTGCTCGATATTACTCACAACCAGACCACCACTTACATTGGGAACCCAATAGGCAAATTTGATTGCAGATGTTGTTATTGTCATCGTTGTACCCTCCATAAACTATGGCTTATGCGACGTGCGTTAAATTCTTTGCAGACTTGGGATGCAGGCGTGATTCAGCCACATCCAGATTCGGTACAGCAGCGGAAGGCAAGACCTCTGCTTGTTCAATCTGTTTATTAATACCCAGGTTTTGATTGGCCTGCTCGGTTTTGGTTTTGATGGCTGCGGCACGCTGGCCTTTGGCGGGTGCCCATTCCAAAATCGGTAAAGCACGGGCAACAGCCAGAGTAACGCGATCCGTCAGTTGCTCACTTTTGACCGTATATTCAGGGGTAAAGTCCCGATCTGTCGCGTAGACGCCAATCGGTAAAGTCTGTGCCTGAAAGAAACTAAAGAGGGGACGTAATTGATGTTCGAGCACCAACGCATGACGGTCACTGCCTCCTGACGCAGCCAGTAGGACAGGGACATCCACCAGTGCAGTCTGTTCGACAAAGTCAAAGAAGTGCTTGAACAGGCCCGTAAAAGAAGCGCGATAAACCGGGGTACCGACAATCAGGGCATCTGCTGCTTCGACAGCTGCCAGATCATCCTGAACCCGTTGCGGCAATTGATTACGGTAAATGGCGCCGCCCAATAATGGTCCGATTTCACTGAGTTTGACAAAATGTACCTTGATATCAATGGCTTCTGAAAGCTCATCTAAAATGGCCTGAACCAGACTTTCAGTTTTTGATGGACTATTTAAACCACCAGAAACAGCAACAATATTCAGGGGAGTCGATACGGTATTGCGATTGGACATAATAACTGCCTAAAAAGATCATTTCGAATTGCTATTTATTTATCTATATCGGCATAGGGGCTGTAAAATAAGGAAATGCTGCAAGCTTATCTTTTTTATAGATATATCGATGTAATCGCCTTCATTTAAAATGATCCAGATTTAATCAACTGTTTATATTCAGAATTTTATATATGCTTTTTTAATTGAATATGATTTAAACGGGTTATATCAATATTTGATTTATTTTGCGGGAAAAAGAAATAAATCAATGCTTGTGCTTGACCTCAGCGCTAATTGAAAATAGGCTTAGACGGATTGAATTTAAATAAACATCGTACAGTGACGTACTTGCAGACAGCTTAAGCGCTTATGAATATTTTAATTGTAGACGACCATCCTCTCTTTAGACATGCCTTGATTCAAGCGGTTCGTTATAGTTTGCCTCAGGCACAAATTCAGGAGACGGCTGATGTTGATGAATTCTATGCACGCTTAGAACATGGTGCGGAACCTGATCTGGTGTTACTGGATTTAAATCTACCGGGTGCTTCCGGTTTCTCTGCTTTGGTATATGTGCGTGCACAATACCCTGCCATTCCGATTATCATCGTTTCAGCCCATGAAGAAGTGTCAATCATCCAGCGTGCCATTGCACATGGCGCCATGGGCTATATTCCGAAATCTTCACATCCAAGCCATATTGGTGAGGCAATTAAACACGTTCTGGAAGGTGAAATCTGGCTACCGCCGAATTTACCGACGCATGCCGGTTTTGACCCAAGAGCCGCGGATGAAACCGCTTTGGCAGAACGCCTGCAATCACTGACACCACAGCAGTTCCGTGTGTTGATGATGGTGGCAGAAGGTTTATTGAATAAGCAGATTGCTTATGAACTGGAAGTCTCTGAAGCAACCATTAAAGCACATGTCACGGCCATCTTCCGTAAATTGGGTGTACAGAACCGTACCCAGGCAGTGTTGGCAATCAGTGCTTTAAATATTGAAGATAAAAAAATGTAAGCTGTTGAAATGAGAAACCAGATTCTCATTTTATTAAATAACAAAAAGCAAAAAACCAGTTCATAAGAACTGGTTTTTTGTTTTGAATTTAGTGTTCTATTGCTAGAACCACAATCCAATATTAGAAACGGAACTTCGCGTTTAAGCCGATAGTTTGCGTATCTAAGTTTACAGTTTCAGCTTCTTCAGTTAGGAAGCTTTTCGCGTTCGCATTAACGTAGCTAGCACCAACAGCAATCGCTGGAGTGATGAAGTAATTTACGTTCGCGCCCCAAGCAGATTTGATTGGAGAGAATTTATCATTTGCTTGGTTTGAGCTAGCACTTACTTCTGCATAAGAAGCACCAACGCTTAGCTTAGGTGTTACATAGAAGTCAGTTTTTAATTCATAGGCAGTTGTATCGCCATAAACAAGACCAGCTTCAAAACCTACAGCCATGTTTGTATTGTCGATGTTACCAACGTATTTCGTACGTGCAGTGATCGCATCTTGGTCTTCGCCAATAACTAACGGTTGAGCTACTGATTTAGCAATACCGCTTGAAAGTACGCTATTCGCGTCTAAAGCAAACTGGTCAGCGATGTTTGTATAACCAACAGCAACCAAGAAGTTAGGAGTAAGCATAGTACCAACTTCTAATGCGAAGCGATCGCCATTGTCTTTTTCGCCTTCAAACTTAGTTTGAGAGTGGCTGTAAGAAGCGCTTGTATAAACTGGTAAGTAAGGAGTTGGAAGGTAAGCTTCACCTTTTGCACCGAAAGAGTTGTTCTTAACAGTTGCAGATTCGTCACCGCTTAATTTTGCAAAGCTGTATGCAGCAGAAACATTCGAAGCTTGGTTTAAGAAAGCCGCTTCAGCTAAAGGACCTTTAGACGCATCTACATTTTTGAAGTAGTAAGTACCTTGAGCAGCACCAGTGAAGTCTTTGTCATTTGCATCAGTTGCATTGATGAATTCAGATTGACCTTGAACTTCGACTTGGTATGCATGAGCACCGGTCATGGCTAAAACTAGAGCAGTGGCTAAACCGAGTTTTTTCATAATGATTTCCAGCTTTAAAACAAGAAAGAGTAAATTTGCAGCCATTGTATTGTAACAATTTATGAAGTCAATGTAATAAATTCGCCCTTCCGATAAACGTTCAAAATGTGACTCACGATCGTTTAAAAAGTGAACGTTTAATTGAATTGTTGTCAACCATTTATAAAGTATATAACTAACAAGGAGATAAGCTTATATTTTGAGTTTTTATAGAATGTAATAGGTATGTCGTAAATAAATAGTTTGATTGGTTTGTTCGATTGTTATAATCGTTTTTTTCGTTAAGTTGTGGCTTTATTTTGTCATAAAAAGGTAATCAAAAGCGTGAGCTGAAATAACCTTATTTCGATATTATGCGAAACGGTAGGCAAAAAAATGCGTTTTTTCAAGTTGGGTTAATATAACTGAAAATAGCTCATAAATCTGATTTTTAATAACCAATTAGCAAAAACGATTGGAATTTTAATTCCGATCTATTTAATCAACTTTACTTTTCGAGAAGCAATTCACATAATAATCAGCAAGAGGTATCTAATTTGCATTTTAATATCTCATAACATTTTCTTGAGTATTCTGATGTTCTAAACATCAATGTTTTACTAGCTCGGCTTTCCCCAAGGCTGAGCTTTTTTTTGTCTGCAATGGCCTATTTTGTCTAATAAATAACGCTACAGTATAGATACATGAAAAAGCTTATAGTCATAGGTCCTTTCTGTGTTGTTCAATTTTATAGTCATGCCGAAAAAATTAAAATTACTCTTTCTATCTGTAGTTGTGATTCCCTCAATAACACTGTTGGGCTGCCAAAATATTCAGCCACACGTTGAAACTTTAGTCGCGCAGAAACACACTGAAGTTCAGATCGCAACTGCATTTGAAAATATTCAGACCTCCGGTGTACTGGTCACCTATGATGGCAAAGCTATTCAAAAATATGGCAATGCGCTTAACCGGGCCAATCAGCGCTATATTCCGGCTTCTACCTTTAAAATGCTGAATGCCTTGATTGGTATCCAGTATCATAAGACTTCACCGAATGAAGTATTTAAATGGGATGGACAGAAGCGGGCATTTACCAGCTGGGAAAAAGATTTAACCCTGGCAGAAGCCATGCAGGCTTCGGCTGTACCTGTGTATCAGGAACTGGCACGCCGTATCGGTCTGGAATTAATGGCCAGTGAAGTAAAACGAGTCGGGTATGGCAATCAGTCAATTGGAACGCAAGTGGATAATTTCTGGTTAGTGGGGCCTTTAGAAATTACCCCTGTGGAGGAAGTAAAATTTGCCTATGCCTTGGCGAAAAAACAACTTGCATTTGACTCATCAACCCAGCAACAAGTTAAAGATATGTTGCTAATTGAAGATATTCAGGGCACCAAAATCTATGCCAAAAGTGGATGGGGCATGGATGTAAATCCTCAGGTGGGATGGTGGACAGGTTGGGTAGAACAACCCAATGGTCAGGTCACTGCATTTTCACTGAATATGGAAATGAAAAAGGCAGCACATGCAGAAGCACGTAAAGCTATTGTGTATCAGGCTTTACAACAACTGAGTCTATTGCCCCAATAATATTTAAAAAAAGACCCAGCTTTTAAGATCAAGCTGGGTTCGAAAAAGGATGTTTTACATTGGGGAGAAAAACATCCTTGAGGGTTTCTGGGTAATAAAACAATTTCTCTACCTGATTAAATTATGTTCTTTAGAAAGTAATTTGTGAAATTGATAATTTTTATTTTTAAGATAGGGTTTTTCGATTGAGAATCACAAAGCCTTTGTCATTGCAAAGGCTAGGGGAAACTAAGTTAGGTGTAGACGTTTAAAGCAAGATGGAGATTAAGTGATGAAAGGCATATGTCTCATTGAGTCTATAAAGCGATATTTTTTTATGCCCCGATTTTGAATGAGATTACCATTCATAGCGCAATCTAAATAAATGCATATCCGGTGTATGACTGGTATCTCGGGTAAAAAGACGTTCATAATCAAAACCCAGTCCATGGCTAAAGCGCAATGCCATACCAACACCATGATCCTGACGTGAGAAATTATAGCCACTGCTATATTTCAAATAATTACCCATGACATAAGGCTGAATGTATTTGATTCCATCATGGCCAATATCGAAATTATGTCCTGCATAGTATTCAAGTCCATAAGCTTCCGTATTTAAAAATTTTTCTAGAGAATCGGAATGGGCTGAAAATTCAAAATTAGGAAGAAGGTTTTTATACCAGCCTCCTCCAGCGGAGAGCATCCAGGTTCCGTCAAAATAAAACAGGGCAGAAGCAAGTAAAGTTTGGGAAAAGCGATCTGTTTCAAGATCAGACTGAAGCTGGGCCTGATTATATTTTCCCGAGATGGCCCAGCTTAGGTTTTTATTTAAATGAATATCTACAGCAATTTCCTGTCCGGATTGCCGTTGATAACGGACCGGCCCGAGCGTCGTATGGTCTTTAAATAAATAAGACGCATATACATCAATGTTGTTGATTTTGTTCTCATATCTTAAAGTTTTCGCCGCTGCCTGAGTACCATCATGATATGCAAAAGGACTCCAGGTTTGAGGCTGGGCCAGGGTGCTATAGTCCCAAAGGTCGGTTTTGCTGCCGACCACATCGTAATAAACACTATAAATCTTTCCATATTTTAAAGTGCCATAATGTGGATTTGTGATTCCCAAGTAGGCTTGCTCTGTGCTTAGGCTCTGGTCATTTTTCTGATAATGTCCTTGCCAATCCAGAATTTTGGCAGGATTAATAAAGTTTTGATAACCTGCAATCAGGTTGAACTGATCATTGATTTTATAATCCGCATTGACATAGATACGGCTCGTCGAACTATAGCCATTTCTGCGATATTTCTGCTCTGTATTCGATGCATCGTAGTGATCAAAATTAAGTGCCTGTAGTCGCATGCTACCTTTACTGGTCAATATCAACTGATCATGATCGGACAGGATATGCTCTTGTTTGAGCAGTTCGATTTCAGCTTGGCTAAGCGGTGAAATCAACAAATTTAAGGCAATAAAAAGCCACTGGTACTGAAGTTTAAACTTAACCATTGTTATAACATCCATGTATAAATTTAAGTCTTTGGTTTTAATAAATGCTGAAAATATTCATCCAGAATCGTGTAGTGATTGGTCTTGTCGAGTAATTTAAAGCTAACCTGTGCTTGATCTAATCCAGACCTGTGCTGAAAATAATTTTGGCTTTGTAAAATTAATTCGTCCAGCTCCTGCTCGCCACAGTAAATACTGTAAGGCTTTGAAATAGCATGCTGTCGTAATAGCGGACTATATTGAAGAATGTCCTGTTCTGTTAAATTCAATGCCCTATTCAGATGTGTTTGCTGGATCGGTGCTAAATCATAAATACCACTGAGCAAGACGGTTTCAGTCACTATCTCATGCTGCATCCAGAGCGCTGCCAAATGCGCACCTGCGGAATGACCGACAAGTAGCACGTGTTGCGTAATCCAGGGCTGCTGCTGGATAAAGTCGAGTGCCTGCTTAACCTGTGCGACAATTTCGGCCATCGTGCTTTGTGGCGCAAGCTCATATTCGACCAGTACACACTGCATGCCTTTGGCCAGTACATCTGTGGCGATAAAGGCAAAATCTGACTTATCACACCATTGCCAATAGCCGCCATGAATAAAGACCAGTGTTGTTGTCGCCTGCGCCAAGGGGAAGACATCGAGGCTTGATCGTGGAGCTTCGGCATATCGGATTTCCTGAAGGCAAGGAAAATGTTGATAGGCCAGCCTACTGCGCTGCTGGAAGGCAGCCAAAATCTCTGCCTCATTAGCTACTGTGCGAGAATTGTCATAAAGCTGCATGATTTTCTACTCGGACACTTCAGGTTTTAAGGCGAGATCGCGTTTTTTTGCCCTATGTTTCAGCGTATAAAAAAACAGGAGCACCCCAATAAACGGGAGACCAAACTGTAGGGTGGATTTAAATTCCTGTGTAAACCAGGTGGTGAGCGTAATACTCAGAATACTGAATAAACCGAGCCATGAAATCAGTTGACTGGCCGGGATCTTAAATTTTAATGTTCTGCCATTCTTGGCCATGTTTCTTCTAAAAAAGATATGCGTGACGAAAATACTGCCCCAGGTAAATAAAGCGCCAAACATGGAGAGCGCAATCATGATCGGAAAGGCTGAGGCGGGATCAAGGGTATAAACTACACTGGCGACAGCAATCCCCGTTGCAGAGAGAAACAGGGCATTGATCGGTACGCCATTCGGACGGATTTTACCAAACAATTGCGGGGCATCGCCTGCCCGCGAAAGGCTAAATAGCATGCGGGTTGAAATATACAGCATACTATTCATGGCCGAGAGTGCCGCCACAATAACGATAAAGTTCAGAATACTATCTGCATAAGGGATACCGACAATGCGCATGACAGTGACGAAAGGACTGGTTGCATTCTGTCCGATCAGTTCAGTCCATGGCACCAAGGCAACAATCAAAGACAATGACAGCAGATAAAATAGAATCAGACGCAGGGCAGTACTCTTAAATGCATACTTGACTGCTTGTTCAGGATTTGCCGCTTCGCCTGCTGCAACAGCGATCATTTCAATACTCAGATAGCTGAAAATAGAAATAATCACACCCATCCAGACTCCGCTAAATCCGTTTGGAAAAAAGCCGCCGTGACCGGTTAGATTCCCCATCACATGGCTACTTTGTTGGGTATTTTGGGTAAGAATACCGATCGCTAGCAGAATGAAGACAATAATGGCAAAGACCTTGATGGTAGAAAACCAGTATTCCACCAGTCCAAATGCCTTGACACTATAGGCATTGACTGCGAGCAAGGTGCCAGAAAAGAAGACGATCCAGATCCAGGCGGGTAGTTGTGGAAACCACATTTTCATATAGTCGGCAACCGCCGTGATTTCTGTGCCGACTGCGAGTACAATACAGGCCCAATAACTATAGCGAACCAGAAAACCAGCCATGGGATTGAGATAGTGCTCGGCATAGGCACCAAATGATCCGGAGGTCGGATGTTGCACGGTCATTTCCGCTAAACAGGCCATCAGTGCAAAGGCGATCAGGCCGCCAATCGCATAACTGAGAATTACGGCTGGGCCAGCAAAACTAATTGCAAATTTACTGCCCATAAATAGCCCGGTGCCAATTGCTCCGCCAATGGCAATCATGGCCATTTGGTTGGCGGAGAGTTTCTTATGTAAACCTGCTTCACGTGCTTGAATCTTGTTAAAATTATCCATTGGCGTCTCCTTGCCAGAACTTCAATCTGAAAGTGTCAGATCAGGTCACTTCACTTCTTACCAGGTAGCGTTCATTCTTCCATTCTTGTTGCTGCATAATTGCCTTGAGATGTTGCACAGCATGCCAGATATCTTCAAAGCCCAGATAGAGCGGGGTGATGCCAAAGCGTAGAACTTCAGGTTCGCGGTAGTCTCCGATCACGCCACGAGCGATCAGTGCCTGAATAATTTCATAACCATGGGGATGCTGGTAGCTGACATGACTGCCACGGTATTGATGATCTTGTGGTGTGATCAGCTCAAAACCAAATTCTGAGCACTCCTGTTCGATCAATGCCATCAACAAATCGGTTAACTGAAGGGATTTTTCACGAATTTTTTGCATATCGGTTTTCAGGAAAATATCTACCCCACATTCAATCAGACTCATCGAGATAATTGGCTGGGTACCACATAGATAGCGACGGATATTGTTGGCTGGTTCATAATGTTGAGCCATATCAAAGGGTTTTTTATGCCCCCACCAGCCGGAAAGAGGTTGCCAGAATTGATCACGATGTTTGGGATTCACCCACAGCAATGCCGGCGAACCCGGACCACCGTTCAGATATTTATAGGTACAACCGATGGCAAAGTCAGTACTGGTTTGATTGAGATCCAACGGTACGGCACCGACAGAGTGACATAAATCCCAGATGATTAAGGCATTTTTTGCATGGATGCGCTGGTTGATGGTTGACATGTCATAGAAGTAGCCGGTGCGATAATTGACATGTGATAACACCACAACGGCAACATCTTTCTCAAGAACCTGTTCTAACTCCTCGGCACCTTCAATCAATTCAACCTGATAGCCTTGATTGATCAGGTCAATAAAACCTTCAATAATATAAATATCGGTTGGAAAGGCATCTTTTTCCGCCACAATAATTTTGCGTTGTGGGAATTGTGCGGCCTGAATCTTGACTGCGGCAGAAAGGACTTTAAACAAATTTAAAGTGGTCGAGTCCGAAATAACGGTTTCACCGGTCTTTGCGCCAATAAGTTGACCGACCTTATCACCTAAACGGGTCGGAAGTCCCCACCAGTCTGCCTTATTCCAGCTATTGATCAGGTCTTCTCCCCACTGTTGCTGAATAATATGTTGTGCATAGTTCAATGATTTTTTGGGCCTTGCCCCTAATGAATTCCCATCCAGATAAATGATGTTCTCAGGTAAGGCGAATTCGTCCTTAAAGACTTTGAGTTGATCTTGCTGATCCCAGTCCAGACATTGTTGATAGCTAATCATGATGCTTCTATCCCTGATTTTTGAAATTTTATCTTTAGATTTTATCAGTTGTTTTTTTATGATTTATTCGATAAAAACAGCAAAAAAAGTCAGTTTTTCGGATATGATTTCAAATATAGCTAAATTATTAGAAGAATTGACGAAGATGAATATTGATGCAATTGACCTCAAAATTATTAACTTTTTGCAAAGAGATGCGCGCCTCAGCAATCAGGAATTAGCAGACTTGGTCAATCTCTCTCCCTCGGCCTGTCACCGTCGGGTCAAGATTATGGAAAGCCATGGCATTATTGAAAAATATCAGGCGAAAATTAATTACGAGAAATTGGGGATTAAAATTGAGGCCATTGTTGAAATAAAACTTGTGCAGCTCACTGAAACAGATCATAAATTTTTTCTTGAGCAGATTGATCAATGTGAAGAAGTGATTAATGCCTATGTGATTACGGGGGATTCCAATTATGTATTACATGTTGCAGCCAGAGACTTAAATGAATTTTCACAGTTCATAATAAATAAACTTAATAAAATTAAAGGGATAATGAGCATTAATTCCAAAATTATTCTGGATAAGGTCATTCAGAAAAGTTTACTGTAAATATGATTGGTCTTATGCAATATAAATATAAAGGAGCAGCATATTTAGATGATTTATAAATATAGTGAAATTATATAGCACATGATTAAATAAAAATTATTCTCGATAAGCTGATTAAATCAGAGAATTGATATTCAAAGATTCATCACACCTTGGTTCTTTTAACTAAAAAGCTTATTTAATCATGGTTCTGGGTTTTCAAATTCAGGTAAAATTATGCACTGTTGAAAATGCAATCGAGATCATTTTTTGAAAAAGTGTAAGGTGTGTTAATGGGGCAACACTTGAAAAGCTCGAAATTACGTTCTGAGCAAATTAGTCGGCGCCTGTTTCTCTGCATGCTTGTTATTATTTTTTCTATCTCTTATTTGTCTATACCACTTATTATTAATAGTTATCAAGAATATATAAGAACAAATAAAACCTTAATCGAGATCATTAGCCTGCGTAGCCTGGTGAAAACTGCCAATAAAATTTCACGGGAACGTGCTCCATCCAATAAAGTCATGTCGAGTCAGCCGCAGGATCTGGCCAAAAACCGTCAGGACTTGCAAGAATACCGTAAGGTCGTCGATCTGCAGATAGAACAAACCATTGAGACTTTAAAACGAAATGGTTTTGGCATGATTGCCGAAGATTTGGATACCGACCTCAAGACCAAACTGGCGCAGGCGCGTAGCACGGTGGATGCTTATGCAAATACTCCAACGCCTCAACGGACCTCGATGCAGTTTGATCGCGCCATCCTGTCCATGTTTGATGTCTGGGATGAAAGCCGCGAGTTGCTCAAATGGTTGATGGTTCTGTCTGAAAGTAAAAACAGTAAAATGTCGAACTATTTTACTTCGATCCTGATTTTAACCGATATGCGGGATCAGGCCGGGCGAGTCGCTTCCAATATTATGGCGCCTGTGACCTTTGACGAGAAAATTTCTGATGAGAATCGGGCGCGCTCCTTACAGACCCAGCATCAAGCCATTTATCTATGGGGGTTGGTGGATACCATTCAGCCTGAACAGTCCAAATCAACTGAATATGTCCGTTTATATTTACGGGTAAAAACAGAGTTTCTGGATAAAGGCCTGCCTATTATTTCGCAGTTACTGGATGAAAGTAAAAATCATCAGGCCTACTTTATTACCGCGAACGAATTGACCGATCAGATGGTGGGTAAATTTACCACGGTCATGGATTTGCAAAACTATATTCTGGACGACAGTATTGCGGTTGCAGACGAACAAAACCGACGTGCAAAACTGCAATTTATCTTTACGCTGTGTATTTCCAGTTTATCGTTACTGATTGCCATCTTTACCATGATTTATGCCAAGCGCAGGGTGTTTGGTCCGTTGATCAATGCACGTAATATGATTCTGCGTCTTTCCGGTAGCTCGGATGAACTGACTCAAATGCGC
This sequence comes from Acinetobacter sp. 'aerobic (ED)', assembly GCF_904886855.1. Taxonomy (NCBI): domain Bacteria; kingdom Pseudomonadati; phylum Pseudomonadota; class Gammaproteobacteria; order Moraxellales; family Moraxellaceae; genus Acinetobacter; species Acinetobacter sp. 'aerobic (ED)'. The sequence goes on from NZ_CAJHGI010000003.1 coordinate 181,990, forward strand.
AAAAACAAGGAAGAGTTTTTTTCATTATTTGAAGCCATCGATAAACTCAGAGGGATGCTGAAACAGCGCGACAGCATGGAGTTGCAACTCAAGCAGATCGCGAACTCTGATGTACTGACAGGTGTGGCGAACCGTTTGGCCTTAGAGGAGTATATTGCTGCACTCGAGGACAAAGCTGAGGGCTTGTCGCATACCTGTGTGATCGCCATTGATATTGATAATTTTAAGTTTGTAAATGATCAGTACGGGCATATTGTCGGTGATCAGGTAATCAGCATGATTGCGGATCAGCTTAAGCGTCATGTCCGGACCTCTGACCTGATCGTACGTTATGGCGGTGATGAGTTTCTTATTGTGCTGGAAAATATTCAGATGGATGCTGCTAAAGCGATTGCGGAAAATATTCGTGAAGGGGTTGCAGGGCAAGGTATTCTGCTTTCGGGTATGGCCGACGAGATTCAGGTTTCGGTGAGTATTGGTGTTGCGATTGGTGCAAATAGCTGGTTAGCCCTGTTAGAAAAAGCAGATCAGTCGCTGTTAAAAGCTAAAGCAAAAGGGAAGAATGTGGTGGAGACTTGATTCACACAATTATTTAATTATTATAAAGTTTTATAGTTAAATGTGAACAAAAGAAAGATGGATATCTTAGAGAAAGAACAAAGGCTAAAACAATTATTAGAACATAATATTCGAAATGAGAAAGTTGGGACAGCGATTGCTATTACAGGGCCTTGGGGAGTTGGGAAGACATTCTTCTGGAAAAAATTTTTAGAGAAACAACTATCTGAGGAACGTATTTATAAAAAAGATAATTTATTCAATCGTAAATACGCTTATGTTTCATTATTTGGACTTGAATCCTTAAGTGATCTTAAGACTCAGATTTATAGCAGTGTAGAAAGTTATCATTCCACAGTAGAAATCCCTAAATGGATTAAAGGATTACCATCAATTTTTAAAGATACAAAAATTTCTCAATTTGGAATAAATGCACCTGTAAAACTCTTTGACGGCTTAATGTTCGCACAAATTAAAGATGCGATTATTTGTTTCGATGACTTTGAAAGAATGTCAAAGAAGCTAGATATAAAAGATGTTATGGGTTTGGCAAATCAACTTAAATTAGAAAGAAATTGCCAAATTATTTTGATTTTGGATGAAGATAAGGCCGAGGATGGCAATAAACAAAAGTATGTTGAATATAAAGAAAAACTGGTGGATGAAACACTTATTATTAATTCTGTGACACCTTTAATCCGTGCAAAATCTGTAGAAGTGGGAATTGATGAACCACTTATTGAACTAATGATTGAGTTTGCTGAGACTTTGGATGTTCACAATTTTAGATTTTTTCAAAAGGTAATTAAGCTATATCAGCAATTTAGAGATGAGTTACCTTTAGATATTGCTCAGTCTACTAAAGAAATTATTTTGATAAGAATTATTCAGGGTTACTTGATTCATGACTTTGCAAATTTTGAGTACGACTGGAATGATTGCCAATATTATTCTGATAGGGATCGTGAACATTGGAGTGAAATAAAACAAAAGAAGTATGAGGCGCTGAAAAAAATTAGCTATGACTTTATTCAAAATGATTTATGGTTTTATGAATTTAAAAAATGGTTTGAACAAAAAGACAGAGTGGATTTCCAAACGCTTACAGAACTAGCTACGTCTGAGTTGATATCAGAGGAACAGAATCAACTTACTAAGGAAATAAGGCAGCTAATGATTCAGTGGAGAAATATTGAGATAGAAAAGAATTTTTGTGAACGGCTACATTCTTGCGCTATTAAAAAGATTGGTTTTGAGAGCTTAGAAAATTTAGATTTTAGCAGAGTTTTATTGATTAAGTTTGGTAGAGCTGATCTATCAAAGGATTTAAAAATTAATATAAAACATTGGATAGAAGCAAGGGTACAGGCCAAAGGAAAATCATTTTCTGAAGAAGTATTTGGTTTTGGTTATAAAGAAAGCAATATATTTCATCGTTACATAAGAATTTTAGTTAAACACAATCCATTAGCAGGTTTGCCTAATCTTATCGAAGTCGTGAAGCAATATGTTATCCATGATACTTATAATAGTGAAACCAGTGCTCTTGTTTTAGAACAAGCTGATAAAGAAGATTGGCATAAATTGCTCTTTGAAGTTTTTAATGAAGATATCGACTTTAAAGAAATTAATAGGTTGGATTTTATTAAAAAAATAATTACACAACCAATTAAGCCTGATTTGAATCCAAAAATAAGACAAGAAATTTTAGAAATATTACAAGAAAAGGCAACGGAATCGGAATTAATCAAATTGAATGTAGACTATATAATTACAAGATTAAACGATTAAAAAAAGGGCTCATATGAGCCCTTTTTTATCATTTCAACATCGGCTTTAAGAAACGACCTGTATGTGAAATCTCAACCTCGGCGACCTGTTCAGGTGTACCTTCGGCAATGATTTGACCACCACCAGAACCACCTTCAGGGCCTAAGTCAATCACCCAATCCGCGGTCTTGATCACATCCAGATTATGCTCAATCACCACAATGGTATTCCCCTTATTGCGTAGCTCGTACAAAATGTCGAGTAACTTGGCAATATCATGGAAATGCAGACCCGTAGTCGGCTCATCCAGAATATATAAGGTTCGACCTGTATCACGTTTTGCCAACTCACGTGCCAGCTTCACCCGTTGCGCTTCACCGCCAGAAAGGGTAGTTGCAGCCTGACCCAAACGGATATAGCCCAAGCCCACTTGAGTCAAAGTATCTAAACGACGATGAATCACCGGAATAGCACTAAAGAACTCAGCCGCATCTTCCACAGTCATTTCCAAGACATCAGAAATGTTCTTGCCTTTATAACCGACTTCTAAAGTCTCACGGTTATAACGCTTGCCATGACAAGCATCACAAGGCACATACATATCCGGCAGGAAGTGCATCGCCACCTTGATCATACCGTCACCTTCACAGGCTTCACAGCGACCGCCTTTGACGTTAAAGGAGAAACGGCCTGCGCTATAACCACGCGCTTTGGCTTCCGGTGTTTGGGCAAATAACTCACGAATCGGTGTAAATAAACCGGTATAGGTGGCAGGGTTGGAACGAGGGGTACGCCCAATTGGACTCTGGTCGATATCCACCACTTTATCTAAATGTTGTAAGCCATCAATCGAGTCAAACTTCTCTGCAGTTAGCGTGGTTGCACCATTCAGTTGCGTCGCTGCCAACGGCAATAAAGTCCGGTTAATCAGCGTGGATTTACCCGAACCAGACACCCCTGTGACACAGGTCATGATGCCCAATGGAATGGTCAGATCAACATTTTGCAAGTTATGTCCGCTGGCACCAGACAGCTTAATCACTTCATCCGGACGAGGAGACTGGGTACGTTGTTTCGGTACTTCGATTTTTAACTTACCTGACAGATATTGACCTGTCAGCGAGTCGGCATGATCTGCCAGTTCTTGATAAGTCCCTTCGGCAATCACGGCACCGCCATGGATCCCTGCACCTGGACCAATATCAATAATATGATCAGCGGCACGGATGGCATCTTCATCATGCTCAACCACCAGAACGGTATTTCCCAAATCACGAAGGCGAATCAAGGTTTGTAGTAAGCGATCATTATCACGTTGATGCAGACCAATTGACGGTTCATCCAGCACATACATTACGCCCATCAGACCGGCACCAATCTGTGACGCCAGACGGATACGTTGGGCTTCACCACCTGAAAGGGTTTCGGCTGAACGGGCCAAACTCAAATAATTCAGGCCAACGCTGACCAGGAAGTGTAAACGCTCACGAATCTCTTTAAAGATTTTATCGGCGATTTCGCCTTTGGCACCTTCAAGATTGAGGTCCTGATAATAATTTTCCGCATCACCAATCGACATTTTGGTGATCTGGGCAATGGTCTTGTCCTTGACCCGAACATGACGGGAAATTTCATTCAAACGTGAACCGCCACAAGCATCACACGCGGCATTCGACAGATATTGCGCCAGATCATCACGGACATAATTCGATTCCGTCTCGCGGTAGCGACGTTCCAGATGCGGCAAAATCCCTTCAAAGGCTTGTACACGGGTGTGCTTACGACCGCGTTCATCAATATAACTGAGGTCGATTTTCTCTTTGCCTGTACCTTGCAGGAATTTCTTTTGCGTATCTTTATCGAGTTTGTTCCAAGGCTCATCCAGATCGATACCAAAATGATCCGCAACTTTTTGCAGCATGGTGTAGTAATACGGACGCTGTCTGTCCCAGCCACGAATCGCACCCTGGCTGATCGAAACCTCCGCATTCGGAATCAGTTTATCTGCACTGAAATGACTACGAGTTCCCAAACCGTCACAGACAGGACAGGCACCGAAGGGATTGTTGAATGAGAACAGACGTGGTTCCAGTTCAGCGACGGCACGATCACACTCAGGACAAGAGTGCTTGGCCGAGAACACACGTTCCGGATGTTCACCATTCATCCAGGATAAAACCGCAATATCGCCGCCTAGACGTAATGCAGTTTCAAACGACTCTGCAATCCGGTTACCCAGATCATCACGTACTTTAAAGCGGTCCACCACCACTTCAATGGTGTGCTTTTTCTTTTTGTCCAGCTCGGGTGGGGTATCGATATCAATGATTTCACCATCGACACGGGCACGAACAAAACCTTGACCCTGTAACTGTTCAAACAGTTGGGTGTACTCACCTTTACGCTCCCGCACTACAGGCGCAAGCAGCATCAAGGCGGTGCCTTCTTCCAGACTCTTGACTACATCGACCATTTCCGAAATGGTTTGGGCCACCATCGGCAGGTCATGTTCAGGGCAGTAAGGCGTACCGACACGCGCGTAGAGCAAACGCAAATAGTCATAAATTTCAGTAATGGTCCCTACGGTCGAACGCGGGTTATGACTGGTCGACTTTTGCTCAATCGCAATCGCAGGCGATAAACCTTCAATCGAATCGACTTCCGGCTTCTCCATTTGTGACAGGAACTGGCGTGCATAGGCCGATAGCGATTCGACATAACGGCGCTGGCCTTCGGCATACAAGGTATCAAAGGCCAAGGATGATTTTCCTGAGCCAGAAAGTCCCGTAATCACCACAAACTTGTCACGTGGAATATCGAGCGACACATTTTTTAAATTATGGGTACGTGCGCCTCGAATACGGATATGACTTTGACTCATAAATACATCTCAATAAGCTGAACATGAAAACATGTATATGATAACGATTTAAAATTGTTCAAGTGATATAAAAATAATTAAAACGACAAATTGTGACGGTTAATGAACTGGTTCACATTTATTGTGGGTAATATGCCTCGTATTTTGAGCTTTCCCTAGGCCAAATTACGACTTATCAACACGGAAGGAATAAAAATATACAAATTACTAGACGACTGGTCTAATATTAATTTATAGTGTGCTGATGAAACGATCAATTAAAAGTGAAACCACGCGACAACATATTCTCGATACCAGTTTTGAACTGGTGTTGCGTAAAGGTTTTGTCGGGGTGGGCTTGCAAGAAATTCTCAAGACCTGTGATGTCCCGAAAGGGTCGTTCTACCATTATTTTGCTTCTAAAGAAGCCTTCGGCTGCGCCTTACTGGAACAGTACATGGCGGACTATAAAGTTCGGGTCGAGCAGCTTTGGCAGCAGACGGAACCAAATGCCTATGCGCGTTTGATGGCGTTATGGCAGGCCTGGATTGATGATCCTGTGTATGGCAGCTGGGCCGAGAATTGCCTGATTGTGAAATTAGGTGCAGAGGTGGCCGATTTATCCGAGGACATGCGTGAAATTCTCAATCTTGGTGTGCATCGACTGACGCAACGTGTAGCCTTGCTACTACAAGAAGGGCAGCAACAAGGCTCCATTCCAATACACCTTGATCCATTTAAAACGGCTCAGGTGATGTATCAGTTATGGCTGGGTGCGGCCCTGATGACCAAATTAGCCCAAGACAAAGCACCGCTACATCTGGCTCTGGAAACCACACAACAGCTGTTACAACCGATTAAGGAATAAAAAGATGCAAAGTATTATCCATCACAGTTTTGGTGAACCTGCTGAGGTATTACAGCTGGCAGAAATGCCGCGACCTGAACCGAAAGCCGGCGAAGTTCGTATTAAAACCATCCTGTCTCCCATACATAATCACGATGTCTGGACTGTACGTGGCAGCTATGGCTATAAGCCAACCCTTCCTGCCATTGGCGGTAGTGAAGCGGTCGGTATAGTCGATGCGGTAGGTGAAGGCGTTGATCAAAGTAAATTAGGACAACGCGTAGCCGTTGCTGGTGTGCATGGCAGCTGGGCAGAATATTTTATTGCACCTGCACAGGCTATCATTCCTTTAAATGATGGCATTGATAATGAAACAGCCGCTCAATTGATTGGTATGCCGATCAGTGCCTTGATGCTGCTGGATTTTGTCAATATTCAGCCGGGGCAATGGCTGATCCAGAATACCGCCAACGGTGCGGTGGGAAAAACGGTTGCCATGATCGCTCAGGCGCGTGGTCTGCAAGTCATTAATCTGGTGCGCCGTAGCGATGCAATTGCCGAAATGCAGGCCCTCGGCATCCAACATGTGGTGGCAACGGATCAGGACGATTGGAAAGCGCAAGTCAAAGCCCTCCATGCAGATCAGCCTTTAATTGCGGGAGTGGATTCAATTGGTGGCAGTGCCAGTGGTGAAATGTTGAATCTGCTGAGTGAAAATAGCCTGTTGGTTTCATTTGGCAGTATGACTGGGGAAACCATGCAGATCTCGTCAGGTGACCTGATCTTTAAACAGGCGACGGTAAAAGGTTTCTGGGCCAGTGTGGTGAGCAAAGAAATGCCAGCAGAACGCAAAAAGGCATTATTTGTCGAACTTCTGACCTTGGCGGCGCAAAAGAAACTGATTCTGCCTGTTGAAGGCGTATTTGGCTTTGACGAAATCAAAACTGCTGCACTCAAGGCAACCCAAGGTGCTCGTCAAGGTAAAGTGTTGTTGAAGCCCTAAGTTAAATCATCACTGCCAGCCGTGAGGCTGGTTTCATTCGCTATGTCGTCATTATAAAAAGGATAATCAGATGCTTGGACAACTGCTCATTGGACTTATCGCCTTATTACACGTCTATATTCTTGTGCTGGAAATGTTTTTTTGGGACAAACCCTATGGCTTAAAAGCCTTTGGCAATAGTCTGGAAAAAGCACAGCTCACCAAAGTGTTGGCACAAAATCAGGGACTATATAATGGCTTTCTTGCAGCCGGTTTGTTCTGGTCATTACTGGCGCCTGCAAGCTATGCGATTGCGATCGCCAATTTCTTTTTGGGCTGTGTGCTGATCGCTGGCATCTATGGGGGGTTAACCGCCAGCAAGAAGATTATTTACATTCAGGCCATCCCCGCATTCATTGCTTTAATTGTAGTGAATGTTTTTTAGCCGAGAGATATCAGTAGGCAACTGGATGGATTTATGTTTTAATGCGCCCAGTTTGAGATGAGCCTCATACAGTATATCGGACGATACGATATACGACTAAGCCCCTTAATTGGGGCTTTTTTATGTCTGTTTTTCAGGGCAGGAGCTGCTTGCATGCAATCCGCACATGTTGATCTTGAGCCAGATTGGGAACTAAGGATAACAGAATGCTACAAGCTGTCATTTTTGGTCATCCTGACAGAAGAAAGTCAGGAATTATTTTCTGGTTTATCAAATAAATAAATTAAAATGAATAACATAGAACACATGAGCAATAATAATGTTAAGAAAACTGATGGTACTAGCGTGGGGCATGTGTCTGAGTTTAAGTCTCATGGCGCAGGAAACAAAAATCATTGGGTTTGATCAGGTCTTTAATTTAAATCACGATGAGGCCTATGAGTTTGAGCTGAAAAATCTGAATCCGGGCGCGCAGCTCTGGACCGCCTTTTATCTGGTCGGTGTGCCCAAATCTGCTTCAAATAATAGCCAGGCCGATTTTGTGGTTAAGGGTGAAGGCGTGATTAATAAGGCGCATCCTGCCAATCCGACAGAGCGGGTGAATCTGGTCGCAAATCATTTACCAGTCCGCCAGAACTATTCCTTTCATGAATTTGAAGATCTGGTGGATGAGATTGAGGAGCAAACCGGGAAAAAGATACAAGACCCGGTCTTGGGCACAACTGATAATGTTCGTGTATATGGCCAGATTATGGACTGGATTCCGGAATACAACTCCAGCACACCTGCCAAAATCAGTTTTGGGATAACCAACCCGCAGGACTTCGAAATTAAAGCGGCCTATGTGGTGATTGGCGAGGCGGAAAAAACACCGCAATTACTGGCGCTGGACATCCATCCGCTGGATACCCAACAGCTTGAGCCATCGTTGCAGGAACAAAGTCATCGTCAGCAATTCAGTATTGCCCGATTTGAAGCCAAATTCCTGATTTTCCTGACCCTGCTGGGAGCCGCTATTTTTCTGAACTGGGGTAAATGGCGCAGAAACTAGCTTTGCTCATAAAAGAAGGAGGCGCATGCCTCCTTGGTTATGGATTTATTTGATCCAGACCTAACCACTGACGTTGCTGATAAGCACTGTCCCAGAATAACCACTCCAGTTTTGCCCCCATGGTATAGGCGGCATGCATTTTGGCTAGGGTGTCCGCATTACAGCGAGCAGCGACTTTATCTATGGTCGCAATCACATTCCGTACGGCCGTATTAAATTCTTCGCCCGCATAGGTGTCGATCCAGGCCTGATAAGGATTATTGTCAACAGACTGGCTGATAATATCTTTGCCCACTTCGGCATAAATCCAGAAACATGGCAGCAAGGCAGCCAAAATGACAGGATAGCTTTCAGACCACGCCGTTGCCGTCAGGAAAGAAGTGTAATGATGGCAGGCCAGAGTCAGTGGTGTATTTTCAAACTCGGCCTTGCTGACATCAAATTCCTGCATAAAATCATGATGCAAACTGCGTTCTACAATAATCGCGATTTTTGCTGCTTCAGAAAACTGAATCACATCATCGGCATCATAGGCTTTTGCCGCAGCCACAGCCAATGCCCGACCATAGGCCAGTAAGTAATGCGCATCTTGAATCACATAGTGACAAAATACCTTGCGATCTAATGTCCCTGCTGCAAGTTCCTGATTAAAAGGCAAGGTTAATATTTTTTGATATAAGTCTTGATTGCGTTGCCATACATCTTGAGAAAACGTCATGGATTGAACCTATTAAAAAACATGGTAAATAATGCTGTCAGCACTATAACAGAGTCTGTCGGAGATAAAATTTTCTTCAAAATAAGTGCAACAATCTTTTATCTATTTCAACGCAAACTCGCCTACAATAGACACATTTTTATCACCCGACTATTTGAATAAAAGGCTGCTCATGAAGCATTTTCGTTTCTCAATTTTCTTTACGGTGGTGTGTCTTGCACTATCGGCCTACTGGGGCTATACGCACGGGCCTGAAGCAGGTGTAACCACCATGCTGAAAGCCTTGACCATTACTGCGATTCTGGCGGTGATGGAAGTCTCTTTATCGTTTGATAATGCAGTTGTAAATGCCTCGGTACTACGTGGTTGGGATCATTTCTGGAAGATGATTTTCTTAACCGTAGGGATTCTGATTGCCGTATTCGGTATGCGTTTGATTTTCCCTGTGGTCATCGTGGCCGTGACGGCAGATATGGGCATGATTGAAGTGGCAAAACTGGCCCTGAATGATCCAAAAACCTATTCCGAACGTTTAATGGCGCATCATGCGGAAATTTCAGCCTTTGGTGGTACCTTCCTATTGATGGTGTTCTTGAATTTCTTCTTTGACGATGGCAAAGAAACCCATTGGTTTAAATGGTTAGAAGCCAAACTGGCGCATTTGGCCAGTGTACCTGCGATGTCGGTTTTTCTTGCCCTGATTGCAATGATCATCATGGCGGCAAATGTCGATGAATCGGTGCGTCTGGCGGTCACCATGGCAGGAATCTGGGGGATTGTGGTGTACATCGGTGTTCAGGTGTTGAGTCATTTATTGGGTGGCGAACCTGAAATTGATGATGAGGGTAATGCTGTCACCCATGATTCAAATGGCGCTGCTGCGGGTGTGGTCAAAGCCGGTTTTGGTGGTTTCCTGTACCTGGAAGTGCTGGATGCCTCATTCAGTTTTGATGGTGTGATTGGTGCCTTTGCGATTACCAGCGATGTGGTGGTCATCATGCTCGGTCTGGCGATCGGTGCGATCTTTGTCCGTTCGATGACCATCTATCTGGTCGAGAAAGGTACTCTGGATGCTTACATCTTCCTGGAGCATGGCGCACATTATGCGATTGGTGCCTTGGCCTTTATCATGATTGCCAGCGGTACCGGCTTACATGTACCTGAAGTGGTGACTGGCCTGATCGGGGTGGCCTTTATTGTCTGGGCGGTGATTGCTTCGATTCAGTACAGCAAGCGGGAACAACAGGCTTCTTAAGCTTGTTTTCAGCTTGAACAGCTATGTTAAATAAAGGAGCGATATTCGCTCCTTTATTTTTCCCTGAAGAAAGATTGTGATTTTCATGATCTAACTTACAACCTTTGCAGGCGAATGGCTTATAATTCGCTGAGCCCGTTATAGTGTCTTATCAACAATGAATGCTTTAGAACGCCGTTCAACCTTTGCCTTAAGTAGCATTTTTGCCTTACGCATGTTGGGCTTGTTCATGATTATTCCTGTCTTTTCAGTGGCAGGACAATCCTATCAATACGCCACGCCAGCCCTTATCGGTCTTGCAGTCGGGGTATATGGCTTAACCCAGGCAATTTTACAGATTCCATTTAGTTTGCTGGCAGACCGTTTTAGCCGTAAACCGCTGGTGGTGCTTGGACTGTTGCTGTTTGCAATCGGTGGGGCAATTGCGGGTTTGTCGGACAGCATTTATGGCGTGATTATCGGTCGTGCCATTGCCGGTGCCGGTGCCGTTTCAGCGGTGGTGATGGCATTACTGGCAGATGTGACCCGAGAAGAACAACGCACCAAAGCCATGGCTGCGATGGGTATGAGTATTGGCCTGTCTTTTGTGGTGGCATTTAGTTTGGGGCCGTGGCTGACCAGTCTGGTCGGTATTTCGGGGCTATTCTTTGTGACCACGATTATGGGGCTGGCGGCCATTTTAATGTTGCTGTTGGTGCCTAAAGTGACCCGTCATCATCGAAACTACCAGCAGGGCTATCTGAATCAGCTTAAACAAGTCATCCAGATGGGTGAATTGAACCGCTTGCACGTCTCGGTGTTTGCGTTGCATCTGTTGCTGACCGCCATGTTTATCTATGTGCCTTCACAGTTGATTGAATACGCACAAATTCCATTGGCGAAGCACGGATTCGTCTATTTGCCGCTCTTAGTGATCAGTCTGTTCTTTGCGTTTCCAAGCATTATCATTGCGGAAAAATATCGCAAGATGCGCGGCATTTTTCTCACTGCCATTGCAGGGATTATTGGCGGCCTGTTGATCCTGATTTTTGGCTATGAATCAAAATACGTGTTACTGGCCGGCTTAGGCCTGTTCTTTATTGCATTTAACGTGATGGAAGCCTTATTGCCTTCATGGCTGTCCAAGGCTGCGCCGATCCAGTCGAAGGCGACTGCGATGGGGGTCAATGCCAGCAGCCAGTTCCTCGGCGCTTTCTTTGGCGGTACCTTGGGCGGGCAACTTTTGATGATGCAGAATACTGCGCTCGGGTGGAGTGTGCTGACCGGGATTGCTATAATATGGCTGCTGATTAGTTTTGGATTGGCACAGCCAAGATATCTGTCCTCAATTGTATTGCCTTTACCTCAGACGGTACAAACAGACGAATGGACTTCAAAACTTTTGGCAATTCGTGGTATTGAAGAAGTCGTGGTGATGCCTGAGCAACAAGTTGCTTATATTAAAGTCGATAAACAGTGCATTGATGATGCTGGACGACAAGATTTAACGCACTTGATTGGCAAAGAGGTAGCCATTTGAGCATAACTCTTATAAAGTGAAACATATAAATATATAGGATGAAGACAGCTAATGCGTGGTGTGAATAAAGTTATTTTAGTAGGTACTTTAGGACGAGATCCAGAAACAAAAACCTTCCCGAATGGCGGGTCGCTTACTCAGTTCTCGATTGCAACGAGTGAGTCGTGGATGGACAAGAGTACAGGTGAACGTAAAGAGCAAACGGAATGGCATCGTATTGTATTGCATAACCGTTTAGGTGAAATTGCTCAGCAATATCTGCGTAAAGGCTCAAAAGTCTATATCGAAGGTTCATTACGTACCCGTCAATGGACCGACCAGAATGGTCAGGAACGTTATAGCACTGAAATCCGTGGTGACCAGATGCAAATGCTGGATACGCGTCAGCAAGGCGAGCAAAGCGGTGGCGATTTCAATCAACCACGCTTTAATAACAATAATAATCAAGGTGGTGGCTACCAGAACACAGGTTATAACAATAACAACCAGAATGGCGGCTTTAACGGCGGTAACCAAGGTAATTATGCGGGCAGCCCTCAAGCAGGTAATGGTTTTAATACGCCAAAAGCAGCACCGCAACCTGCTGCAGCACCTGCGGATCTAGACGACGACTTACCGTTCTAAGCTCAAAGCAGATGTTCAAAAGCGAGGATAACTTCGGTTATACCTCGCTTTTTTATTGCCTCATTCCCGGCATCACTTATCCGTAAAATCCTCTTGTTAGCTCATATCTTGAAAAGAATCCAATGCCTTATTGCTAAAAACCAAAACAAGAATGCCCTTAAAAACACACTTTAAAAAAAGTCCCGGTTGTGAGGATAAATTCTGCAATTGGCCCTCGGTTTTATTCTCAAAATGGCTCTCGTTTCTTGGCGGTCGAAGCGACACATTAAATCTATTGGACGTATGCATACGGAAGCGTCGGTTTAGTCATAGAAAGATCCAGGCATGGATGATGAACAAAACGACTAAATTTTTTGAGGGTATTTTCTATTTCAGAATGCACTGTTCTGAGACCGGAAGATGCGCCTGAAGTGAAGGAAGAACAATAATGACAGCACACCTTGATCGTTCCGAAGCCAAACAAGCCCAAGGCTTACAAAGTGGATTAAAGTCGCGCCATCTCACCATGATCTCGATTGCCGGAGTGATTGGCGGTGCATTATTTGTCGGTTCTGGTAACGTCATTTACGCCGCAGGTCCCGCGGTTATCCTGGCTTATGCCTTAGGCGGATTACTGGTGCTGTTCATCATGCGCATGCTCGGTGAAATGGCAGTGATGAATCCGGATAGCGGTTCATTTTCGACCTATGCCGATCGTGCCATTGGACGTTGGGCCGGGTTCTCAATTGGCTGGCTGTACTGGTGTTTCTGGACCCTGTTGATGGGCTGGGAGGCCTATGTCGCCGGTAAGATTCTGCATAGCTGGTTTCCGTTTATGCCGATCTGGGGCTATATGCTACTGGTGATTGTGTCCTTGGTCTGGGTCAATCTAAAAGATGTCAAAAGCTATGGTGAATTTGAGTTCTGGTTTGCCCTGATCAAAGTGGTGGCGATTATTATCTTTTTGGTGATTGGCAGTTTAGCCATTTTTCATCTGTGGCCGTGGGGTGATCTGGCTCAAGCAGGTTCAACGGGATTATTCCAACAAGAATTTATGCCGAATGGGATTGCACCGGTTATTACTGCGTTATTGGGTGTAATGTTTGCCTATGTCGGTGCTGAAATTGTCACGGTAGCGGCTGCGGAATCCAAAAGCCCGGAAAAAGAGATCCGCAAAGCATCCAATTCGGTGGTCTGGCGGATTTTATTGTTCTATGTCGGCTCCATGTTGATCACGGTCTGTTTGATTCCGCATGACAATCCTTTATTAAAAGATCCGACCTGGGGCACGTATAGCGTTACCTTGACGGCACTGGGCATTCCTGAAGCACGGCATATTGTCAATTTTGTAGTACTCACCTCGGTATGTAGCTGCTTTAACTCGGCACTATACACCTGTTCGCGCATGCTATTTTCATTGTCCAAGCGTGGCGATGCACCTAAATGTCTGGCGCTGACCAACCGTCAGGGCAGTCCATGGATCGGAGTGGTATTTTCCAGTTTATTTGCCGTTGTTGCCGTGTATTTAACCGCAACTGAAAGCATGAATGTTTATGATGTGCTGATGATGGCCACAGGCACGGTGGCTTTATATGTGTATCTGGCGATTGCCTGTTCCCAGTTACGGATGCGTAAAAAGTACCAGCGTGAAGGCAAACAGATCGATTTTAAAATGTGGCTGTTCCCGTGGATTACCTATGCCGTGATTTTTATCATTATTGGATCACTGCTGGTGATGTTGATCGAAGGGACTTATTTTAAAGAGGTGATCTACACGTCCTTACTGGCTTTGTCGATTGTAATGATTGGTATGCTGGTGCAGAAATTGAATAAGGCTAAAGTCAGCAACAATACCTTGATCCAGAAAAAACAATCAATCTAAACATGCATGAATCATCGTTTAAATCCAGAGAGAATCCCGGGACCGGGATTCTCTATTTTTCATTTGTGCTTAAGGCAGGGTCGCAACCCCTGCTTCACGTAGACATTGCAATAACACACCAAAGGCCATGACCATATCTTTTTCATTGACACAGGCAAAGCCCATTAGCAGTCCACGCTGTGCATGGGCATGGGAGTGCATATAATATTGTGACAGTGCGCGTACCTTGACGCCACGTTCCAGTGCGGTGGCGGCAACCGCGACATCGTCACATTGTGCCGGAAGCTTGAGTACCAGATGTAAGCCGGCTGCCTCATCATATTCATGCACAAATTCCGGTCCCAAATAACGGTTAATCAGGCTCACCAGATAGTCACGGCGTTTGCCATACAGTAAACGCATGCGGCGGATATGCGCTTCATAATGGCCTTCACGAATAAATTCAGCCAAGGCTTTCTGCTCGAGCAGATGTCCACCCCGGTATAATTCCGCTGCCACAATCCGTAAAGGGGAAAATAGTGGCTTAGGCACCACCACATAACCAATCCGTAATGAAGGGTAAATGGTTTTACTAAAGGTGCCCATATAAATCACCGGCGCATCATTTTCCAGACCTTGCAGGGAAGGATAAGGCTGGCCAGAGAAGCGGAATTCACTGTCATAGTCATCCTCCACAATCCAGCTGTGATGTTGACGGGCGATCTGGATCAGTTGTTTTCTTCGGTCCAGGCTTAAATGTGAACCGAGTGGATATTGATGTGAAGGCGTCACAAAAATCAGTTTAGGCGGTTCGGCTGGCTGCTGTTCCGGAATAATCCCTTCGGCATCCACCGGCATGGCCTGAATATCCAGCCCGTTGATCCTTAAGGTATTGCGCATGCCCCAATAGGCCGGGTCTTCAATCCAGACACGGTCACCAATATCACTGAGCGCCCGTGAAACCAGATCAATGGCCTGATGGATGCCTTCGGTAATAATGATCTGGTCTGCATCGCACTGCACGGAACGGGCAACACGGAGATAGTCGGCCAAGGCGCTGCGCAGTTCAATACAGCCACCGGCGCTGCTATAAATCAGCCGGTTAATATCGGGTTCACGGCTGAGACGGGCCTGGATACGGCTGAAAATATGATGCGGAAACTCGGTGACATCAGGGGCACCCGGGACAAAGGCTCCCCACTGGTGTGGAGAAGCCGCAGCATAGCCCAATAAGCTTGAGCCACGTTGTGACAGCACCACCGAGGTTTCTTGCTGGGCAACAGGTGCTTGTTTTTTATTGATCTTGGTATTTAAAAAGGCTTCAGGAAGCTGTTCTGCCACCCAGGTGCCATGTCCGGTACGTGCCTCCAGATAGCCTTCTGCCTGAAGTTGTTCATAGGCTGAAAGCACCGTATTACGGGACACATGAATTTCACTGGCTAAGTCACGTGAAGCAGGCAAGCGGGTTTTCGGCTGGATGACGCCTTCGATAATGGCCCCGCGTAAACAGCGAAATAGGCGTTGATGTAGTTTTCCTTCCATGTCCTGTTGGAGACGTTGTAATAAATGGTCTCCAAGTAAACTACGCAATTGGCTCTCTCCTTCAATTTAAAAGTGGCTCTCGTCACTGGCCTTCATACGCGCGAAATTACAGCTATAGACAGTCCTGGTAAAACATCCTGAAAAAAACGAGCTGGATGTCGGGCAACACTGTAACTGACGATGAAAATATGAGGGAATTAAATGAACAATCAACATTCTGCACTTAACGCACGTAAACAGCAAGCCACACCACGTGGTGTGGGCGTGATGTGTCAGTGGTATGCGGCAAAAGCCGAAAATGCCACCATTTGGGACAAGGACGACAATGCCTTTATCGATTTTGCCGGCGGGATTGCAGTGTTGAATACCGGTCATCGTCATCCCAAGGTGATGGCTGCGGTGACTGAGCAACTCAGCAAGTTTACCCACACGGCTTATCAGGTTACGCCTTACGAAAGTTATGTGGCTTTGGCAGAACGGATTAATGAACGCGCGCCGATTGCAGGGGCCGCCAAGTCGGCTTTCTTTACCACCGGTGCTGAGGCAGTTGAGAATGCCGTGAAAATTGCACGTTCATATACCGGCCGTCATGGCATTATCACCTTTGGTAATGGTTTCCACGGTCGTTCATTCATGACCATGGCCATGACCGGTAAAACAGCGCCGTACAAACGTGATTTTGGGGTGATGCCAGCAGGGGTGTTCCATGCCCGTTATCCTGTGCCAGCCAAAGGCATCAGCGTCGATGCAGCTATTGCCAGTGTTGAAGATATTTTTAGTGAAGACATTGCCCCGCATGACGTGGCAGCGATTGTACTGGAGCCAGTGCAAGGTGAAGGCGGTTTCAATGTGGTACCTGCCGAGTTCTTAAAGCGTTTACGTGCCTTATGTGACAAGCATGGTATTTTACTGGTGGCCGATGAAGTCCAAACCGGTTTTGCACGTACAGGTAAACTGTTTGCCATGAACCATTACGAGACCAAAGCCGATCTGATCACCATGGCAAAAAGCCTGGGTGGCGGTTTCCCGATTTCAGGTGTAGTGGGGCGTGCCGGCGTGATGGACGCGCCAAACCCGGGTGGTCTGGGCGGAACCTATGCTGGTAACCCGATTGCGGTTGCGGCAGCCCATGCGGTGATTGATGCGATTGAGCAAGAGCAACTGTGTGAGCGTGCCAATGAACTGGGGGCCGAGCTGGTCGCTGTACTTAAACAGATCCAGCAGGCATCCGGTGAGGTGGTGACCGATATTCGTGCACTCGGATCGATGGTGGCGGTTGAACTGGAAACGGCTGAGCAAGCAAAAGCTGTACAAAATTATGCAATGGAAAACGGTTTGTTACTCCTGACTTGCGGTAAATACGGTAACGTTATTCGTTTCTTATATCCATTAACCATTCCTGCTGCACAATTCCGTCAAGGTCTGGAGATCTTGAAACAAGGTTTTGTCGCATTGAATCCACAGCGCATAACAGCAATGGAGCAACCTGCATGATTCAAAACAATTTGCAGTATCTGTTAAAACATCCCAATATTGCATTTAATCAGCCTGCATCCAGTGATTATATTGAAGTCAACGATGCAGCAACTGGCGATACATTGGCTTGGGTCAAAAGCTATGACCGAGCGGCCGTTGATGCGGCGATCCAGCGTTCTGCCCAGGCGCAGGCAGCTTGGAAAAAGCAAACCGCACTGGCACGTGCCGATGTATTGCTGAGCTGGTACAACCTGATGCTCGAGCATAAGGAAAATCTGGCACAGATTCTTACTGCCGAACAGGGCAAACCGCTGGCGGAAGCCCGTGGTGAAATTGCCTATGCCGCTTCTTTTATTCGCTGGTTTGCAGAGCAGGCACGCCGTATTGATGGTGAAGTGCTAACCTCAACCCAGCCGAACCAGCGTTTGCTGGTGATTAAACAGGCCATTGGGGTAACGGCGGCCATCACGCCGTGGAATTTCCCTGCGGCAATGATCACCCGTAAGGCAGCACCTGCAATTGCGGCGGGTTGTAGCATGCTGGTCAAACCCGCAGAGCAAACCCCATTAACCGCTTATGCCCTCGAAGTATTGGCCTTACAGGCTGGCTTTCCTGCCGATATTTTAATCAATATCAGTGGTGATGCGATTGAAGTCGGCAAGACTTTATGCGAAAGCGACATTGTGCGAAAGCTCAGTTTTACCGGTTCAACCCAGGTCGGTCGTATTTTGATGCAGCAATGCGCACCAACCATTAAAAAGCTTTCGCTGGAATTGGGGGGGAATGCACCGGTACTGGTATTTGACGATGCCAATCTTGAGCAGGCCGTGCAGGGCATTATGGCCAGCAAATACCGCAATAGCGGTCAGACCTGCGTGTGTGCCAACCGTATCTATGTACAAGATGGCATTTACGATGCTTTGGCAGATCGTCTGGTGGAAGCGGTGTCTAAGTTGAAAGTGGGCGATGGCCGTCAAGAAGGCTCAACCCAGGGACCGTTGATTGATGAAGATGCGATTACCAAAGTTCAGTCGCATATTACCGATGCAACTGGCAAAGGTGCGACGCTACGCATTGGTGGACAACGTTCGGCTTTGGGTGGAACATTCTTTGAACCGACCGTGTTGACGGGCGTTACCCAAGACATGAAGGTCTCGAAAGAAGAAACCTTTGGGCCACTGGCTGCTTTATTCCGTTTTAAAACCGAAGACGAAGCGGTGGCAATGGCGAACGATACCGAGTTCGGTCTGGCGGCGTATTTATTTACCCAGAGTACAGCCCGTCAATGGCGAGTCAGTGAAGCACTGGAATATGGCATGGTCGGCATCAACACCGGTGCGATTTCCAATGAGGTTGCACCTTTTGGTGGTGTGAAACAGTCGGGCTTAGGCCGCGAAGGTTCAAAATTCGGTATCGAGGAATATACCGAAATGAAGTATCTGTGTGTGGATTTATCTGAATAAGACCTAAAAACGTTTTATGTCTTAGTTTAGCAATGTTCTACATAGCACAAGTTTGATAAAAAGCCAGTCATGCCCATTCATGACTGGCTTTTTTCACTCTGGCTAGGCTTAGCGGGCCGAGTCCAGTATTTCATTATTCTGAACCACAGCCTGAGCTTTGCTGTAGCTTTCGATCAGTAACTGGTAGGCCGGGAAAATCTGGGTATAGACCTGTGCCCATTCCAGTGCGTCATCACGGTTCCAGGTACGCTGGATTTCAGAGGCCACCGCTGCGGTATCCATTGGCACCACACCTGCCTGCACCACACGGGCCAAGGTAATTTCTTCTGCCATTTTGCTATAGGTGCCCGAAGCATCAATCACAGCAAATACTTTATAACCTTCGGCAACTGCACTAATCGCAGGGAAAGCCATACACACACTGGTAATGGTTCCCGCAATAATTAAGGTATTGCGACCGGTTGCTTTGACTGCATTGACAAAGTCCTGATTGTGCCAGGCGTTGATTTCACCTTTACGGGCGATATATTGCGCATGCGGTGCATTGGCATGAATCTCGGGAATCAGCGGCCCATTCGGACCTTGCGGCACCGACGCTGTCGTGATCACCGGAATCTTGGCCAGGCTGGCGATCTTGGCCAAAGCTGCGGCACGTTGGCGTAACTCGGGCATGGGCATATCACCGACCGTCTGGAATAAGCCGCTTTGGTGGTCGATCAATAGCATTACGGCATCATTGACATCAATCACAGGTGCCTGACCATTGAAATTTGCTGGTGTTGTCATTGTTGTATCCTCATCTTGTCTTAGGGGGTATAATTAATAATATAGACAGGACGATGACTGAAAAATATCTATAATAGGATATATTGTCATGTCAAAAGAACAATGCTGCTGAATACTGACAGGCTGAGCAAATAAGATGAAAGATTTAAATGACTTATATTTCTTTGTCAAAGTCATCGATTGTGGTGGCTTTTCTGCCGCCAGTCAGGAACTGATGGTCACCAAGTCCTTATTGAGTCGCCGCATCGCCGATCTGGAAGAACGTCTCGGGGTCAAGCTGATCAACCGGACCACCCGACAGGTCTCGATTACCGAAGTGGGTAAAATCTATTATCAGCATTGCAAGGCCATGTTGATTGAAGCTGAGGCAGCCGAGGAGGCCATCGAGTTTTTAACCGCTGCACCACGCGGCCTGATCAAACTGTCTTGCCCGACCAATTTATTGCATATCAATATCAGCCAGATGCTGAATGAGTTTTTGCAGCTATATCCCAAGATCAGCCTGCATGTGGAAGCCACCAACCGCCGGGTTGACTTAATCAATGAACGTTTTGATCTGGCGCTACGGATTCGAACTTTGCCTTTGCCAGACAGTGATTTAATTGTGCGGGAACTGGCGCTGGCACGGCAGTTTATTGTCGCGAGTCCAGACCTGTTACATCAGTTTTATTCAATCAGTGAACCGCAGCAATTGACCCAGTTTCCGGTGCTGATGATGGAGTCTTTTGCACCTGAATATCATTGGCAATTATTTTCGCAGGATCAACAGGAACTGAAAGTTCAGTGCCATCCACGACTGACCACTACTGATTTAACAGCATTAAGAGAAGCTACTTTACAAGGACTGGGTATCGCTAAATTACCGGAACTGATGGTGGCTGAAGATATCAAACAGGGGCGCCTGATTCATGTTTTGCCTGAATGGCAACCCAAGCCTGAGCTGATCCATCTGGTGTATACCTCCAGACGCGGCTTGCTGCCCTCGATGAAATTATTGATCGATTTTCTGGTCAAAAAGTTTGATGAACTGAAACAGCACAACTCGGTGTTGTATTAATCAGAGTCCTATAACGAATAGCCGCTGTCAGTTTTTGCCAATTCACGCAGGCCCTGCATCAGGGTCTCGATCAGTTTTTCCACCACCAGACGTTGGCCTTTACGTGAGGCATACACCAGTTGCACCGTACCGCGATTGGATTTCCATTCGGGCAGTAAATGAATCAGTTTGCCTTTTTCAATATCGGCTTGCACGGTCAGGTAAGGTAAGTCTGCTATACCGAGCCCATCACGCACCGCATAATACACGCCTGCCAGATCATTACTTTTGACCCGTGGCTGATACGGCACATCCACCGTTTCATCCCGCTCTACATGACATAAGTGCCAGTAATATTGATGTTTTTGTATACCTAGGGCCACGCTCGGATAGTGCTGCAAGTCTGAATAATGCTGGATGGTCTGACCTTGCAGTAATTCGGGAGCCGCTACCAGACAATGTTCGGTGCGGATCACGTCACGGACAATCAGGCTGGAATCCTGATTCGGTTCAAAACTGGTACGGATCGCGATATCAATATCATCATGCAGCACATCGACACGACGGCTGGTCAGTTCCAGAGAGATGTCAACTTTGGGATAGTTTTTTAAGAACTGATTCAGTAATTTACGAATCTGGAAATGCATCATCAACGGTGGGCAACTGATCTTGACCGTACCTTGCGGTTCATTTTTCTGTTTTAGCAAGACATTTTCGGCACATTCCACTTGGGCAATGACCTTACAGCATTCTTCATAGAATTCCTGGCCCAAATCGGTGACTTTAAAATGCCGGGTGGTGCGCTGGATCAGGCTGACATTAAACTTCTGTTCCAGTTCAATGATGCGACGGCTCAGCTTGGATTTACTGATATTTTCAGCTTCGCTGGCCGCACTAAATCCGCCGTGTTTCACCACCAGATAGAAATAATGAAAGTCATCAAATGAGTTGATCAAGGCAAAGCAGATCCGGTAAATACGACAAGATCAGGATAGCATTAACTGTCCTGATCTTAATAGGGCGGTTTATTTTTCTGCGGTGTTGGTGAAATAGCTGGTCATCAAATTGCGGTAATCCGGAATGTGATTCGAGAATAAAGCCCCCAGACCTTCGATGTCATTGCGCCAGTCACGGTGCAGTTCACAGGCCATGCCAAACCAGGTCATCAGCTGTGCGCCGGCTTGTGACATACGGTCCCACGCGGCATCGCGAGTGAGCGCATTAAAGGTACCTGACGCATCGGTAATCACAAACACTTCAAAGTCTTCTGCCAAGGCAGACAGCGCAGGGAATGCCACACAGACTTCCGTCACCACACCGGCAATAATCAATTGTTTTTTACCGGTGGCTTTCACCGCCTTGACGAAGTCTTCATTGTCCCAGGCATTGATCTGACCTGGACGGGCAATATAAGGCGCATCCGGGAACAGTTCTTTCAGTTCAGGCACCAGTGGGCCATTCGGGCCATTTTCAAAGCTGGTGGTTAAAATCGTCGGTAAGTTGAAATATTTTGCCGCATCTGCCAAGGCCAGCACATTGTTTTTAAATTTGTCTGGATCAATATCACGAACCAGTGAAAGTAGGCCAGCCTGGTGATCGACCAAAAGAACCGCTGCGTTGTCTTTGTCTAGGCGAATATAGTCTTTAGCCATTGTTGTATCCTCATGTTGTTGTAAAGAAGAAGACGGATAAGAAGATGAATGTCCGTACTGCTTGAAATTATGCTAGTTAAATTTTTAAGTCAGATGAAGCACAAAAAATGAGACAAACAATATCAAAAATAGGATGATTGATTATATTTAGCTTTCAATAAGCTTTTTAATTTTAAATTGTCCTATAGATAGAATAATGTGTTGCCATTCTGAGGCTATAAGCCCCTCTGTTGCAGGCGTAAAATAACATCCAACAGCAGAACTTCTACTCTATAGGAGAAACCAGATGAAGAAAATTCTTGGTGTGTATCAGAACAAACACATGCACTGGGTCGGTGATGGTTTCCCGGTGTATAACCTGTTTTCGTATGACCGTTTAGGCCAGAGCCTGAGTCCATTTTTGTTGCTGGACTACGCTGCGCCTTATCGTTTTGATCCAACCACAGCGCAACATGGAGTCGGTTCACACCCGCATCGTGGCTTTGAAACGGTCACCATTGCTTACCAAGGTGAAGTGACTCATAAAGACTCCAGTGGTGGTGGTGGGACCATTAAAGCGGGTGATGTGCAATGGATGACGGCTGGTGGCGGGATTCTGCATCAGGAATTTCATTCGCCTGAATTTGCCCACGAGGGCGGCTTGTTTGAAATGGTGCAACTGTGGGTCAATTTGCCTGCACATTCAAAAATGACGCCAGCAAAATATCAGGCCATTGAAGCCGACCAGATTCAGCATATTGCACTGGATGATGCAGGCAGTGAAATGCGCATTATTGCAGGTCAATATCAGGACGTTGATGGCGCCGCGACCACCTTTAGTCCGGTCAATGTCTGGGATGGCACGATTGTACAGGGTCAGCAACACAGCTTTTATGTGACCGAAGGCCATACCACCTTATTGGTATTGCTGTCTGGGAAAGTGAGCTTGAATGACGACCAAAGCATTGAAGCGCCAAGTCTGGTGGTGCTGAGCCGTGAAGATATCGAGTTTAGCCTCAAGGCCGAACAGGACAGTAAATTCCTGATCCTGACCGGTCAGCCACTCAATGAACCGATTGAAGGTTATGGTCCGTTTGTCATGAACAGCAAAGCGGAAATCGTTGAAGCTGTACGTGATTTCAATAGCGGTAAATTTGGCCATATGGAGGCTTGATTGCACAGTTAAATCCAGCCTATGTAAGAAAGCCCGTCACACTTTGAAGTGTGACGGGCTTTCGCTATAAGGGTCCTCTATTGATTTTTTTAATTTATTGTCACTTATAATTATTCAGCTTATTATGTGACTTTGTTCTCGTTCTTATATCAAAAGAATAGCGCTAAATTTGTGCTTTGCAAAGCCCCTAAAGCTCTGAAAATGAAAAAATAAAGAATGTTCTGTATAGTTTTGTGGCCTAAAAGGTAATTTTTTGAATAGTTTCATTGGCTTAAGTACAGAATCAGAATTGTGATAAAATGTAACAATAAATGAACAATGAAATTCAACAAAACACGGCCTGAAATGCTGAATCTGGTATTTTTTAATACCGTATTTGGCCCGAGTATCAGTCATAATCAAGAAAAATCATCAACTGATGGGACATAATTTTGGATATTGCAATTATTGGCAGTGGAATGGCAGGACTTGCCTCAGCCAGAATCCTACATGATGCAGGACATAAAGTAACGATATTCGAAGCGCTCGCAGGTCGAGGCATGGATAGTCATAGTATTGACTTTGATGGTGGCATTATTGATGCACCTTTGCGTGTCATGAATCCAAAGCTGTGGCAGAACACCCTGAGTCTGGCCAGCTACTTAGGTATTGAAACCTTTCCTGTCCGTACTTTTATGGCGTGCAGCTGGCTGTTTGAAGATAAAACAGAGACCTGGCTCACCACCTCACGCAGCCGCATTGGTAATTTCCCGATTATTAATAACCGTAAAGGCATCCAGCAATATGGCTGGCGTCTGGTCAAGGGTATGTTGCAGTTGAAAACGGCAGTACACCAATTCTTTAAGTCAGACAAGCAGGACATTACCTTAGCCGAATTTATGAATCAATATCATATTGAGGAAGTGTTCTGGCATGGTACGGTGATGCCGGTGCTGTATACCATTTGCACCTGTCATCCCAAGACCATTGGTGAATGGCCAGCCAAACCTTTATTGGAATTTATTCGCCAGTTGACCGAAGGTGAAGCCTTATTGCGGATGAAAGGCGGTACGCCCGCGTTGGTCAGCCGCCTGATTGATGGCATTGAGATCCATAGCGGCTCACCGGTGAAGACAGTGGAAGAGCAGGGCGATAAAGTGCTGGTGGAAAATGACCAGGGCGAGCGTCAGCTGTTTGACCGTGTGGTGATTGCCACGCCAACCCCCGCGATTGAAGGTTTCCTGAAACAGCCGCAGTTTGCTGAAGATATTGCCTTGCTGAAAAAATTCCGTTTTGAAGAAGGTGATCTGGTCATTCATACCGACCCGATTGTGATGCCGCAACGCCGTAAAGACTGGGCGGTACTCAGCTATATGATGGACCGTAAATTTACCCGTCAGCAATTTACCGTGTGGATTAACTCGATTGAACCGACACTGGTCGGTAAAAATGCCGTGTTCCAGACCTGGTGTCCAGTCATTGACATTGATCCGAAGAAAATCATTTCCAAGGTCAAACTGACCCGTGCGGTGGTGGACTCGGAAACGGTCGCGTTGAATAAACAGATCCAGCAGCGTCATTTAGACCAGAATCGTAAAGTGTTTTATTGTGGTTCGTGGTCATGTGATGGTTTGCCAATTTTAGAATCGGCTGTCACTTCAGCCATGCATATTTCTGAAATTTTAGGTGCGCCGTTACCTTTTGTTGGGCTAAAACCAAAAGTGAAGGTTGCACCCGAACTCGGTTATTAATATGCGCTCCTTCAAGCAGGCACTGATTGAAAAAGTCATCGGGCATAAATATGCCATTGATGCCCGGCATCTCGGAGATGACGCAGCGCTTGCCTGGAGCAATTTGGGCTTTTGGCAGGACCAGCATCATAACTATCCGCTGGCTTGCCAAAGTCTGGCCGATCAGATCGCTGTCTCCCTGCAACTCAAATCCACAGATCGTGTTTTGGATCTGGGCTGTGGACAAGGGGCCAGCCTGTTGCACTGGTTACAGCAGTACCAGGTTCAGCAACTCAGCGCAGTTGAACTGCAGCCTGCCTGTGTACAACGAATTCAAAAATACTTACCGCAAGTGCAAATTTATTGTGAAAATTTTTTGAATTTAAAAGCATTGCCACTTTTGAATTCATTTGATGCGGTGCTGTGTATCGATGCGGCTTATCACAGTGATTTGAATTCATTTCTCGATGCCGTGTCCTCGGTTTTAAATTCAAAAGGCCGAATCGCTTTTCATACGCTAATGTGGTCAGAGAACTGGACAAACTGTGGATATCTTCAACAGCAGCAATATCGCTATCTGTTAAAAAGTGCCGATGTGCATTGGCAGCAGCTGCTGGATCAGCAGCAGCTTGAGCAGACCTTGGCGCAGCAGGGTTTTGGCGACATTCAGATTCAGGATTTTTCCGAACCGGTGTTAAAGGGTTTTGCTCAATATATTGAGTCGCGAAAAGCTGAAAAGCATGGCTTTGATTTTGCCCAGTTTAAAATCGAGATGACTGCCAAGTTGTGCCGAAAACTCTATCAGGATGGATTAGTACGTTATATTCAGGTCAGTGCAGTAAAACAGTGAGAATAAGATGCCAAATCAATATAAAGGTTCATGCCTGTGTGGGGCGGTGAGCTATCAGGCCGAGGTTGCGCCACGTTATCGTTTTAATTGTCATTGTCGTGATTGCCAGAAGGCGACGGGTAGTGCCTATGCGCCGATTGCGTTCTTTCATCAATCCGAACTGAAGATCGAAGGCGAACTGAAATATTTTGAATCTCTGGGATTGTCTGGCAAGCCGATCCGCCGTGCCTTTTGTCCAACTTGCGGTTCGCAAATGTTTGGTTTGCCTGAGCTGGTGCCAGAGATGATTTCAATTCGTGCAGGAACGCTGGATGATCCAAATCTGTATCAACCGCAAGCAGAATGTTTTGTGAGCCATGCCAATGAATGGGATCTGTTAAATCCTGATATTTCGCATTTTGAGAAAATGATGGGGAAGAAAAGGGAATAAAGCGAGAAATGGTGCCGGCACACGGATTCGAACTGTGGACCTACTGATTACAAGTCAGTTGCTCTACCAACTGAGCTATGCCGGCAACGTGGCGAGAATTCTACAGAATTTGTTTAAAAAAACAAGCGAAAAAATAAGCAAACGGATGAATTTAATGAGCCTATGGAATTTTCGCCAATTCCATCTTAATGATTCAGCGCATAAACAAAGGAATCAATGATTTCGCCTGTGTTTAAATGGGCTTTGACAGTCACACGTTGATAGCCTGTACCTTCGAATTCGTCCAATTGTTGCCAGTGTTGTTCCAGGTTGTCTGAGAAAAATACAAAGCCAGAGACTTGATTTTCGCTTTGATCTAAAACAATGCCCGGAAAGCCAAGTTCTGCTCCCCAGCCTTGTTGTTTGAGCGTCCCAAATACATGTGCTTCTGCCCATGTACCACCAATGTTTTCCATAATATGGGCATTAGGGCGGTTTGGTCCTAGAGTCCCGTAAACAAATAAACTGAGCATAGTAAAACGCAGAAAAGTAAAACAAATAGAGTAGCAAAAATGGTTAAGAGTAGGTATCTGATTAGCCAATAATTTTAATTTTTCTTCGTCAGCTCATTATTTTTGATAATTGTATAAGTATTTAAATCTTATATTATATTTAAGCGATAATATAAATTTTAATTATTTTAAATAAATATACAAAATAGGTCAATTTACTATCCATTTTGGGTGAATTCTTGATCTTTAAATTAAATATTAGATAGTATTAAAATGAGTAAGAGAATTTGTGAATACTAATTTATATTTAATGATGAGTATTGAAAGAATAATGGGAAAATATAAATATTTTAAAATTAAAACAATTCAGGATTGGGAGGGCGAATATTGGGATGTCTATGTAGAGGAAAAGACAGAAACGAATATTATGATTTACCGAGGTTGGCCCGCTGGTATTACACCAAAAGATGGAGGGGTGAGTCCTGTTTTTTCAATCATACTTAGCCCTGAAATTGCTGTTTTTCTCAAAGCCCATAAGATTCCCGAGGTAAACCAGAAGTTAGGCTTATCACTTAGTATCATTGGCAAATTTAAACGCATGTTAAATATCCAGCATCATGTTGTCCAAAGAAATGATCAGTGGATTTTGGAGCATCAAGCTGAACTATTAGAAGATAGTTTTAAAGCCTTAAACGTTAAATATGGTTTAAACCGGAATCAGGTTTATCAACATAGAAAGTGGTTGGCTGAACTCATTGAAGTTCCATTTCGAAAAAAACTTCGGAAAAGTGAAACTACATTGCTGCAAGAGATGTGGTATCAAGAAAATAAAGAAAAATTCGAAAACTTAACTGTTCAGGAATTAGTAGAAAAATTTGGTATTAGTCTATTTGTCGCTAGAAAACTTTATAACAAGGTCCGTAAGGAACGAGGTGGACAAACTTTATCTGAACAATTTCATAATGATAAGCAGCAAAAAAGACAATGGTTGTTAGATCACCAACAAGAGCTATTAAGATCAGATAAAACAATCCTAGACTTAGCACAGCAATTTGATAAAACCTCAGGTGAGATCTTAAGAGCAAGAATGAGCTTAAGGAAAATTTTAGATATCCCCAAAGTGAAAACTCAAAAAGAAGTGTGGTTAGAATCACATCAAAAAGACTTACTTAATCCTGAGCTCAGTAATGATCAATTGGTAACAAGACTGGGAATAAGTCGAGAGCAAATATTTAGAAAGAAAACAGAATTAAGGCAGCGTTTAGGACTTCCGAAACGTAATGATCAGATTCAAAGGTGGCGTTTAGAAAATCAGGCTATTTTACTGGATTTAAATTTAAGTATCACTGAAATTGCAAAAAAATTAAATCGTAGTGAGAAATATATTATTAGAAATCGTATGATTTTAAGAAGATTTTTAAACATTAAAGTTAAAGATCAAAAAATAGAATGGGCGAAACAGCATCAACATGATTTGGAACAGCTCAGTATTATACAGCTACAAGAAAAGTATAAAATTGGGAAACATATTATTCTGCGTTATCGAAAACTTTTAGTTGAGATGAAACAAAATGAAACCAGTTCAGAATTGATACAGACAAATCATTCTGATAATTTAGTTTGATTAAGAATAAGGCAATAATAATGTTGAATAATATCTTTAGCGTCTTAGATAAATTCGGTTTTGGCGCTCAAAAACGTGCAATTAGCATTCAATTTTCAAATGCAGCACTAAATACCCAAATCATGCTGCAACGTATTGATGGCTTTCATGCAATCAATGAAGGCTTGTCCGCAGAGCTAATTTGTCTTTCAAGTAATCCATTTATAGAACTCAAACAGTTTATTGGTTGCCAAGTGGCTGTGGACCAAGTGACTGATTCAGGCAGATTGTTTAGAACAACGGGAATTATTACTGGCGCTTCACAAGGACAATCCGACGGTGCTTTGAGTCTTTACCGTTTGACCATGCAGGATGCCACCAGTTTATGGCATAAGCGACGCAATAGCCGCGTGTTTATGAATAAAAGTGTTGTGGAGATTTGCGAAATAATTTTTAAGGAATGGCAGTCGAAAAGTGCCTTGTTTGCTACAAGCTTAAAATTAGACAGCAGCGGTTTAAGTAAGACTTATGATATTCGTCCATTCTCCATGCAGTCCAATGAAAGTGATTTTGCATATTTAACCCGGCTATTACGTGAAGAGTCGATTAACTTTTTAATTGACGAATCGGATTATATTGTCTCAAGCAATAGTCAAAGTATCGAACCACAAAAATTCCGTTTAATAGATGATAATGCGCAATTCAAGGCGCTGGAACGTCGATCTATTCGTTACCATCGCTCCAATGCCACAGAACAGGCGGATAGTATCACTAGCTTTATTGCCCAACGCCAATTGCAACCTACCGCGATTCATATACAACGCTGGCAAGCAGATAGTTTAAGTCAGGAAGATGGCAGCGGCTCAGTGCTTAGCTCACATCAGCACAGTGCTCAGCGCGACAATGAAAGCTTAAGTCTAGAACAGGCGTGGAGTGTCTCTCCAGCATGGATCAGTGATCTTAACGGTGAAGATCAAGCAACAAAATCAGGCAATAGCCAATTAGAAAAACTTAATAAGCAACTCAATCAATATCAGGCTTTACAAGCGAAATACTTTACTGCACACAGCAGTGTGCGGGATACGCAGGTCGGTTATTGGTTCCAGTTGAATGAGCACCCGGAATTAGAAAAAAATCATAGTCAAAATGATAAAGCCTTTTTAATTCTGAGCAAATATTTTTATAACCAGAACAACCTTCCCAAAGATATCAAAGATCAAGTTGAAAAATTATTAAGTCTTAGTCATTGGACGATCAGTAAAGACAGTGAACAAGAACGCCAAGCCAATGAATTAATGCTAGTACGCCGAACGATTGCGATTGTACCCGAATATGATCCCTTACTTCACCGACCGACTGCGTATGTGCAGCGTGCCAAAGTGGTGAGTGACGGTGAAGAAATCCATGTCGATGAATGGGGCCGGATCAAGGTTCGTTTTCTATTTACCCGTACAGAAGACCACGCACACGATGGTGGTGCTGGTTCAAATGATAGCGATACCGATTCCGCTTGGGTGGATGTGCTGACGCCTTGGGCAGGTGAAGGCTATGGCGCACGATTCTTACCCCGTAAAGATGAATTAGTTGTGATTGACTTCTTTGATGGCAATATTGACCGTCCATTTGTGACCGGACGTATTCATGAAGCGCAACGTTCACCCACCAAATTTGATATTAAAGGCCAGTTGCCCGATACCAAAAAACTCAGCGGAATTCGTTCAAAAGAAGTTGATGGAGAAGGATTTAACCAACTACGTTTTGATGATACCACTGGACAAATCAGTACCCAATTACACAGCAGTCATGGTGTAACCCAACTGAACCTCGGTAATCTAAGCCATCCAAAGGAAACGGCTGAAAGTGAAGGTCGTGGCGAAGGCTTTGAATTAAGAACGGATCAATGGGGCGCGATTCGTGCATCAAAGGGAATTCTTTTATCTTCAGAATCATCAGAGCAAGCGCAAGGTGAACAGTTAACAAGATCCAATATTAATGAAAATCTAAAGTTTCATAACGAAAGTAATCAATATTTTAAAGAACTCGCGTCAGCCCATGAAGTTGATGAGCCTGATTTAGAATCACAAAACTCTCTTTTAGAAAAGATTGAACAGTGGAATGAAGGTTCAGATGCTTTAGTCGCTTTACATAGTGAATCGGCAATGGTGTTCAACAGTAAAGAGAACATGTTGCTCGAAGCAAAACAAAATATTGATGTCAGCACGCCGAAGAATCTTCAATTCTTTACTGGTAAAAGTTGGATTGCAAAGGCACTAGATAAAATCAGTATTTTTGCAAAACATGCTGGGATCAAGATTAAATCTGGTGAAGGTGATGTGGATGTCACCGCACAAAAAGGGAAAATGACTTTATCTTCTAAACAGCAAATGCATGTGTATTCACTCAATGATTTTGTACGAGTAGAAAGCGGAAAAGGTATCCTCATTACTGCTGGTGGAGGATACATCAAAATCGAAGGAGGCAATATTGAAATTGCTTGTCCAGGTTTAATGGAACTGAAAGCTGGGCAGATCAAGACGAATAGCGGTGCTTCACTGTCTAGTCAGCTTCCTGCAATGCCTGAGTTGAAATCTAATTATGACGAACATTTTATTTTGCACTATCCAGATGGGGAGCCAGCAAAAAATTTAAGATACAGAATCACGGCCGAAGATGGGCAGGTTTTTGAAGGTGTTTCTGGTGAAGATGGTAAAACTAGTGTTTTTTCTAAAGATGTGATGACCGCGTTAAATATTGAAGTATTTTCTCCAGAATAAAGTACGAAGGATGGTTAAGAATGAAACTATTAAAGAGCTTACTGCTTAGCACCTTAACAGCAGTTTCTTTTAGTGCTTGTTCAAATGTTGAGAAACAGAAAGAAGGAATTCAAGTGATTGATTATCGTAATCCGAAGAAAGTATGTTTTGGGCGTATTGAAGTCACCGTGCCAAAAGAAACAGAAGTTGAATATAGCAACTTTAATTACAATGGGAGTGATATTGAATTTGATGAAAAAATCAAAGGCTATGATGATTATGTAAAATTGATTGCTGATAAAATTCAGTATTTAAAGCATGAACCTCATGAAACTGAAGGGGTCTTACTCAAACAGGAAATATCAGGTACGGTTCAACAGGCTGGGCGTTCTATTAGTCATATTATTGTATATAGAGATGGAAAATATGTTACATCTCTATATGAGGTCTATGGCTATTTATACTTCCCTCAAAAAGGTCTATTAGTACTAAAAAGTGGTGCAAGTAATGACTTACTTGATGAAGCAATAGATGATATGAAAAATACCTTAAAGAGTATAAAAATAAGATCAACCAAAGGTGA
Source organism: Acinetobacter sp. 'aerobic (ED)' (assembly GCF_904886855.1). Taxonomy (NCBI): domain Bacteria; kingdom Pseudomonadati; phylum Pseudomonadota; class Gammaproteobacteria; order Moraxellales; family Moraxellaceae; genus Acinetobacter; species Acinetobacter sp. 'aerobic (ED)'. The sequence goes on from NZ_CAJHGI010000003.1 coordinate 213,986, forward strand.
GGAACAGGCAGGTCTCTGCTGGAAAGATTTTTTTATAGCCGATGATATGAGTAAAAATATTCCATTTGGCGGGGGCTATCTGCATTTTAAATTTCCAAGTTATCCTGGAATGCGAATAGATATAAATCATCGTGTTACCTATGAATCCGATCAACCCCTAATTGCTATGATGAAAAAAAATCAGCAAGATTTACCCGAAATAGCCAAAATAAAGTTAGGGGTCAAGAATCTTCGTGAACAGCAAAAAGTGATTCATGGTTTAGCAGGAGAAGAAGTTCTCAATCATATTTATGAAAGAGGATTAGCTGAACGTGGATTTGAAGATGGGGCTTGGCAATATTTGGGAACCTTAGATAATCACAATGATCCCTTTATTCACTATAGTTTAGAAAGTGCGGAAATGACCAATCCTAATGAGTCATTTTATTCGAATATCAGCCAAAAAAATGTCATACAGCTCCACGACTTTATTTTAAAAAGTCTTCAAGTTTCTCCTAATAATAAAAAGGAGAAATAAGATGGCGAACAATATTCTTTCTCAAACCAAATCTGCAACTAGCCCTATATCAAATAAGACAGGCACCCATGTTGAGATTCCATTACAAGACACCATTCCCATTATCTTTGTCCCAGGCATTATGGGTTCAAATATTTTTAATACCGAATTAAACAAGCCTGTTTGGATGGTGGGGAATGGTGGCGGAATTGTTAAAACATTAATGCAGCAAATGAAAAAAGATCCTGCCACCTTACAACAGGAATTAAATCCGCAGAAAACCAAAGTAGATACTGGTGGTGAAATATTTGCGGATAGTCGGTTGAAATTAACAGAAGAAACTCTGAGAAAACGCTTTTGGGGAACGGTTCACTGGGATAGTTATGGTGGGATTTTGACCTATCTGCATCTTGCCTTAAATAATATTCAGGTGGAGAAAAAAGAAGACTATGGTACCCCTAACTTTAGTGGGGCTACGGCAGGGTATGGCATCTATCAACAGATGAAATTGCAAGAATTCGTATATGAATGGAAGAGTCTGTTAAGCAAGTCAGAATCTGGAAAGTGGCACCCACAGGAAGGTTTTACGCCGATCGATCAAAAGGATATTAAGCATTTAAGTAGTTTTCACTTTCCTGTCTATGCCATGGGCTATAACTGGCTACAATCCAGTGAAAATGGTGCAGCTATTGTTGCCGGAAAGCTCGATAAAATTAAACAAGAGTATGGTGCAAGGTTTCATAAATTCATTATTGTCACCCATTCAATGGGCGGATTACTGACACGGAGATTAGTTCAATTACGTGGTGCTGATATTGCGGGCGTGGTGCATGGTGTAATGCCTGCAGAAGGCGCAGCTGCAGCGTATCGTCGAATTGTGACAGGTTCTGCCGATGTGGGTGCTATCCCCGCTTATGTACTAGGGAAAAACACTGAACATGTGACAGCAGTATTGTCCAATGCGCCAGGGGGATTAGAATTATTACCAAGTAAGGCCTATAACAATGGCCGGCCTTGGCTATTTCTCAATGGCTCAGGATTGATGAATGGTAAAGACTTAAAAGCCAATGTGGTAGCTCTACCTAAAAGTGATCCTTATGAAGAGATTTATAAAGCCGATGGTGTCTGGTGGGAGATGGTCAAAGAAGAACTCATTGATCCTGCCAAGATCGTAGCAAAGGATAATCCTAAAAAGAGGGTGAAAGATGTTTATATTAAAAAAATTGAAAAGGTAAAAGAGTTTCATGACAAAATTACTAATCAATATCATGCATGTACCTATGCCAATTATGGGCATGACTCTAAACATTCTAGTTTTGGGACACTGACATGGACCCTAGACCAAGCATTAAGAGGTTTAACCGCTGAGCAAATGAAACGATTGCCAAGGGTGAGTGCACAAGAAGTAGAAGCTTATAATCAAGGTGTAGCCAAGGATGCAATGTATATGGGGCAGGGTGCAATGTATTATATGAAAGCCAATACCAAACAAAATAATGGTTTGAGATATATTCGTTTAACCAGCGGAAAATTTGGAACTTTTAAAATATCAGATAAAGACGCAGATGGAGATGGCACAGTACCTTATCAATCTGGTTGTGCGCCCTTAAAACAAAAAGGTGTAAAGCAGGTCTTTAAGATGACAGGTTTTGATCATCAAAATAGTTATAACGATACGCATGTCAAGCGTTCTGTGCTTTACTCGATCGTAAAAATTATTAAAGAAAATAATATTCAGCCCAAATATAGATAAGGAAATTTATATAAATTTTTAAGAAAATAGGCATTAAAAGTTATGTTGAGTGCTGCAAATATTAGTCATGGAATAATGATAGCCATTGTTATGCTCATTAGCATCTTATTTCTGATTGGTGCGGGTATAGCAGCTTTGTGCAGAATGAAAAGCAAAAATAAGTCAGAGACTAAAGGTATGATTATACTTATGGTTGCTCTGTTAAGTGTGGCTGGTTTACTTTTCTCATGTGCGGGGTAGGGGAGATTTATATATTTTTTGTGAAAAATAATTGATTAAAATATAAGAAATAATGTGTTATATAATTGAATGTAGGGAAATAATAATATAGTTTATTCTGAATAAATAATTATGAAGATGAAAAATGTGGTCTGATGTTGAGTCAAAACAGGATTTCTTGAATTATTCAGAAGCTTCTGAAATTGTAGTTAATGTATTAAAAAATCCTACAATGTTACCAATTTCAATAGGAGTATTTGGTTCATGGGGGACAGGTAAATCAACGATATTAAATTTAATTGAGCAAAGGCTGCAATCAGAGAAAAAAGAGGATTATATTCTTATTAAGTTTGATGCATGGCTTTATCAAGGTTTTGATGATGCAAGAGCTGCTTTAATTGAATTTATTACCTTAGAAATAGCTAAGCTTGTGGAGGGTAATAAGACCCTTTTAGATAAAACAAAAACAATAACTAAACGAGTAAATAAATTACGAATTTTAGCATTGGCCGCAGAAGGTGCTTCTTGGATGGCTGGTGTTCCTACTTTTGGGGCTGCATATAAGGCTGTTGAGGCTATTGGTGATGGCATTAAAGGGAAGGCTGACTCAGAAGATGGTGAAGCCATAAGTAAGATATTAAAAGATGGTCAAAGTAGTTTAAAAGAGCTTTTGAATGAAGAAGTGACATCTGCACCAAAGGAAATAGCTGCTTTAAAAACAGAGTTTGCAGATTTGCTTATAGGATTTAATAAGAAAATAGTCATCTTTGTAGACAATCTAGATAGATGTTTACCGAAACAGACTATACAAACGTTGGAGTCATTACGTTTATTTTTATTTATGCCCAATACTGCTTTTGTGATAGCAGCTGATGAAGACATGGTGCGACATGCAGTAAAAGAACATTTCAGTGGTATAGATGAAAAACATATCACAGACTATTTGGACAAGTTAATTCAATTTCCAGTTAAAGTTCCTAAAATTAGTACTCGTGAAGTTAGAGCATACTTATTTTTACTTTATGCATCAATTCATGAAACGTATGGAAAGCAAGAGATTAAAATAGAAAATTTAAGAACTGGCTTAGAAAACAATTTGAGACTTTCTTGGAAAGAAGATCCAATTAGCGTGGAGAATGCTTTACTACTCCTGGACCTTGATGGTCCACATACAATAAACCTTTTAAATGATTTTACTGTGGCTGATCGTATAGCACCACTATTGGCCACGTCTAAAAGTGTTGAAGGTAATCCAAGAATTGTGAAGCGTATGCTAAATGTTATTAGCATGCGAAATATGATAGCAAGTGTCCGACAAATGCCTGTAGACCTGAAGCTTATTGCAAAAATGGCACTGTTTGAGAGGTGCTGTAAATCTTCAGCAATATCAGTTCTTTATAATGAGATAAATGCTACAGCAGATGGAATGCCCGAATTATTCCGCCAACTTGAAAGCATCAAAGATGATATTGAAACATTTGAAGAAAAAATACCTAAAGAATGGAAAGAACATAAAGACTTTCTTTTTGATTGGATTAATTTAGAACCATCTCTTGCAGATAAAAACTTAAGACCTTTGGTGTATTTGAGCCGGGAAACAGTCCCACTTCGTATAGTTTCTAGAGGTTTATCTGAAATCGCAGATAGTGCTTATAGATTATTAATAAGAACATCAAAGATATCTTCACCATCTGCTATTAAAGCAATTGGAACAATTCCTCAAGGTGAAGAAAAAGATGTGATGCGTTTAATTCTAGAAGAGTTGAGGCAGCATACAAACTGGAGTGATATACCATCAGGCTTTGCTGGTGCTTTTTTACTAGCTAAAGAATTAGAAGAAACGAGAACCCAATTTAAAGGGTTTATTCCAGAGGTTATGCCAAAAGTTAGGCCTTGGTTTAGAAGTTACGTTAGAGAAGAAGAGTGGTTTAATAACTAGTTAAATAGGAGGAAATATGGGGACATCAACTTCAAGTAAAGGTCCAAATGGAAAAACGCCTTTAGTTCCCTCTTGGGCAAATGATGGAGGGTCAATTGAATGTGGAGAAGAAAATAATCTAGGTGATTTTAGGGGGTATTTAGGTAAAGCTGCTAATAAACCATCTGGTTCAAGTGGTACAAACTTAAGAAAAGCAATAGGTCATTATGCAAAAAGTGCGACGGGCGGAAAATCAGTAGCTCCTAAACGCTATCAAAAGCTTATTTCAGCTGGGGGAGGCTTATTTGACTTATTTCAGAATTTTCAAGCTGGAAATGATTATTTAAACCTTAAGATATCAGATCTTAATGGTCAGCCAATCGATATTGTAATTGATAAAATTATAGAAAATCTTTTAGTTATTGATGGAGATTCTGAGAGAATCAGGGCAAGCTTGAATCAATCTTTAGCTGAATGTTTAGATGGGGTGGAAGAGTTTGATTTTAATAAAATTTCAAGTGATATGATTATTGACTTAATGCTGAACTATACGGAACAGTTTTTATTTCAACAAATTATTTTGGATTCAAGAGCCGCTTTTGATAAGGCTGATACACCTGAAAATATTGTGAGCCTTGAACAAGATCTGCATTCTTTAATTAAGTCTTCAGTTGATAGGCATATGAGTACACAACTAAAGAATAGTGCAAACTCGTTAACGAGAAAAGATATTGAACGTATACAAATGAAAGCATTAGAAGATATTTGGGGTGAGTGGGAGGACTATTTAAATGATTGAGCTTTATTTTGAAACCGATAGCACTAAATTGCCTCCTCTGTCAGATCGATTATTACCAGTTTTAATGTTCGGAAAGTCAGCTGTTTCTGGAAAATATAATAGTATAGGTGGGGCGGCACTAAACGAATTTAGACGACTTCAAGAGGAAGCTGATGAAACAGCATTCGATCTAATGATGCTTTCATTAGCTGTAACAGCTGCTGATACTTTTGTTGAGAGAGATAGTAGGGCAGAAGATGCATGGTGTCGACAACTCAAAATAAATATTCCAATGTTGAATCCAGCTCTTTGGGATGGACAAAAGAATTTATTAAAGGAATCATTACATTTCCTTAGTGGTGATTTATGGGATTTTGAGTTTAGACAAAGTAATTTTGAAATACCAAAAATGATGAATGGTGGTATTCGAACAAGGAAAATATATATAAAAGGACATGACTCAGTTTGTTTATTTTCAGGAGGGTTGGATAGTACAATTGGTGCGATAGATTTAAAGGTTCAAGGGAAAAAATCAGTTTTAGTGAGTCATGCATATCCGAAAGACAGACAAAAACAGGATGATGTATATGATAAGCTTGGATTTAATAATGCTAGGTTTCAAGTTGTAGCTAACCCTAGGAAAGTTAAAGAAATTCCAGCAGATGTCCAAATGAGGACACGAAGTTTTAACTTCATTGCATTTGGCGCATTAGTTGGTACAGCTTTAAGTAAAAATCATTTTTCTAATAAAAAGATTAAGCTTTATATTCCAGAAAATGGTTTTATTTCGATTAATCCACCCCTTACTCCTCGACGTATTGGTGCATTAAGTACAAGAACAACGCATCCTTATTTTCTTCAAAAATTAAATATCCTTTTTGAAAACATTGGGATTCCAGTTGAAATAGAGAATCCTTACCAATTCAAAACAAAAGGAGAAATGATGCTTGAGTGCCAAGATCAGAAATCTTTGCAAAAGATTGCTAAAAAAACTGTTTCTTGTGGGAAGTGGAAAAGATCAGGAGTGCAATGTGGTAAATGCTTACCATGCTTAATTAGACGAGCGTCATTTAATGCATCTAATTATAAAGATTTAACGAAGTATAACTATGCTGAATTAAATGATGTAATAAAACGAGATAACCAAAGAGATGACTTAATGTCTATGATTATGGCTATTAGAAAAATTAAAAATATATCTAATAAGAATTTATGGGTTGCAAAATCTGGTTTTTTACCAACAGAACCTAATGAGCGTCAGCAAATTATTGATACTGTTTTAAGGGGTGTCAAAGAGGTAGAGCAGTATCTAAAAAAAGAGAATCTCGGTATTAATATCTAATGCTTCCATTAATCGATTTTCATTGTCATTTAGATCTGTATGATAATCCACAAGCTGTAGTCTCTGCTTGTGGAGAGTCTAATTATATTTTGTCTGTAACAACTACGCCAAGGGCTTGGTTTGGTACAAAGAAGCTTGCTGAAAATCATAAGCGTATTCAGACCGCACTTGGATTACATCCTCAAATCGCACATGAGCGTTATGATGAGTTAGATCTATTTGATTTGCTGATAAATGATACAAAGTATATAGGTGAGATTGGGTTAGATGGTTCATCTTCACTAAAATCTCATCAGAAAATACAGACTAAAGTTTTTAAGCATATCTTGCAAAAAGCAAATAACTCTTCATCTAAAATATTAACGATTCATAGCCTGAATGCTGTGGAAGCTACATTAGATGGATTGGATGCATATTTTCACAATGGTATTCCTGTCTTACATTGGTATACAGGTAAGGAGAACGATTTAAAAAGAGCTATTGATAGAGGATGTTGGTTTTCAATTAATCAAAGGATGTTGTCAAGTGATAGAGGGCGGCTGCTTGTAAGCCAAATTCCTAAAGATCGAATATTAACTGAAACGGATGGACCTTTTGTTATGAGTGGAAACGAGCCTATCAAGCCCGCTTCTGTAATACCTGTTATTAATAAGTTAGGTGATATTTGGAAAACACCTCAAGAAGTCGTTACTGCACAAATTTTCGAGAACTTAAAAAGTCTTCTAAAAAATATTAATTAAAAATTTTTAATTGTAAATAATAATTTAAGAATCAAAAGTTCTTTAGTATGTTTGCCGACCTTCATATTCTTCATCTTCATATAATCTACGCCAAGCTTTTTCTGATCGCATCCATACAACTTCTCTTTCGGTCAATTTACGAAATTCTTTTAGAACATTCTTGGAGATTGATATATTTCCATTCTCATTTTCGGAAATAAACTCATCTCCAAATAACTCTTGGATTTCCCACACAGCCCATTCAGGATAAAGAACTTCTTGATCATCTAGTTCTTTAATCATCCATTTTGCTATATCAATAGCAGTTAACTTTGTCATTTTAATTTTTGCTCCATTATCTTGAGAATTAATCATATCGAAATCTTGCCACTAGTTTCCATCTTTTACATTGAACTAACATGGCTTGAGTCCGTGTGGGATGATGAATCTGATTTACTTATAAGATAGAGTATATAATAATTTTTTAAGAACAAAAATGCTGATTATTAATTATAATGTAATATATATAACTCACCTCCTAAGTTGATATAATAAATTTTAGTGTAGATAGTATTGGGGAAATAAGTTATTTAAATGGCATTATACAAATTTGGTTCAATAATTTATGAATGATTTAATAGAAAAATTTTTAAATAATTTTAGTCAGTGGCATGAGGTAGGGCTAACAACTATAAAAGTAATTATTTCGATTGGAATATTGTGCTTAGTTGCCTATCTTCTCACAATTGGTTATATCCCTTCAGAAATTAGCTTTGGCGATACACTCATTTTTCTATTGATTTTTGTTGCCTGTTCTATTGTCTATACTGGATTAAGCATAGTGCTATTTTTCTTTGGAATTTCATTGATGCCTATCGCCTATCTAATTTTAAGTGCCATAGATAAGTATTTACCCCAGCATATACAAATAGGTAGAAAACTTCCCTTTCCAAAGATAAGTATCCTGACACTAGCTGGCTCTCTTTATCTTTTATATACCATTCGAAGTTTATTATTATTGCATTGGAAAATCAGTCTTTATGTAGCACTTACTTCGGCCTTTATTTCACTTTTCTATTATGCTTTTTACATTAATAAGCAGAAGATCAAAGAGTTTGGCAATAAGTTTGAAAACTTAAAGGAGATTATTGATGATCCTGATGCCAGTGAAAATCTTAAAGCATTTGCAAGAACTAAATTAAAGAGATTAGAAACACATATTAAAGACAGTATACAAATATCGTTCTTTCTTATCCTAATTCCCCTTGTACCTATGTTTTTTATTGGAGATATTGGCAAAGTATTCTTAGATTTCACAATGCAAAAAACAGGTGTCAGTATAGAAAAAGCGACACTGTATATTAAAGCCCCTTATGCCAACTTAATTGATTTACCTAAAACAACGACTCCTGAGTTAAGCGAACATCAAACCTTTATTTTTAAGGATGTAAAAGTTTTATTTCAGGGTATTGGTAAAAACACCCTGATTGCTTACAAAGTTAAAAAGATTGAGAAACAGATCGTTATTCCGAATGAGTACATTACGATTGAGAAAGTGCGGAAAGTTGATGATAACTAGATTTAAACTATTAGATGGTTTAATTGTAAGTAGCTGTATTTTAATTAAAATTATTGAAATTTTAAATATTCCTATAAAATCAATTGAAAAAATACAAGCAATAAAAAAGCCTAAATCCTTCGATTTAAGCTTTCTCATTTCATGCAAACACATGATCATAAATTCTGGCGAGAGAGGGAGTTTAATATGTTATTTAAGTATATGATATATATTAAATAAGTATTTTAATTTTATTAAAAATCCCCCAATCATCCCCCATTTCTTGAAGGATGCTTTTATCAGAGAAATATATTTAATAAAGGCTTAGAAAAATAATTGTTCGCTATTTGCGAATTTTTCTTGAAATTCTTATTAAATTCCCTATAATTGATTCATCGTTTTGATGACCAGATTTCCGTCTGGTTGATACTATAAATTTTTATAGCCTTAAATTTATGAAAATACAGTATCACCTTTTTGAGTTGTAGCAATGCGACTCGTGGAAGATTTCTTCTAACCCATGCCCGTACAGTTTCTAAATTTTATATTTTAAATATAATTTTTATAGATACTTAAATTAGGCTTAGTCGCCCCTTGCTGACGGCAGCAAGGGGCAGACTTTAGAGATAACTTGCTGATACGGTTCTTTATTACAGACGGAGCCTAACATCCCGTTAGGTGTAATTAAGAAAGGTACCATATATGGATAAATCAAACGAAAATCAGCAAGCACTTGAACAAAGAGATATTCGACAGAATGTAGTTAAAAAGAAGAGAAGTTTTCTTATTACCTTATTTCTGAAAGGTATTTCTTTTATTGCGAATATTGAAAGAGTCTTGAGCTTTTGGGAGAGATTTGATCAATAGATGTAATATCCTATTTGGAGTTCAAGTGAACTCTAAAAGTAACTCATATTAGGATGTTACATTATGATACATAGAACATTAAAAGCAATTCGTAAATTTCATGGTATTTCACAAGCAGAATTAGCGTCTGAATTGAATATATCTAAATCCTATTTATGTGAAATTGAAGCTGGTAAAAAGACAGTTTCATATAATTTTTTAGAAGATTTCGCTAAATATTTTGAAATTCCTACGTCATCACTAGTCTATCTTTCAGAAAATATTGAAAATCCAGAAAAAATATCTAAAAAGTTTAAATTATTTGCTACCTCTAAACTTGTAAGTATTTTAGAATGGGTTGGTGATAAGAAACTGAAAGAAACTAATGAAGCAAAAATGCAATGTTAATTATGATATTTCTCAATCTATTTTATATAAATTGCATTCGAAAAGAAAATTATCGGATATTTTAGGTATCCCTCTTAACTCGTTTAAAGTTTTAAAGAATGATTCATATTATTCTTGCTTTGATTTAGAGCAAAAAAATAAGATTAGATCTATACAGCAACCAATAGATCAGTTGTTTATAGTCCATCAAAGAATTGCTTCATTGTTGGGTAGAATTCATCATCCCGATTATTTACATTCAGGTCGGAAAAAGCATTCGATAATTACCAATGCTTCACAACATCTTTTTTCTGATAAAAGAACATTAACTATTGATATTGAGAGCTTCTTTACCTCTACGACTCGAGATAAAGTATTTCAATTTTTCATGAGAGAGTTAAAACAATCTCCCGATGTAGCTGATACTTTAAGTCATTTACTTACTTTTAACGATCATGTGCCAACGGGAAGTCCTGCTAGTATGAGCATAGCTTTTTGGGCTAATAAAAGGCTTTTTGATGAGTTGTCAAGATTTTCTAAAAATAGAGATACAATTATGACGGTTTATGTAGATGATCTTACATTTACTGGTTGTGGGGTGAATTCAAATTTTTTAACGAATGCTAAAAAAATTATAGAAAAATATAATCTAAAAGTAAAAGAGAATAAGATTTTTCTTTATAAAGAAAATCAAGCTAAATTCATTACAGGAACAGTTGTGTTAAATAATAAATTAGATGCGGAATTTAAGCAGCTTAAAGAGCTGAGAATTGTTGAAAAACTTTTCTACAATGATCCAGAAAATGAAGTCTATAGAAATTCTTATAATGGGCGTCTTGCTTTTTTATCTCAAATAAAGCCTAATTTGAGAGTTAAAATGGACTTTAAATAATTAGCTAAACGCTAGTTACATATTAATTTAATAGAAAACAGCATAAGTTATCTTATGCTGTTTCGTTCAAAATAGCTTAGTTATCGCTCATAATCCGCTTTACCACGTTCAATTTTCAAACTTGGAGCGTTATCCCTAAGCCTAAACCAGTGGTCAGGAACAACCAGTTGAGCTTTGAGTACATTTAGGCGATTACCTACATGAATTTGATTTAAGTCATAGTAATTTTGTTCCTGCTCTTGATAGAGCGGAGCAATACCAGAATTCATGGTGTGGATTGTACCTAAGGCAATATGATCTCGATTGAGATTAATAAAATAAGGGGCGAGTGTTTGGTAAAGTGGCGTACTATCAAACGGACATAGGTCTGAATATTCTTTTTTTACAAAGAATATGAGTCTAATCGATTGGGTCTGCTCTATGTCGATCTCTTCTCTGGATAGAATACCGAGGACATTATTTTGACGGCGTTTACGCCAAACGGCTTGAATGATCTCTGTACATTGCTCTTGTACGATTTCATAAGCTGATTTATCTCGAAAATCAGGATCACCAAAAGCAGGCTCAAGTCCATTAAGAAGTTTACGCTGTACAACGAGTGAATGAACTTCAAAACGATTTGTTTCACCATAGATGAATTCTAAGAAACGATCGTATGAACCCGTAAAGTATCCGTATTTACTACTCCAGGATCTACATTGAGTTGTGATTGCTCTAGTTTGGATTTTGACTTTAAAATCAGCAAAACACATCTCACAGGCTTGTTCTACATGTTGATATGCTCCGAGAGGAATATTGCAAATACCATGTGTTCGCATCAATTGACTGAGTAAGGCAATTTCAGGATGAAGTAAGGCATTTTGAAATCTACCCGTTGTATAAGGGTTACAGGTATTGTCTCCCACAATAGTTAGAACAATGTGTCCTAAGTTTGTGACATAAAGATTAGGGACAAATGGATTAGGGAAGGACGTAGGATTATGGGTGAAAATCCGAAAGCGTTTTCCCATTTTAATTTTGTGGATCAGCTCTGAGTATAAGGCTAATGAAACAGGGGCAGCATGCGTGTATCCTTGATAAGCATAGGCTCTCGTCACAATATTGAGATAATTAAGGGCTTCGGTTTTTTCCATAGCGCTGAATGTGGTCATATTATACTTCCTGAGTGAATGGTTGAGATTTTGTTGTGATTAGAGCGCGAGGGCGGCCTGAATTGGCTTTAGGCTCAGGAAGCTCACTGCGCTGAAATCGTTTAAAACTCTTCAGCTCAGAAAACATAAAAAACTGATCGGATTTGACGATGTAATCAAAGGTTTTGAACAAGTAAGACTGTTTTTCACTATCCGAATAATGAATCATGCCAATACCACAGTGTTTGTATTGGTCTTTCTGCATGTTGCAGATGTAGGTACATCCACGATTTCTAGTTACTGTCTTCCAGTAACCCGAAATATATTGGGCGAGCGTAATATCCTCTTGATGTTTATCGCCATCATAGAAAAAGTAGGCGTGTACATGGAATCCAGTGGCATGAGAGTATTCATACTGCCAGATATAGCCTTCAATGGCGCTTAATAGCTTGTTATTGCGCCAATTGTTCTTGAACTTCTTCATAGACCGTTTTAGATAGCTCAGGTCATGACGCGAATAAGGGAGAGCCATAGACGATGCATGTTTGAGTAAGGTCTCTGGATCACGCTTCAAGGCAAAATCCATTCTGATGATCAAGACTCTGGCAAACTTTGCAATGAGATGGTTGAAGAGCTCAATGCACGCAGACTTATTATTTTTTTTGTCTATATTCCGATCTCTAATTTTCTTTTTATACTCGGCACTACTCAGGTACTTAACCAGCCGCGCTATAAACAGATTAAATAAATCGACATACTGTTGCACGCACTCTTCACTTCGATAATCGATTGCAGACACATGGGCCAATACTTCAAGCTCAACTGGGGTGAATTGAGATTGAATCAATATCCAAGCTTTGATTTCTACTCCATATAAATACTTCGTAGAGAAGTGATGTTGAAATGCTGAACGTATTTTCTGTTCCAAAGACTCCCATGTAGGAGGAAAATGGACTCGATAGCGTTCATGAAAGAATGGGGACTTTTCTTTCACTAATTTTGCTACTGGAAGTTGAGTCTTTTGGCATTGAGCAACGACATTGACAATGTTGAAGCAAATATCAGCTACATGATCAATCGCATGTCTAAATTGATATGAGTTGCCATCTTGTGCTGTCATCATGCTTGAACTTAGATCAGAACGCTGAAGAGCAGTTAGCTCCTCAAGCGTAAATGTGCCAGCGGAGTTATGGAGTTGTGGTTTATTCATAAACTTCTCGATAAATAGGTTTCAAGAAATTTGGGCAATAGCTGTCTGTAGCCACGAGGTTGAGTCGTGTCTAAATGGGATGTATGACATCAGTTAAATATGATTTACTCTATGAGACGGATTAACTGATTGAGTGATCTGACTTTGCTAGAGCAGTCAGAATCACTATAGATGATCATTGCTCAATTATCTCTTACGTTTAAACTATGAAGATCAATATTCAAGAATATAAATATCTAAAAGATATGAATATATTTAGAGAATATATATTAAATGGTTTAATACCGTTATTCATCTTCAAGCAAAACTCAAGTAAAACAGACAGGCTATGCACAAATTCATATTGTATTTCCGTGAATATCTCAATCTATGAGATATACACAGTTAGGCCGTCTTTTGTAGGAGATTACGGGCTTCAATTTTGGACTGAATCCAGGCCTGAACCTCACTGAGCCTCCAGCGGGTTAGATGGCCAAACTTTACTGGTTTGGGGAAGTCTGGGTCATAACGTTTAGACTTTGAATTCATGCGATCGTAGATGGTTGATCTAGATAAACCAGTCAGTTCCTCTAGATCAAGGCGCGTGATCATTTTGAAGGGATCGGTTGTTGATGCCATAAGTGTATTCCTTGTTGGGAGTTTTAAGTGCATGTTGTACAACATAGGAATACTTTAGATGGGGTGTCGATGTTCTAACAGTTTTGTGCACCGAGAGATTTTTCATTAGAACGATCCGTACTAAATTTTACTTCACGATACAGCAATTTTTTTTAACCTTTTCATAAAGGGACAGCTGAGGATCATCATGATCTTTCAGTTGATGTTTCCATTGATAGAAATTTTGAAGGATATTTTTATGGATATAAGGAATGGCATCCTCAGCCTGTAATTTTTCTAATACTTCCTCACAGCCCTCAAGTCGGTCATCTAAGCGTTTGATATGTTTGCTCCCTGGAATACCTGTTTTGATGAAGATTTTTTTAACATCTTTCTTTCTAGGCATATAGGTATAACAGTAATGCCCCCTATTTTGAGCGCTTTTAAAGGCATTCTGTTTATTCAATAAATTTCTTTGTTTGTGCGTATAAATTTCTATGATGATTGGAAGAATCATTTTTTCATATTCAACGTCAATTTCAGTGTCAAAAAGCGCATGTGTCTCAATATTCTTTTTCTTGGTTGGGCAGAGAAACTTTTCCACGTGCTCTCTGTATTTGGGCTTTAAATGAACCCGAATCATTTCTTTGATTTCTAAATCTTTATATGCCTGAGCCTGTATTTTTTTTATTTTTTCAGCAATTTCTGCTGGAATATCTACTGATCTACAATCTATATGCCGTCCATAAAATTGAAAAGCCTGTTTATAGGCGAGTTGCGCCTCTTTCAAAAGTTCAGTCCATTCATTCTTTGTTCCTGACTCGATGAGGGGACTGGTTAATTGGAGATAATCATCTGAAGCGATATAGTCCTTAAACTTTTTGATGGCAAGAAGCACCGTATCATAATGTCGATAAAGACGGTCTTCGATGGGTAATTCAATAAATTTAGTTTTATCAAAATAATGCTGTTGTAAACCTAGCTCTAATAGCGCTTTTTGTTCATCTGAAATTGAAAAATTGCCATTATCGAGGAGTGATTGAATAACTTGCTGTTCCTCAGCTTCATTTTTTACGTGGGAAAAATGCCAATGATGTTCAATTGAGATAGCCGGATTACGAATATTCTGAATCACAAATCGCTCAAGGATCTTAATTTCTTCTAACTGTTTGATGAGATCAATCGAATTTTTCTTTTCTGACATGTGTAAAAAAGAGTCTGTTATGAATGAAAAGAATAATATCAGAGGATTGAGATTGTAAGTAGTTGGGCGAGGTGATTATGTGCAAAGTTAGCTATAAAAGGTGGTTAATTCAATGGCTTGTGGTGAATGTGTTACCCTTAAAAGGGCGACAAGTATGCACTAATAACGCTTCTAATGATTGCCCAGTTATATCAGATTGACACTCTTTGTTTCAACAACTATCCTTTGCTTGCTGGCCTACATTGCCAGTCGGTTTTGACAGACCGTTTCCATCTAGCACATCAAAAAAGCAATTTTTTGGTGGCGAACTCGTTCGTTCCTCCTCCGTTGCGGTAGGGCGAAGGAGGGACGCCTTGTGCGTGCCAGTTCCTAGATGGCTGGTCTGTCAACCCACCTTCGTTCTACCACCATAATCAATTGACAGTGATTCGGTAGAGCTTCTATTTCATCTAGGAGTCCGCCATGCGTACTATTTTTAGTTTCTTCTCTTCATCATCTCACTATTTGTCTGTCCGTTATCGCAGGACATAGCTTCTACTAATTTCACTGAAACCTTTATGACGATCAATATTCATAATGAACTTGGGATGAACCCAGGATAAGTCATATCTGGGCTTTATAAAAACAACTTCATTAATTTCGTTCTGATCTTAATTAAAGCAATTTCACTTACACATTACCTCAATGAAGCCATATCCGGAGACGGGCTGGCATGCATATGTATTGATGGGAAGAAGAGATGGGATTAACACGATTATTTTTATTATTCGGCTGTGCCTTACTCACAGCCTGTAGCAGTTCATTTGAATCTAAGTTTAAGGATGGATGCAGAAATTGGGGAGCTAATCGCAGTTTTTGTTCCTGTAGTTATAACAATGTTGAAAAGCACTACGGCAAAGATCGGTTAGAACAGATTCAAGAGCCGTGGCAATTTCCCGATGATTGGGCAAACCAAGTACAGCGTGCAGGCTTTGCCTGTATGGCTGAATTGAAATAGGGAGCTGAGCATGAAGAACGTTCTCCTTACTTATTTGCTGATTATGGTGGGCTACTGGATCAAATTGATTTGGAGTTTTCCCGCAGGTTATTCCAAAGCCTATCTCCTGGGCCATGCTTTTGTCTGGCCCTTTACCTTTCTGGAATGGCTGATCTCATAGAGAATTTAAGCAACTATCTCAAGCAACACGATAAAAATGAATAGGTAAAAATGATGAAAAAATTAATTGCCGTGGCAATCCTCGCTAGCAGTTTTAGTGTCCTTAGCCATGCAGCATCTTCTTATGGATTAGGTTCAGCAGAAACCATGGCGCACTTAGTCAATGTACAGAAAGGCAGTGGTTATCAAGCTATTTGTACCTACCGCTCAGCAACACTTCATTATGGTGTACATGAAGTTCAAGCCTCAATGTTCGATGGCTGTGAACAACAGCTCGCCTATACCGCAACTTGGGAAGGTGGAGGCATTTTAAGAGTATTCGGCACACGGAACAGTTTATTTGTTCGACGCGTTGGTTACCGTGCACCAGCCAAAGCATCACAACCAGCCCCAGTCAGTAAATACAAACGCTTATGTGATAACCCAAACGTCTCAGAAAGCTTTAACCAAAAGACGGGTGAGATGACCAACTGCCGAACAGGTGAGGTAACGATCGATCCTCAAATCAAGGCACTCAAAGAACAGGGCCTATGGCCGCATTAAGGGGGATAGATGATGCAAAAACTTCAAACATCAAAGCAGATAATCCTTGGACTATGTATTGCGGTGATTGTTGTTGTCGCTGCTGTTTTATTTAACCAGCAGCAACAACGTAAAACCGATATTGAGTTGGCACAACTTGCACTAGAGCAAAGTAAAGTACAGCAGCAAGCAACGGATCAAGGTAATGCCACATCAGAACCAAGGGAACCCAAGCTCTCTGGCATTGAAGGTCTAACCGAAGATCCAGAGACCCAAACAGCACATCTTGAAGTCAGTGCGGATGATGTTGCAGGGGCACTTGCCGCAGTCGATAGTGCTAAAGCCAGCCAAAAAGCAGCAGCAACTGAACGTTTAAGTTACGACGTTGATGCCCAATACCATGAAGGAAAAACCCTAAGCACAAAACTTTCCCGCTATGGTTTAAAACCAATCCAGTCTGCACCAGCCGACTTGCGCACCACTGTTGCTGATATTGATCTCATGCTGGCTTCTCACCTTATGGAGGTTTGGGGACGTTCTGCTCCAGATCAAGTTGCCAAACGCTTAGAAGGGTGGAGTGAACAGGGCAATACCATCACTTACCGTACTGCATGGGATTCAGATCGTTATCAATGTACCTGGTATGTGGTGCAGTGGAACAAAAGCACAGATGAAGTCATCAACGAAGGTTACAAGCCTTGCTTTGGTCGCTAAGTCCAACCTGTTTTTACAATACATTCATTCAAACCAACATGACTTTCATGAATAAATACGAGATAAGCTTATGAAATTGATTCAACTCCTCAGCTGCGGTTTTTTAACAATGGCAGTGAGTTCAATGGCCTTTGCCAAAACCGAACAGATTACCTTAAAAGCCAATGTACATTACGGCGAAGAAGCGGTGGTTTTCACCACCACCAAAGGCGAAGTGATCCTGAATAGTTTTGCGCTACCGATTCAGGTTGCCAAGCAACTCAAACCCTATAAAAAAGGGCAATGTCTGGAAATTCAGTCCAAGAATGGTTTCTTTAAAGATACGGGCGATGGCGCTTATATCCAAAGCATTCGTCCATGTAAGAAACCTAACCAGACGACTACAAAGACAACGAATCGTTAATCAAAACAATCATCACCCCAATTCCCCAAACTGCATAAACCCTAAAAAACCACGAGCTAATGCTCGTGGTTTTTTTATGCCGGTTATTCAACCTCTCAATATCTAAATCAGGAGTACATGATGCAGCAATGTCCCTATTGCCACTCAACCCATGTGCAATTACTACGGCGTACCCAGGAAACCCAATCCAGAACCAAGATTTCATTTTCTTCTTTTTCACCGATGACACTGGCAAGTGCGGGCATGGAACTCTCAAAACGGCTGGGTATCAATCCACTGCTTGGCGGCTTTATTGGTCTGACCGCAGGCGGAATGTTTCTACTCTACTTCCAGCAACAGGACAACCTCGTGATCTGGCATTACCAGTGCGAACAATGTCTGGAACAGTTCGAAATCAAGCGGCCTGAATAGAACATAACTCTTATTACATTCTCTCTTTGTTTATACATCTAAAAGGAAAACATCATGGCACATCAACTTGAACAAATGGCCTATGTAGGGCAAACCCCTTGGCACGGCTTAGGCAATCAATTAACCCATAACCAGCCAATCGAAGTCTGGGCACAACAGGCAGGTATGAACTGGAGGATTGAATCTTCCAATGTTAGTTATATGGCCCAAAACCATAGAGGGCAGAACATTATCATGCCTTATGAAGAGCAGCGGGTACTGTATCGATCTGATAACCTTGCTCCGTTATCCGTGGTGAGCCAACGTTTTCATGAAGTACAGCCGATGGAAATTTTAGAGTTCTATCGTGACCTGACCGAGCAATCGGGTTTTGAACTGGAAACTGCAGGTGTACTCAAGGGCGGAAAGAAATTCTGGGCATTGGCAAAGACTGGACAGACCTCCGCTTTAAAAGGAAAGGATGTTAGCAACGGCTACATTTTATTGGCAACGGCCTGTGATGGAACTCTGGCAACTACGGCGCAGTTCACCAGTATCCGTGTGGTATGCAATAACACTCTGGCGATTGCACTAAGAGGGCAGCTAAGCAGTACAGGTGTGGTGAAGGTGCCACATAGCACCCGATTTGATGCGGAAAAGGTTAAACAGCAACTGGGTATTTCAGTACGGGCATGGGATGAGCATATGTATGAAATGAAGCAATTGAGTCAACGTAAAGTCACTCAACAAGAAGCCGCAGCGTACTTTGATGCAGTGTTTAACAACACCAGTATGAGTATTGCGGAACAGGATGAGAGTATCATTCAGTTCTATCGAAAAGCAGTCATACCGAACCAAACTCACTCAACTCGATCAGATAATAAAACTGAACCGAATGGACGGGCCATGTCCAAGGTGATGACCATGTTTAACGGGCATGGGCGTGGGGCAGAGCTGAGTTCAGCCAAAGATACAGCGTATGGATTACTATGCTCAATCACCGAATTCGTCGATCACGAAAGACGTGCGATGAGTAAGGATCACCGTTTGGATTCAGCATGGTTTGGTGCAGGATCAACTATTAAACAACGTGGCTTGGAACAAGCACTTAGAATGGTAGCTTAAATTAGCCTAAGAACGTCAAACAGCACCTTCTGCTGCATTTTTACGTGTGGCTTTTATGCTCAAAAAATCGGATTTTTATGATTTTATCGATATAGGATTATTTACAATGATCAGTCAAATTCAAAATAGTTTAAACCACCTTCCTTTACATTTAATTATTCAAACCAAGCAATCCTCAAAAATTAGAAAAAATAAATTACCTTCAACCCAATTTCTTAATAACCTGTATTTAGGGTATCTAGAAAGGGGAACTGTAATCGGTTCAGGTTTGAATTAACTAAGAGAAAACATCATGGATATACGTAGAACTCAATCATTTCAGATGAATCAAATTATTACAGTTAGTGATGTAATAAAGTTCACTAGTATTAGTCGCTCAAAAATCTATGAAATGATAAATAAGGAGTCAAAATATCATGATCCAACCTTTCCTAAACCTATTCGCTTAAGTGAATCACGTATTGGCTGGTCTGCCTTAGAAATTCATCTGTGGATTGAAGGTAAATTGGAATGTCGAGACGAATAAAGTGAGCTTTTGAACTGTCTCTAAAGTAAATTTATAACTTTTATTTTAGAGGCAGTATCTTTTTTTAATTTAGCATTTGGTCGAATTAAGCTATTTTTTTTTATTAAAGTATATTAATTTAAGCAAAGTTATATTTTAAAAAGTTGAAAAATGACAGCACAAGTAGCGATTAAAGTTGATGAGAATAATGAACATCCACGTAAGAGTTTAGTAAATAAAATTAAACTTTGTGAGGAGCGACGGATAGATCTTGATATTGTTGAAAGCATTTTTGAAAAAGCTGGGATTGATGTCGCTCATAGATGGGGATCGCTTACTAGCGAAGCTGTAAGATGTAGTGATGCAAAAGCTTCACAAATAGAAGAAAAGATATCAACACTTTTAGAAAATCATATTCGCTATGATAATAAACTAATTATGGTTTTTAACCATCTCACTGAAGATGGGATTCAGGAACTCATTAATGCTTTTATTAAAGTTTATAGTGACAGTACGTCTTTTGATGGTACAGAATACGTAGCACATTCTTGTCATCAAATTGCAGAAGATTTAATTCTATATAACTTTAAAATAGTCCGTGAAGTCGCTGAACGAAAAGAATTAACTGAAAGTGACTTAGGTAATTTTGCTGAAGAAGTTTTATCCAAGTATAATAGAATAATAGGCTATCGCCCTGTAGAAATTACCTGTTTTGATGCTATAGCTCTTGACTTAAAAAACAAACGATTAATTTTGCAATTAGATCTGGGGAGTATCATTCTAGCGAATGCCGTTGATAAGTTTTTTAATAATTTAAAAGTAAGTATTAATAAGGCATTTCGAAAAGTTGGCGTCACAAATTGTCGCATCCCGGATAAGGCCCAATTTATAAATCTTTATACTACTATCCAAAACTTTTATGATAATAAAGAAGGTGAAATTACGAAAGCGTCTTTTTCCACTTCAAAGAATAATCATCATGAAACTTTGAGAGATCGAGCTCGTGATATTCGTAAAGCTGAATATCATCTAAGAGGTAAAGCTGCTGAAGAGGCTCTAGGTGGTAAAATTCGTCCCTATCGGATAAGTAAGCGTTTTCAACGTATTGCAGATACATGGCCTCAGGTTTATACAGGTGTGCATTATCGTTATTTTAATAAAGCCATATCAGGAACGAAGAATTTATATGAAGCACATATTTTTGATATCAAATCTTATGATGATTATGTTTTCATTATCGATAAGATCTTAGCGAATAGAACTATCACATGAATTCTTCATTAAGAGATAGCTATTTCCATCAAGTTATTCGAAATCGGAAATTTTCTGAGTATTCCGATATAAAGTTAAGCTGTCTTTTTATATTGGATTATTTAATTATTGCTGGAATAGATCTTGAGGTCACTTTTAGCTTTGATGAGTTACGTGAGAAGGTTAATAGTAGAATTAGTAATGAAGATTTTATTTCGAGTGTTTTTTATCTGACGCGAGAAGATATTGATATTCTTGAACAGGGGTTCTCTGCTTGGAGAGAGATAGAAGAACGATATGTGCCAGTAAAGTTTGAAAAAGTAAATAAAATGATTATTTCAAAGAAATTTTCGCATCCATTTACAGGCGAAGAACTCTCTGAAAAACAGTTTTATAACTTGGTTCTTCCTTATTTTGGAGTTACTCAAAATTTCTTGGATCATAAAAATGACCAGTATTAATTTTAATGATCAAGCTGTATTGCAACTCCATCGTATTAGGCATGTTGATTCTCATGAGGAATTCTTACAACTTTTTGAAGAGGTTCTAGATGAGGCGTCAGAGCGAATTTGTTCGAATGTTAATAAAAACTCTGAAGTGAAGAATTTTAAAGATTTATATAATTCAGCTCAAAAGAACATACAAGATAAAGATGAATTTAAAAAACACGTAGAACTATTACATAGAAAATTAGAAGATGACATTTCTTGTCGAATTGTAGATTACTTAGATTCAAAAGGTTTTATTTCTATGCATGATCCTAATAACAATGGACATGTTGATATATTAGTACAAAACCAAAGTAAAAAATTTAAGTGGATTGGAGAAGCTAAACTATATGGTGGAGACAAATACCATGAGAAAGGGCTTTATCAGTTGATAAATGACTACTCAACTGGTAGGAAATTTGAAAGTGGTGGTGTTCTAATTTACTTAAACAAAACGCAATACTCTGTTAAGGAAGTAATGCAAAGCTGGGATGCTCATCTTAAAGAGTTAGCCACAGATCCTAATAATAGACTTGAAAATTTTACTTCTGAATTTGATGAACATACAAGTTCAATTTTTTACTCTCAACATACTCATCATAGGTCAGGCGATCCTTACCGTATAAGGCATTGCTGTTTGGATATACGAATTGATTTTTGATTTGTTTTTTTTATTGCTACTTTAAAAGAAACAATTAGGTTGAGAGCCTTAATCAAATTAGTGAGAATTTCACAGGCTAAACTGCTTGATGAAGGCACTATTATTGGTGTAATGGCTCTCTCTTTAACCTAAATGTCAAAGTTGGAGCATTTCAAAAAGAATTTATATCGAAATGCTTATAGCCAGCATAGTTTTTGCTAGAGAAGTACACCTCTTTCACTTATTTATTAGTTTTGATTTTATTTAGTTGGTTGAAATTAATATAATTTTAATAATTTTTCATATTCGTTGGAGTCTTGCAACATAGGAATCATTTCAAGATTTTTATATCTAAACAGAGTTGGCATTTCATGAAATAGGTCAAAAAAGAAAGAAACTGTTTCTTTGTACATTTCTTGCTTTAATTTGGAGAAATTTGGTCTGTAGAACTCACCTGAGCCGAGTATAGGAGTGTAGAAGATCTTTATGTGATTGATGTGGAGACCTGGCAAATGCTGGCTAATAAAGTAATTAATCATGTCCTCAAAGTTAATTTCATAGAAATCAATTTCTTTATCTTCATCATAGTCATATCGAATATTCGTGATAATGAGCCATGTTTCTAAACTGTAAGGGTGATAAATATAGATATCTGCTGAAATATCTTCGCCATCCTCATTTTCATAGCCAGCAGGTAGAGGTGTATAAAAACCATCAAAGGCATTAGTTACGAGCTGAGCTTGAGATTTCTCAGAATCATCAGCAAAGCTGCGAATAGCATCAACGGTATTCTGATGCAACTTAAAAGCTTTATTAACTATTCCGCGGCGTTCATTGCTTTGTTGATTAATTTCAGTTCTAGTTTTCACAAATGTTAAAATCCTTTCAAAATTTTATGATTCAAAAAATGTAGGGAATCCTACTTTTTAAAATAGGATATCCTACCTAATTGTGCAAGTTAAATTTTTATGTTTAGGTAATAATTTTAGTTCTTAAGCTATCAATAAAATCAGACCATTCCTGCATCATCTTGATTCTGTAATCCAAATGCTGAGCATGGTTATAGGCTTGAGATACGGCGTTCCCAACTCGATGTGCCAGTTGGATTTCAATCGCATCATGCATGTAGCCTTGCTCATGTAATGTCGTTGAAGCTAGCCCGCGGAAGCCATGTCCAGTCATCTTCCCGTTATAGCCCATAGTACGAATTACGCATAGAAGAGCATTGCTACTCATAGGCTTAGCTGTACTATGATTATAAAACACGTATTGTTTATTGCCTGTAAGAGGGCGTAATCGCTCAATTAACTCGATTGCTTGTTTCGACAAAGGAACAATATGTGGTTGAGCCATCTTCATTTTATCAGCAGGTATACGCCATAATTTATTTTCAAAATCAATTTCATCCCATTCCATCATTCTAAGTTCAGCAGTACGTACAAAAGTTAAGGTCATCAACTGAATTGCTGTTTTAATCATTGGACTACCATGATAACGATCCATACGTTCAAGGAATGGGGGAAATTCTGAAATATCCAAACGGGCCATGTGCCTTACTTTACGAGGCTTCAAGGCTTCTTGTAGGTGAGGTGTTGGATCATTTTCAATAATGCCTTTACGAATCGCAAAGCGAAAAATTCGACCAGCTAAAGGAATTGAACGTTTAGCCATTTCCTGTGCGCCACGTTCTTCAATTTTTTTTGCACAAGCAAGTACATCTTTACCCTTAATCTGATCAATAGGTATATCACCTAATGCAGGGAAAAGGTCTTTTTCAAAGACTGATAGATCCCGTATATAAGTCGTTTCTTTAATGACGGCTTTACGATCTTCCATCCACTCCATCGCAAGTGATTTGAAAAGGATGCTTTTATCTATTTGCTGTAATCGTTGATTTTTTACGGCATTGGGATCGATATTATTGTAAAGCTGAATACGTGCTTCATCACGAGTCCGACGAGCTTGTGCAAGCGAAATCTCTGGATAGCTGCCAATAGTGAGAGTACTTTCACGACCATTAAACCGATATTTTAACCGCCAGAAGCGACCACCTGATGGCGTGACTTCTAAATACAGTCCTTTTTCATCGGCATAACGCTTTTTCTTTTCAAGTGGTTTGATTTTTCTAACTTGAGCATCGCTAAGCATTCTGAATGGTATCCATGCAAATTGGGGGACGATTATTCGATTTTTATAATCATCCCCCAATTATCCCCCACAACATGGGGGATTGCAATGGAAAGGGTAGGAACTTGTAAGCAATAAAAAAAGCCTAAGTCCTTTAGATTTAAGCTTTTTAGATCATCTTTAGATGGTTTTGGAAATAATCTTGGCGGTGAGAGAGGGATTCGAACCCTCGATACGCGCAAACGTATACACACTTTCCAGGCGTGCTCCTTCAGCCACTCGGACACCTCACCAAGGTGTGCGATAGTAACCAAAAAAATGCGGGCTGCCAAGTTGTGATGAACAGATTTGCAGAAAAACTTTTTGGCTAATGATAAGATTGCGCCATATAACGTTTTAGTTTGAAGCGACATAATATGCAAAGTACTGCAAAAAAAGCCGCATTGCCCGCGATGACGCTGGCAGCATTAGGGGTGGTATTTGGAGACATTGGGACCAGTCCGCTCTATGCGATACGGCAATGCTTTGTCACAGGACATGTGGATATCAGTGAAGGATCGATCCTCGGCATCCTGTCCCTGATCTTCTGGTGCATGAACCTGACCATCAGTTTTAAATATGTGTCGATGATCATGCGTGCAGACAACAATGGCGAAGGCGGAATCATGTCTTTGCTGGCGTTAAACCTGCGTTCTAACGTATTCAGCAACAAGAATAAAATCTTTCTGATCGCATTGGGCTTTATCGGGGCATCGCTATTCTTTGGTGACGGCATTATTACGCCAGCCATTTCGGTACTGTCGGCGATTGAGGGCCTGAGTCTGATCACACCCACACTGGATCGCTGGTTAGTGCCGATTGCGCTCGGTATTTTAACCGCTTTGTTTATGGTGCAACGACATGGTACTGCCACCATGGGCAAATTCTTTGGGCCGATTACCTTATTATGGTTCGCATCCATTGGCCTGATTGGCCTGTGGAGCATCATTCAGACCCCGTATGTGTTGATGATGGTCAATCCTTACTGGGCGCTGCATTTTGTCTATGACCAGCCAACGGTCGCCTTCATTACCATGGGTGCAGTGATCCTGACCATGACCGGTGGGGAAGCGTTGTATGCCGATATGGGCCATTTTGGACGGATGCCGATCAAGCTGGCCTGGTTTATCGTGGTCTTGCCGTGCTTGCTGCTCAACTATGCAGGTCAGGGCGCCTTACTGTTGCGTGATGCCAAGGCGATTGAAAACCCGTTTTACCTGCTGGTGCCTGACTGGGCCTTATTCCCGATGATCGGACTGGCAACTGCCGCGGCGGTGATTGCCTCTCAAGCCGTGATTACCGGTGTGTTCTCGATGGCCAATCAGGCCATGCAGTTACGCTATTTGCCACGTCTTACCGTGCACCATACCTCTGATGTAGAGCAGGGCCAGATCTATTTGCCTTTCATTAACTGGGTGTTGTTTATCTCGGTAGTGATCCTGATTTTACTGTTTGAAAGCAGTGCCGAACTGGCCAGTGCCTATGGCGTTGCGGTGACCATGACCATGCTCTGCGGTACCATCCTGATCTCGACGCTGGCCTATGGGGTGTGGCGTTGGCCTGCATGGAAAGTGGCGTTGTTTGCGGTGCCATTCCTGATTATTGATCTGATTTTTGTCGGTTCAACCTCATTAAAAATCCTCTCTGGCGGATGGGTACCGATCCTGATTGGTGTGGTGGTGTATACCATTCTGATGACCTGGAAACGTGGTCGTGAAATCGTGTATAACCGCATGGAGACCAATGCCTTGCCAATCGAGTTATTTATTAAAAGTATTGGCATGAGCAAGGAAACCCAATATGTGCCAGGTGAAGCGATTTTCCTGACCGGTACCCCGAATATTGTGCCGCATGCGATGCTGCATAACATCAAGCACAATAAAGTGCTGCATGAGCGCAATGTGATGGTGACGGTCTATACGCAGGATATTCCCTATGTGGCTGAAGCCGACCGCTTAAAAGTAGAAAAGCTGGATGAGCACTTTTATCGCATCTATGTCTATTATGGTTTCAAGGATCAGCCAAATATTCCGGTCGCGCTGGAACAGGCCTATAAACAACTGGATTTTGAGTTCGATATGATGCAAATGAGTTTCTTCATTTCGCGAGACCGTATTGTGCATACCGTTGGTGATGGCATGTCACCATGGCGTGAAAAGCTGTTTATCTCGATGCAGCGCAATACCAGTCCGGTCAGTGACTTCTATCAGATCCCGACCAATCGTGTGGTGGAACTGGGCAGCCAGATCGAAATTTAAGTTTAAGTTTAAGTTGATAAAACAGGCACGCTCAAGTGCCTTTTTTATTGTCTGTTGAGCAAGTGTACAGATTTGCGACATAAAATGTCGCTCTAGGCTGAAACCCAATATACAGCAAGGCTTTGAGTTGTTAAGCTGCGCGTTCATATTGATTTTGATGTAGTTATGGCGAAGAGACCAACCAGAAAGGGTAAAACTCCATTTGCTTTTTTGAGCCAGAATGTTGGAAAGCTTGTGCTGGCTGCAGTCGCGACGGGAAGTTTTGCGATTGCGTTTGGCAATGAAAAAATTTCGAAACTGATTCCGTTCCAGTCCAGTAATGGCGCCTGTTTAAAACCGTTCTATCGTGATGTGCCGCCGTTATTGAGCAAAGACAGTCTGAAAAAAGACAGTTATGCCTTGTGTTTTAATGACTTCAATGTGATGTATTCAGGCATCTCCAAAACGCCGTTGTGGTCAGCGGAATATCTCACCCCTGAACGTTTAAGTGTCAAAATCAAACGTGAAGATAATTTCCATGAAGAAACCCGGGTGCAGTTGGCGCATCGCGCGTTGTTATCGGATTATCGTGGTTCCGGCTATGACCGTGGTCATATGGCACCTAACGGGGACATGAACAATACCGCAGCCCAGTATGACAGTTTCTCCCTGGCCAATATGGTGCCGCAAGCACCGAAGAATAATCAGGAAGTCTGGCGCAAACTGGAAGAAGCGGTGCGTTCCATGGTCACCAAACAGCATAAAGATGCCTATGTACTGACCGGACCAATCTTTGAAGGCAAACGCCTGAAAACCATTGGTAAAGGGGTGATTGTCCCGACTGCGGTCTATAAAGCGGTGTATTTGCCCAAGCAGGGCATTATTGGTGCCTACTATGCGCCGAACAATAATTCACTGCAGGTCAAAGTGGTGAGTGTCTGCTATCTGGAAGAAAAGCTGGGAATTAATTTATTCCCGCAATTGACCGAGCAGCAGAAACGCAATGTCTATCAGTTGCCATTGTCTGCGCAACAGGTAAAGCCGAACAAGGACATCAGCTATTCACATTGGGATGGGCAAAGTCAGTGTGCGGAAGAGGCCAAGACCGATGCCATTCAGGCCCAGCAGCGTCAATTTACCTCACAATCGACTGAGTCGGCAGGCAGCAAGTTGCCGCAGATTGATGAACAGACCAAGCAGGCCATGATTAACCAGCTGATCAATGCCTTGGTACAGTATTTCTTACAAATGTTGCGCTAAGAAACACTTGCAAAGTGATCGTGCTTGGCTCATGTTGGGTGAGAGACAAAAATAACGAGAGAGAAAGATGTTTAAACCTTTTGAACATGGTGATGAGTCGTCAGCAATTTATGATCTGACCCTGGAAAATCAGGTGGATTGTGTGAGCTTATATGGCAATTTGCAAATCACCAAAGATCAGGCTGGTTTAAAAACCGCAAAGGCATTACAAGGCTTTATTAATGAGGTGGTGGCAGCCTTGGAGAAACAGGAGCTGCCTGAACGGATCGAGCGTCAGCCTGAACAGGATATTGAAAATCCATTTTTATAAATAAAAAAACAGCCGATGCAGGCTGTTTTTTTATGCGGTGTGATGCGCTTAGTTTTTCTCGCTGCCCACCACTTTGTAGATCACTGCACCGATAATGGCACCAATGATTGGCGCAACCCAGAATAACCACAACTGGCTAAGTGCAGCAGTTTCTGCAAATAAAGCCACCGCAGTACTACGTGCCGGGTTCACCGAAGTGTTGGTCACAGGAATACTGATCAAGTGGATCAGGGTGAGGGCCAAACCAATTGCAATCGGTGCGAAGCCAGCGGGTGCACGACGGTCTGTTGCACCCATGATCACGATCAGGAAGAAGGCTGTGAGGACTACTTCAATCAGGAATGCTGAAGCCACAGAGAAATGGTTTGGAGAAAGTTCGCCATAACCGTTGGTCGCGAAGCCGCCTGTACCGGCAAAACCAGCCTGACCTTGTACGATAATGTACAACACGAATGCAGCCAGCGCACCACCAATCACCTGAGAAATAATATAAGGCACCAGATCTTTGGCATTAAAACGCCCGCCGACCCATAAACCGACGCTGACTGCCGGGTTAAAGTGACCACCTGAAATATGACCAAAGGCATACGCGCCTGTTAATACAGTTAAACCAAAAGCAAGTGCTACACCAAGAAAGCCGATGCCAAGCTCTGGAAATGCTGCTGCAAGTACAGCACTACCACAACCACCAAAAACAAGCCAAAAAGTACCAAGAAATTCTGCTAAATATTTGTTCATTGTTATCACCAAACATGTTTTAAAAAATAAAAAAAACAAGCATCCAAAACGTTATTATGGATATGTGTCAACCGCGTGAAAAAGTGTGAACTATTTCACATAGGTATATAGGCTCTTGTATAAAACGTGTGAAAAAATGGATCAGTTGTGAAACCGTTAGTTCATGGGTAATTTTATTAAGAATTGTAAATTGTGTTGTTGTTTCGCCACTGTTGCGGGGTTTGCCCGGTCCAGATTTTAAAAGCACGCTGAAAAGCGCTTTGTTCCGAATAACACAGCAGTAGCGCAATTTCCTGCAAACTGAGATGCGGATCTTTGAGATATTCGGTGGCCAGCATAAAGCGCACCTGTTGTACCCGTTGCTGAAAAGTCGTGTGTTGTTGTTGTAAATGACGTTGTAATTGGCGCACGGAAAGGCCCAGTTTTTCGGCAATAAAATCCAGCTGATATTGGTTTTTTTGCAGGCCGGTTAAAATGGCATGTTGTAGCCGTTGATCCAGTTGGGTCGAATTGGGCAATTTATCCAGCAAGGCTTGGGCTTGCTGCAGCAACAGTTGCTGTAAGGTGTGATCACCGCTACGTAAGGGTTTAAATGCTTCGCTGACTGGAAGCAGTAACTGTGTTTTAGGCTGATCAAAGCGCACTTTGCAGTGGAAATACTGCTCATAAATACTGATATTTTTCGGTGCAGCATTGACGAAATGCACTTCATGCAGCTGAATTGTGTCACCGGACATAAACAGTTTCAGGAATTGCACCATCAGGGCAATGGCAATTTCATCGGTCAACTGGGTCGGATGCGGTTCAGGTGCTTCCCAGCGGATTGAAGCATAGCGATCATTGAATTCGACCACCAAAGGACTGCCATCATAAATCAGGCGGTGAAAGTCATGATAACGCGCTAAAGCTTCGCCCAGATTTTCACAGGATAAGGCCAGATAGGCAATAATCCCCAGATGTTTGGGCTGTACATAGGCGGCGATTTCCAAGCCTAGGCCAATTTTCGGATGTAGTCGATTTAGATCTTCTAACAGATCCCGCCAAATCACATAATCAAAGCGTTCCTGATTCTGAACCTGTTGTAATTGTTCAGGAATGGCAATCTGTTCTGCTTCACAATAGGCTTTTAACAAATGCCCCAAACCACCAAAAACAGAGCCGGTATAGTGCTTGAGCTGTGACATCCTGTCCACCTGTTCGCTTGTCGTGTTTTGTCAATATAACTATAGCCTATCGTCAATACTTCGCCTATCAAAATTTATATGCTGAATAAAAATAAGCAAATATAGGGGAGAAGACCATGATTAAAGGTTTTATCGCAGGCTTGGCAGTGGCGAACGCATTTGAATGGTTTGCCCATAAATACATTTTGCATGGCGTACATCGTCCCGGTCAGCCACGCTATAGTCCAGTGCCGAAAAGTATGGAGTCGCACTGGGCCCATCACCGTGAAGTGCGTAAGCAGCAGTTCTCTGACGACTGTTATGTAGAAGGTGTTGAGCATTGGCGCACGCGTAATGAAATCATGTCATTGGTGGTGGTAGCCGGTGTTGCCAGTGTGGCGTTCTATCCACTTTCAAAGGGTATGTCTCTGGCGGCGCTGTATAGTGCAGGCAATTATTATTATGTACACCGCCGCGCGCATCTGGAACCGGATTGGGCCAAACAAACCATTCCCTGGCATTATGATCATCACATGAATTCCAATCAGGATGCCAACTGGTGTGTGACCCGACCATGGTTTGATTATGTGATGGGTACCCGTGTGGTCTCATCTGCAGACTTAAAAGAGGCCAATCCATTGGGTCTCCGCTTGCCTGCAGTATTGTCTAAAACACTGACTCAAGCAGTAGAGGCTGTTTTCCCGGTAAAATGGGTGGAGCACAAACCTAAACTGGTCACAGCAGTGCCGTCGCAAGATCAAACCGATGATGCGGTGGCTTAAAGCGACCGATAAAACAGTATATGGGTTTGATCAGCAGGATTCATAACGGAAGAATCAAAATTTTGTCGTAAATTGTCAATAAAAATGGTTTTTAATGTCAATATTTCTACAGATTTTAGCGCTACTTTAGCTCAGACAAAATATTTGACTATATTTTACTCAAAATGGATATGTATGTTTTACCCTCTAGCGTTATATAACGCCGTTTCTTACCTTGCCCAGCAAGGTATTTTTTTGCCTGTAAAAAGCTTTCCATAAAAAAACCTCTCATCAGAGAGGTTCATATTTCTATCCCTGATGTATCAGAGACGCATTTCAATGCCTTGTGCTGCAAGATATTGTTTTGCTTCTGGAATGGTGTGTTGTCCAAAGTGGAAAATAGAAGCCGCAAGCACTGCATCTGCACCACCTTTTAAAATACCGTCAGCCAAATGCTGTAAATTACCTACACCGCCGGAAGCGATGGTGGGAATATTGACACGGTCATTGATCTGACGCATCAAGGCAATGTCATAGCCTGCTTTGGTACCATCGGCATCCATACTGGTAATCAGCAGTTCGCCTGCACCGAAGTCGGCCATTTTTACGGCCCATTCAATCGCATCGATGCCGGTCGGTTTACGACCACCGTGGGTGAAAATTTCCCACTTGTTCTCGCCGGTTTTTTTCGCATCAATCGCGACCACGATACATTGAGCACCAAAGCGTTGCGAGGCTTCCTGTACAAACTCAGGGGTAAATACCGCTGCTGAGTTGATACTGACTTTATCGGCACCGGCATTCAGCAATAAACGGATATCTTCAACTTTACGGACACCACCACCGACAGTTAACGGTACAAACACGCTTTCTGCCATGCGTTCTACGGTACGGTAGGTGGTGTCGCGTCCATGATGGGTAGCAGTAATATCTAAAAAGGTGATTTCATCGGCGCCTTGTTCGTTATAACGACGCGCCACTTCGACAGGGTCACCTGCGTCACGAATATCAAGGAATTGAACGCCTTTGACGACTCGACCATTATCAACATCTAAGCAAGGGATAATACGTTTTGCGAGCATAAAATTTTCCAAAAAATCGCCAATAAAGAAAGGGGTGCTACACCTTCATGGAGGGAACAGGTATTCTATCAAACTTCACAGCTATTTTTTGCAGGTTTTCCATGTCGGTTTATACCCCGTTGAGTTTAGAAGAAGTTCAAGCCTTTGCCGAACCCTATGGTTTAGCAGTGATTGACCTGATTCCAATCCAAGGCGGTATTCAAAACACCAATTATTTTTTGGTGGATCAATCAAAGAAACAATATGTTTTAACGGTGTTTGAAGAGTTAGATGCTGAAGGAGCGGGTGAACTGGTGCCTGTACTGGATTGTTTGGGTCAGGCCGGCGTGCCTGTAGCGGTACCGTTAAAGCACAGTGGACAGGCGATTCATAGTATTGCCGATAAGCCCGCACAAATTGCACCGCGCCTGATGGGCGAGCATCCTGAAGATGCCAGCATTGCGCAAATTCAGGCGATTGCACAGGCGCAGGCAAAATTACATTTGGCCTTGCAGGGCTTTCCGCTGGAGCGTGATTTTAATCGTAATCATCAATACTGGTCGGATGTGGCCGCACAGCTTAAGCCGCAAATGAATGCGGACGATCAGGCTTTATTGGCACAAGTTTTTCAGCAGTTTGCACAGATTACCCAGCAACATCCAGATCGTCCTACCGGTTTTATTCATTCAGATTTGTTTAGAGACAATACTTTGTTTGAAGGCGATCAGTTGCAAGGCATCCTTGATTTTTATGAATTGAATCAGGATGAATGGTTGTTTGATATTGCGATTAGTATCAATGACTTCTGTACCGCTTATCCGCAAGCGCATCTTGATCAAGCCAAGGCCGATGCCTTCCTGGCTGCCTATCAAGGCATTCGCACGCTGACTGAGGATGAATTGGCCTGTTTAAATATCTTCCTGGCGATGGCGGCTTGTCGTTTCTGGAGCATGCGTTTGCAGGTGGCACAAAAAAATGCCGAGCACGGGCGTACCGGCGATGATATTTTGCAAAAAGATCCGCTACAAATGCGCATGATGATGCAAGACCGTTTACAACGAATCACAGCCTAGGAAAATATCATGCGCGATCAAGGTCGGTTAGTGGAGTGGTTTGATGATAAAGGCTATGGCTTTATCCAACCCAATGACCCGCAAAAACAACGTGTTTTTATTCACATTAAAGACTTTGCTCGCACAGGGCCAAGGCCGATTATCGGTTGTGCGCTGGAGTATGTGGTGATTCTGGATGAGCGCGGTCGTTATCGCGCTCAGCAAGCCGTGTATTTAAAAGCCTCGCAAGTATTTGAGCATAAAGCCAAAGCTGAAAAGCCAACCGCTACTAAACCGTGGTCGGCCATGCAGATTGCAATTGTGATTTATATTGTCTTTATGCTGGTCGCCAGCTTTAGCAAATTATTGCCGCCGTATACCCTGTTATTTGTCAGCTTGATGAATGTGGTGAGTTATTGGCTGTATGCGCAGGACAAAGAGGCGGCGCAACTCGGGAATCGCCGTATTCCCGAGCAGACCCTGCATATTGTGGATGCTTTGGGAGGATGGTGCGCCGGTTGGCTTGCTCAGCAAAAACTGAGACATAAAACACAAAAGCAACCGTTTCGGAAGATTTATTTCTGTACCATAGTCTTTAATATATTATTGATATGTTGGTTAATTTCTCCACTTAATGTGTTTTATTAATATTAAGCGGAGTCTGACACTGGAGATAAATAGAAATGAATTATTCCGTTGATCAAGATCCGAATCGTACTTTGACTCTGGTCCTGTACATCCTTTATATCCTTGCAATTTTTACGGTAGGTTTATTGGCCATTGTGGCCTTGATCATCAACTATGTGAAACGTAGTGATGTCCAAGGCTCGATTTTTGAAAGTCACTTTACCTGGCAAATCCGCACCTTCTGGTGGTATCTGGCCTGGAATATTATTGCCTTTATTCCGTTCTCGTTCCTGTTCCTGACAGGCGATAATGGCACTGCCTTTGCCGGTGTCGCTATTTCTGCAACCACCTTTGCCTTTGCGGTGATTTTCGGTGCATGGATCTGGATCGTCTATCGTGCCATTCGCGGTTTGATTGCCTTGAATGACAACAAGCCGATGTACCAAGGCTAATCGATCAGAACTCGTTTGGTTGAGTGCAACCACTAAGCGAGTTCTATAGCGTTTTTGGTTTTCGCTGTGGAGTGATAGCGATAGCTTGCCCCGCGATGCTGCTCAGGCAGCAGTGGGCCTTGCCCAAACAGCTTTTCGCGTAAAGTTCCTTCGGGATATTTAGTTGGATAAACTCCGCGTTGCTGAAGCTCAGGTATCAGATATTCCACCACATCCTCAAAAGTTTGATGCGCCAGAATATAGGCCAGGTTAAAGCCATCAATGTCGGTTTCTTCCATCCATACCTGAAGTTGATCTGCAACTGTGGCCGCTGAGCCCACCAGAACTGGGCCATTACCACCGATACTGATAAATTTGGCAATCTCTTCAATGGTCCAGACACGATTTGGATCGGCTTTTACATAAGAATCCAGCATCGATTGAATCGCATCAGTATGAATATATTCAACTTTGTCTTCTGCATGGAATTGCGAAAAATCCACTCCCGACCAGCCGGATGCCAAGGTTAAGCCGCCATGATAACTGGCGTAGTTTTGATAGTCTTGGAATTTTGCTTGGGCTTTTGCATCGGTTTCTTCCACCACGATGGACAGCATGGTGTAGATCAAGATTGAATGAGGATCTTTGCCTTGTTCAATCAGGTTGGAGCGGATACCTTGCACCAGTTTTTTCACAGCTGCTTTAGTTGGTGCAGAAATAAACACACATTCAGCATTTTGGCTGGCAAATAATTGTCCACGACTGGATGCGCCTGCCTGATACAGTACAGGGGTGCGTTGTGGTGAAGGCTCGCAGATATGAATGCCGGGAACGTTAAAATATTGGCCTTGATGATTGATGGGGTGGACTTTACGATGGTCGGCAAAAATACCCCGTTCCTTATCACGTAACACCGCATCCTGTTCCCATGAACCTTCCCAGAGCTTGTAGAGCACTTCTAAATATTCGTCAGCAATATCATAGCGTTGATCATGGCTGACCTGGGTTTTAAGGCCTAAGTTCTTGGAACCGCTTTCCAGATAGGACGTCACAATATTCCAGCCAATGCGGCCTTTGGTCAGGTGATCCAAGGTACTCATGCGTCGTGCAAAAGGATAGGGATGTTCAAAAGAAATCGAAGTGGTCAGGCCAAAGCCCAAATGCTGGGTAACGGCCGCCATCGCAGGTACGATTTGCAAAGGATCATTTACCGGAACCTGTACGGCACCTGTGAGTGCATGTTCTGCCGATTGATGATAAACATCATAAATACCTAAAACATCGGCAATAAAAATCCCATCAAACTTGCCGCGTTCCAAAATCTTGGCCAAATCGGTCCAGTAGTCGAGGTCTTTATATTCGATCGAGCGATCCTGAGGGTGGCGCCACAATCCAGGCGATTGATGCGCAATACAGTTCATTTCAAAGGCATTAAATCTAATTTGCTTAGTCATTGGTCTTTACTAAATTAAAGATTTTTATTGATATTAATTAAAAAATATTGAATTGATTAATCATAAAAAAATAAAACTTTATCATGAATAGATTTAACAGGTTCTTGCAGTGTATTTTTATCGATTATTTTTATTAAATTCAAAAGGTTGTTTTGCTTTTTTTCTGGTGAGGTACATTGAGGTGTTAGTTAACCATAGGTAATTAATGATTTTAAATACTATTTTAAATAAATAAGTGATGGTTTGAGTTTATTTTAAATAAAAAGATTAGTTTCTATATTTAACTTATAAATATGCAATAAAAATAGTGCTAGTTTATTTTTATAACTGGAACAATGAGTATTTATAATGACCTCAAAAATAGAAATCAAACTGGAAGATGCGCAGAGTATTCCGCAAGATTTTTACTTGAATAATACGCCGGCACATGTGATTGCTTCAGATCAAGAAGCCCTTGCCGTGGCCCATCGCATAGCGGCTGCTTTTGCCAAAGAAGCGGCAAAACGTGACCATGAGCGCAAGCTGCCACTGCAGGAAATCCAGCAAT
Organism: Acinetobacter sp. 'aerobic (ED)'; assembly: GCF_904886855.1. Taxonomy (NCBI): domain Bacteria; kingdom Pseudomonadati; phylum Pseudomonadota; class Gammaproteobacteria; order Moraxellales; family Moraxellaceae; genus Acinetobacter; species Acinetobacter sp. 'aerobic (ED)'. The sequence continues at coordinate 250,036 of NZ_CAJHGI010000003.1, forward strand.
ACTCCGCCTCGGGTCTGTGGGGGATCAATATTCCAAAACAGTTCGGTGGTGCAGGGGTGAGTTATAAAACCCTTGCTGAGGTGGTGACCATTATTTCCAGTGCCGATTCATCTTTAGGACAAATTGCACAAAATCATTGGGCCTTTTTAGAACATATCCGTTTGGATGCGTCATTGGAGCAGCAGCAGTTTTTCTTTGATCAAGTGTTGCAAGGCAAGCGTTTAGGCAATGCATTCTCGGAAAAACACTCGAAAACCGTTGCGGATTTGACCACTAAAATTGAATTTAAAGAGGATTATGCGCTGATTAGTGGTCAGAAATTCTTTGCCACAGGCGCTTTATTGGCACACTGGATTCCTGTGGTTGCTGTGAGTGACGAGGGCAAAGTATTTGCTGCACTGGTACCACAACATAGCCCAGGTTTGACCATTGTGAATGACTGGAGCAGTTTTGGTCAGCGCACCACGGCCAGTGGCAGCGTGCAGTTGGATCATGTGCAGGTCGATTTAAAATATGTGGTGCCGATCCATCAGGCTTTTGAACGTCCCACAGCAGCAGGTGCAATTTCACAAATTATTCAGTCCGCTGTCGATGCGGGAATTGCGCGTGGCGCTATTGAGGAAACCATTCGCTATGTGCGTGAGCATGCCCGTCCCTGGATTGATTCAGGTCTGGAACATGCCAGTGAAGATCCCTATACCATTAGCAATATCGGCGAGCTAAAAATTAAATTGCGTGCCGCAGAGGCGGTTTTAGCCTTGGCCGGTGAGGCGATTGACCGTGCTTTGGCCAATCCAACCGAAGACAGCGTAACAGAAGCAACCTTACTCACGGCTGAATCGAAAGTACTAACCACTGAAATCGCACTCTTGGCGGCCAATAAATTATTTGAGTTGTCGGGTACCCGTTCCACCTTATCCGAACTGAATCTGGATCGACACTGGCGCAATGCACGCACGCATACCCTGCATGATCCGGTACGCTGGAAATACAATCTGGTGGGTAATTACTATTTGAATGGTGTGGCTCTGCCACGTCATGCGTGGAGCTAAGAGGACGGTATTATGACAAGTCAAAGCAATCAAAATCTCTCCTTAGGTGTACATTACGAGCAGGTGGCGGGCAAGTTCCGTCCGATCTTCAAGCGCATTGCAGAAGGGGCTTTAGCACGGGAAAAAAACCGAACTTTGCCCTATGAACCGATTCAATGGTTAAAACAGGCAGGCTTTGGCGCGGTACGGGTGCCTGTGGCTTTTGGTGGTGAAGGAGTTTCGCAAAAACAACTGTTTCAGCTGTTGATTGAACTGGCTCAGGCCGACTCCAATGTGGTTCAGGCCTTACGCGGGCATTTTGCCTTTGTGGAAGACCGTTTAAATGCACAAAAAACGGCAGCACAGACCCTGTGGTTCGAACGCTTTGTTCGTGGTGAGATTGTGGGAAATGCATGGACCGAAATTGGTCAAGTTGAAATTGGAGATGTCGCAACCCGTGTTACGGCAGCGCAGGACGGAAAACTTCGTATCAATGGTCAGAAGTATTATTCTACAGGCACGATTTTCGCAGACTGGATTGACCTGTTCGCTTTGGATGAAACCACCGATCAGCATGTGATTGCTGCGGTGTCCACGCAGGCACAAGGCATTGATATTGTGGATGACTGGGATGGCTTTGGGCAAAAAACCACGGGCAGCGGGACCTTGACCTTAAACAATGTGGAGATTGAACGAGATCATATTCTGGTGTTTGAAAACCGCTTTAAATATCAAACCGCATTTTATCAAGTAGTTCATCTGGCGACTTTGGCAGGTATTGCACAAAGTGCAGTGCAGACCTTTAAGCAGGAAGTGCGTCAGCGGACGCGGATTTATAGTCATGGTAATGCCAGTCTGGTACGTGAAGATGCCCAAATTTTGCAAATAATTGGCAAAGCGTCTGCACAGGCTTATGCGGCTCAAAGTATTGCACTGAGTACTGCTGAAGCGCTAGATGCGGCTTATTTACAGCATTTTCAAAATGATGAACAGGCTGAGCTGGATGCCAATCAGCGTGCTGAATTAGTGTCGGCGCAGGGGCAGGTGGTGATTGCCGAACTGGTACTGAATTTGAGTAGCGAGCTGTTTAATGCCTTGGGCGCATCGGCCAGTTCCACCGACAAGCAGTTGGACCGTTTTTGGCGCAATGCCCGTGTGGTCGCATCACACAACCCATTGGTCTATAAGCAGAAAGTGATTGGCGATTGGGAAGTCAATCAAGCACCATTGCCTTATGTGTGGCAAATTGGCAATAGTCCCTTAGCCAGAAATCAGCAGGAAATTCCAGCCTAATTGTTGAAAGGTGCACAATAGATTGTATTCAACCAAAACTGTTGTGCACTTTGTTCTCTCTATTTATTCTCTGGCAGTGGTTTCTTCGCAAAGAATTTAAATTTTAATTCGCTGACTAAAACCCCAAGCACCACCAGTAGTCCTCCAAACAATGCCAGTAACGGCAAACGTTCTCCGGCAATACGTCCGATGACACCGGCCCAAACCGGTTCACCCGCATAAATAATCGCAGCACGCGTTGGATCGACCATACGTTGCGCCCAGTTCATTACAAATTGAATCAACGCACTGGCTAAGCCGAGCGCCACGGCAATAATCAGCAATCCCCAGGAAAACGCTGGAATACTGTGTTCACCGACCAAGGGCATACTGGCGAATGATAATAATGAAGCAACTGCCAGTTGAATCACCGTGACCCGTCTTAGATTAACTTTCCCGGCAAAATAACCAATCAGGATAATTTCAAGCGCGATCACAAAGGCACAGATCAGGGTAAGCGTTTGTCCATAACTGAAATTAATGCTGGAAAAGCCATTCCCGGTTAACAACACCAAGCCGGTAAAGGCCAGTGCCGTACCGACCCAAGTCATTACAGAAGGTTTTTTTTGGAAGATCAGCCACATTAAAATCGGGACCAAGGGCACATACAGTGCAGTGAGAAAGGCGGATTCACTGCTTAAAATGGTTTGTAGGCCGATGGTCTGTGTGCCATAACCAACCGCAATCACAATGCCGATGGCGGTGCCCGCCAAGCTCTCTTTTAAGGTTAAGCCGCGCATGGATTTAATCGAGATCAAAAAGATGACCAAAGCCGCGACTGCAAAACGACAGCCCACAAAAAACATCGGGGTACTAAAATTCAGCGCATATTGCACGGCTAAAAAAGTACCGCCCCAGATCATGGTAATAAAAATCAGGGCAAACTGGGCGGCTTTAGGAGACTGGGATAAGGTGGCCAAAACAACAATCCTATGCAACGTGCAATATACTGCACATATTGCATTGCTTGAGAACATTGTGCAATATATTGCGCAAGATTTAGTTTTAAATGTTGTTGCCCATGCGCCAATCCGATGCTGTCCTGAGCCATGTAGGAAAAAATATCCGTCATTTTCGGGACCTGAGTCATTTAAGCCAGCAACAACTGGCAGACCGGGCTGGGGTCAGTCGCCGTACCATTGCCGCTTTAGAAACGGGTCAGGTCAATATTAGTCTGGCAAAACTGGATGCGATAGCAGCGGTACTGGGGATTGATTTCAAACGTATTGTTAGCCCGCCTGAACTGGGTGAATCCGCAATTGTGAATACCTTGGCCTGGCAAGGCCATCAGCCCGCCAGTCAAGCGACACTGTTAGCATCGGTTCCAGTCTCGACTCAGGTTGAATTATGGAGCTGGTCACTGGCTGTCGGAGAGGTCTATCATGCCGAAGCAGATCAACAAGGCTGGCAGGAATTGATTTATGTACTCGAAGGCGAGTTAAGTCTGGAGTTGGAACAGGAAACACGCGTTGTGCGGGCTGGGGATTCTATGCTATTTGAAAGTTCGGTTCGTTATGGTTATGCCAATCGAGGGACACAGCCATTAAAATTCATACGTCATGTGCTGTATTAAATCAAAAGAAGTTATCTGGACAGATAACTTCTTTTTTATGCAAGATTAAAGACGGTTGTCTTCATCCAGCAATAATTGTGCTTCACGCAGGTTTAAGGTGCCTTCGTAAATGGCGCGGCCCGTGATCGCACCTAAAATACCTTTCTGGCCTTTTAAGTTACGGACATCATCCAGATTGGTCACACCGCCAGATGCGATTACCGGTAAGCCTGAATAATCTGCCAGATTAACAGTCTGCTCAACGTTGACACCTTGCATCATGCCATCACGGGCAATGTCGGTATACACAATGCTGGATACGCCTGCATCTGCAAAACGTTTGGCCAGATCAGTTGCCTTGACCTCAGTAATATTGGCCCAGCCATCGGTTGCCACCATGCCATTCATGGCATCGATACCGACAATAATACGACCTGCAAAGCGCTTACAGGCTTCTTCTACAAACTCAGGCTCTTTCACGGCTTTGGTGCCGATAATGACAAAAGACACACCCGCTTCTAAATAATGCTCGATGGTTTCAAGTGAACGGATACCCCCACCGATCTGGATAGGCAGTTCTGGCTGGGCCCGTACAATCGCTTCGACCACAGGTTTATGAATCGGCGTGCCGGCAAAAGCACCATTTAAATCGACTAAATGTAAACGACGTGCGCCTTCATCCACCCAATGTTGTGCAGTCGCCACAGGGTCATCAGAGAAAACTGTATCGTCTTCCATACGTCCTTGTTTTAAACGGACACATTTACCATCTTTCAGGTCAATTGCTGGGATGATTAGCATACACCGCTCCTTGCGTCATCATAGAGTTTAAATTATTAGGGCTTGTTGAACGTCCCTCTAAGATTGCGACAGAACAGGCGATTTAGCCTATAACGCAATGCATTTCTGAATGTTCAGCGTGCCCTATATTAGCAAAGTATTGATCAATCTCTAAGCCTTGTCTGTTGATCCTTCAAGTATTTTCATGATTTGTTGTTGTAATTGTGGTGTGAATCGGTGTTGCTGGTAAAGCTGCTCAAATATCAGCAATGCTGCGTAAGCATCCGCTGCGGCATAACTGACCTGATGCGGACTAAGCCGTTTAACCGCCCAATTTGAGGTACTGATCTTTTTATTCTTGGCCAGATAACGCTGGAAAAGCAGGGCAATCGCAGTTTGTACACCGACCTGGCTGCGATAGCCAAAACTGCCAAAGCTTTTGGATAGTTCAATCAGTGATGCAGGCTGGATACCTCGGCTACGGAAAATATGTGCATCATTCTTGAGACCAAAGCCGACTTTCAGTTGCTGTTCATTTTCTAAAATCGGTCTTAAAAAATCCAGAATTTCAGCACTGACCTGAAAAACATAGGCGGTATCGTGTGTTGCAAGCTGGATGACATGCGGTCCGGTCGACTTTTCCCCGACTTTAAAGGTCGGTTTCGATTCACTGTCAAAACCAAACACTGCAATGGAACTGAGTTGATCGTGTAGCGTCAGGCATTGTTCAAGCGTTTGAATGACCATGATCTTTTCTGAAGCAAGGTTTTCAAAGGCAGTTAAGGCACGTATTTGTTCCTTGCTTAAGGGTGTTGCTGTTTGTTGAGGTGTGTCCATCTGCATTTAAAAACTCAAGTCAGTTAACTGAGCTTAAAGGGTTTTATCGAAATACAAAAGCCAAGTCGGAACTTGGCTGGATTGAGAAGGATTGAAGAGCTGAGAGCAGCTATTCTGATTGAATATACTGGCTGCGTTGTAGATATTCCTGATAGGCAGGCACTGCGGTGCCGATCAGCGCAAAAATAAGGATGAGCGGAATCAGGATAATATAAATCCAGCCCAGCACTTTTTCCCAAGGGGCTGTTGCACGTACAGGACCGAATTTATTGGGTCCTTCTGTTCCTTTGGCACAGAATAAATATAGCATCACAATAAAATTAACCAGTGGAATAAGCATCAGTAATGACAGCCAGCCGGTTTGGTTACGATCATGGAATCGCCGTATGCTAAACACAAAGGAAAAATAGATCAGGATGACGTAGCTAATAAAGAATAAGGCTATGATAACAAATGGAAAGTTACCTGTTTCTAAATTACTCTCGCTACCTGTAAACAGACTGCCAATAAAGGCAAGGATAAAAATCACCACGCATAGCACAATGGCACTGAGAAAGGACCATGCCGCATAGGCAAGCCGCCCAAAACGGCCTTTAGCATTGAAAACAGAATCTTGTATTTGAGTTGATGTATTCATTAAAGCCTCATAAATCGTAGTTTTTATGTTTATTTAAATTTTTGTATCGCATCCGATTATAAGCAAGAAATCTAAAAATAGCAGAAATTTTGATCTGGTTTTAGGCGACTAAGAGAGAAAGCAAACCATAAAAAACGATTAGTGGAACAGTACAGGGCTTTTGCTGATCACCAGAAACATCAGCACCGAGAAGATCAGCATTAAGCTCAATCCGATATAGGCCATGATTTTCTCCCAGATGGCAGTCGGGTGCGGAGGCCCATAACGATTGGGCTGCTGCTGCCCACGGGCCAGCAGCAGATACAACAGCGTCAATATATTCAGATAAGGTAAGGTCAGCAGCAGCGCCCACCAACCTGAACGGTTACAGTCGTGCAGGCGCCGTACGGCAAACATGATACTGCTATAGACCACAAACAGCGCCAAGGTCAAAAATAAAAATAAAGCCAGAAAGTCTGTGCGTCTATAGGCTTCATCTAAGCCGATCTGAAACATTTCATAGCTAAGGTAAATGTTTAGCGGAATCGCCAACAGGAAAATGACAGTTTGCCAGGCCAGATAAGATAAGCGGCTAAAACGGCCCTGCGGATTAAGCGGATTGGATAAATTGTTAGAAACAGGCTGTAACATCATTATTCGTCGTTTGAATTATTTTTTATGGGCAATAAAAATCGCCACATGATATGGCGATTTTTTAATGCAGATCAGTTAAATTTTCCATTCCACAAAGTTTTTCAGCAACTGCAAACCGGCCGTATGACTTTTCTCTGGGTGGAACTGTGTTGCGAACAAATTGTCTTTATGAATGGCTGTACAGAAGTTCACGCCATAATCACAGGTCGCGGCAATAATTGCCGAATCGCTTGGCTCGACATAATAGCTATGTACGAAGTAGAAGCGGGCATCTTGTTCAATGTTATTCCACATTGGATGCTCTGGATCAAGCTGATGTACCTGATTCCAGCCCATATGTGGCACTTTGAGATTCGGGATTGCCGGAAAGTGTTTTCCCGCGCCTTCAAAAATACCCAGTGCTTCGACGCCACCATTTTCTTCCGAGCTTTGTAACAGGGCTTGCATCCCCACACAAATTGCCAGAACTGGTTTGTTAAAGACCGCCTGACGCACCACTTCATCAATCCCTGCTTCACGCATGCCTTGCATGCAATCACGCATGGCACCGACACCGGGGAACACAATCTTGTCTGCTTTGGCAATCAGTTTAGGATCATTGGTCACATCCACCGTTGCACCGACATGTTCTAATGCTTTTGCCGCAGAGTGCAGGTTGCCCATGCCATAATCAAGTAACGCAATACGGGTCATTACAGGCTACCTTTGGTTGAGGCAATGGTATTTTCAGCACGTGGATCAACTTCACAGGCCATACGTAAGGCACGTGCCAACGCTTTAAATACACTTTCAATCTGATGGTGGCTATTTTTGCCTTTCAGGTTATCAATATGCAACGTCATCAGTGCATGATTGACAAAGCCCTGGAAAAATTCCGAGAATAAATCGACATCAAAGCTTCCGATACGGGCACGGGTAAATGGAATATCCATAAATAAACCCGGGCGACCAGACAAATCTACTACTACACGAGACAATGCTTCGTCTAAAGGTGCATAAAAATGACCATAACGACGTAAGCCTTTCTTATCACCTAAGGCTTGCGCAAAGGCTTGTCCTAGTGTGATGCCGCAGTCTTCGACGGTATGATGGTCATCGATTTCCAGATCGCCATCGCAATGAATATCGATATCAAATAGACCATGACGCTTGATTTGATCAATCATATGGTCTAAAAATGGAACTCCAGTGTTGAGTGTGCCTTGACCAGTACCATCGAGATTGAGACGAACTCGAATTTTTGTTTCGTTGGTATTTCTTACCACTTCACTGATACGTTGCGTCATGGACACGTTCCTCAAAAAACGTCAAAAATGATTGAATTAAAAACCAATAGTTTCGCTGTGACGAAAAAGTGACAGCATCATAGTTTGCTCAGGAGGGTTAATCAATGCCTATTACCGTACATGCTTACAGTTCTCTGGAAGATTCAGGAATTCGTACTCAGCTCGAGCGACTTTACGATACCAGCCCAGAGTTTGGCGACGGGCAAGATGCAATGGAACAACTTGAACAAAATCTACAGCAATATACCACAGTTTACACTGCTGAATTTAACACCAAAATTATAGGTGCAATTTGGGCGACAGGACAAGGTGAAAGCCGTGTTCTGGAATATATTGTGGTTCATCCCGCCAATCGTGGCCGCGGTGTGGCAGAACGTCTGGTTGAAGAGGTCTGTCGCATGGAAGAAGCACAGGGCGTGCAACAGTTTGAACCGGGCTGCGGGGCGATCCATCGTTGCCTGTCGCATCTCGGTAAAATCTAAACAGCTGGCCTTAAAACCATGCTTTGCAGCAAAATTAAGCGCTTAAACGAAAAATCCACAAATTTGCTTGACGGGCTTAGACAAACATTGTTTAATACGCCCACTTTGGCGTGATAGCTCAGTAGGTAGAGCAACGGATTGAAAATCCGTGTGTCCCCAGTTCGATCCTGGGTCTCGCCACCATAAATTTGTATTTTCAATCCCTGATCCCATCAGGGATTTTTTTTGCCTTAAAATTGATTGCGTGAAAAATGGGCAATCAAATCAAAAGCTCATGATAATTATTGACTATTGCGCCGAGATACGGCTTAATACACCCCATTGGCGTGATAGCTCAGTAGGTAGAGCAACGGATTGAAAATCCGTGTGTCCCCAGTTCGATCCTGGGTCTCGCCACCATATTCAAAAAGCCTCAAACGAAAGTTTGGGGCTTTTTTTATTGCGCCAATAGTTTGTTATATTGAAACCAAGTAGAAGAATTGAAGAATAACATCGCATGAAGGATTTATTTTCGGCGCAAAGTGAACTTTATCAACAGGCACGACCGACTTATCCACAATCGCTTATAGACAGCTTAATTCAGCAGCTCAAGGGTTTCGACCGTGCATGGGGCTGTGGCGCAGGTTCAGGGCAATTAACCCGCCTGATTGCGCCGTATTTTCAACAGGTGATTGCAACTGACCTGAGCCAGAACCAGCTTGATCAGGCGCCAGTCTTGCGTAATGTCAGCTATTTACAGCAAGCCGCGGAACAATGCAGTTTCCCCGATCAGTATTTTGACCTGATTACCGTTGCGCAGGCGATTCACTGGTTTGACTTTGAAAAATTCTACGCACAAGTGAAACGAACCCTCAAACCAGAAGGCGTGATTGCAGTGATTGGTTATGGCCTGTTAACGCTTGAGGATGCGTTGTTAAATGATCGGCTGCAACAGCTCTACCACCAGACCTTAAACGGCTTCTGGGATGCAGAGCGGCGCTATATTGATGAGCTTTATCAAACGATCCCATTTCCTTTTCAAGACATTCCGATGCCGCAGTTTCAGATTGAATTATGCTGGACAGGACAGCAGTTGTGGGATTATCTCAATACCTGGTCTGCAGTCCAACATTATCAAGATCGCATGCAGGTTAGTGCGCTGGTCGATTTACAGGATATCCTGTTGATCCGGCAGCCGATGCGGGTGACCTTTCCAGTCTTGCTGAGAGTAGGGTGGCAAAGGACTTGAAAGACTGAAAATAAAAAAAAGCATGGCGAAGCATGCTTTTTAGAAACAAATGCGCAGTTTAAGCAGATTTAGCAATCTCTACAGGCGCTAACATATGACCTGTTTCTTCAAAGTTGGCATGCCAAGACAATGCTTCACGCAGAATATGTGGGGTATGACCACCACGTTCGCAAGCACGGTCAAAGTAATCGTTTAACGCGCCTTGGTAAAGCGGGTGTACACAGTTGTCGATAATGACACGGGCACGTTCACGTGGTGCCAAACCGCGTAAATCAGCAAGACCCACTTCAGTCACCAGAATATCAACATCGTGTTCGTTGTGATCGACATGGCTGACCATCGGTACGATCGACGAAATATCACCGCCTTTGGCAATTGATTTGGTTACGAAGATGGCAAGATGCGCATTACGGGCAAAGTCGCCTGAACCGCCGATACCGTTCATCATCTTGGTACCGCAAACGTGGGTTGAGTTTACGTTGCCGTAAATATCGAACTCAAGTGCCGTGTTAATCCCGATAATGCCTAAGCGGCGTACGATTTCAGGATGGTTGGAAATTTCCTGTGGACGTAACACCAGTTTGTCTTTGTATTTCTCAAGATTGCCAAAAACACGTTCGCCACATTGTGCCGACAAGGTAATGGAGCTGCCTGAAGCGAACTTCATCTTGCCTGCATCAATCAATTCAAAGGTACAGTCTTGCAGTACTTCTGAATACATCACCAGATCTTCAAAATTCGAGTCTTTCAGACCGGTCAGCACAGCATTGGCAATTGAACCAATCCCCGCCTGTAATGGGCCTAAGTTCTTGGCTAAACGACCTGCAGCCACTTCCTGTTCAAAGAATTTGATCAGGTGGTTGGCAATGCCTTGGGTTTCCGCATCGGGTGGGGTCACCGTTGATGGTGAATCTGCGGTGTCATTGAACACGATACCGACGATTTTCGCTGGATCGATTGGAATCGCGGTTGAACCAATGCGGTCATCCACTTTTGTTAATGGCAGTGGGGTACGGGTTGGGCGATAAGTCGGAATATAAATATCGTGCAGACCTTCAAAGTTTTCACTGAGTGAGGTGTTGATTTCAACAATCACTTTTTCTGCAAAAATCGCAAAGCTCGCCGAGTTACCGACCGAAGTGGTTGGAACGATATGACCATCTTCGGTAATCGCAACCGCTTCAATTACCGCAACATCAGGACGTTTTAGTTGCTGGTTACGCATCTGTTCAACGGTTTCAGACAAATGCTGGTCAATAAACATCACTTCGCCGTTATTAATCGCGCGGCGCAAGGTATTGTCAACCTGGAAGGGCATACGACGAGCCAGTACACCGGCTTCTGTCAATTGCTTGTCTAAGTCATTGCCAAGGCTGGCACCAGTAATTAACGTGATTTTTAACGGATTTTTCTTGGCTTGTTCAACCAGTGCCTGAGGAACAGCTTTTGCCTCACCTGCACGGGTAAAACCGCTCATTCCGACCGTCATATCATTTTTAATAAAGCTGGCAGCCTGTTCTGCACTCATCACTTTGTCGTGTAGAGCTGCAAGGCGAATACGACTTAAAGACATCATCCATTCTCAATTTTGCTTTTCATTGGGTATGGATTTTAGCGCTAAAACATGAAAAGTGGATTGAAATAAGGCTAAGGTCTAATACAGCTGCATACGCTTTATTCACTTGTATTTCAGCCTATTTTAAAGCAGTAATCTAGCTGTTTGAATTTATGAAGAAAAAAATAAATATATGTGAAGTAAAATAGGATGTATCTGTGCGACTGAATGGGCAGAAAGTCGCCGATTGTGTGGTGATTAAATAGGCGACTTTAGTCTAAATCAACCGGTGACAGGCGGTTGATTCAGGAATTTTGCTTTAGAAATGGCCTGTCAGGGTCTGTTTGATCTTATCAATTGCATTGTTGGCCGGTTCGCTAGCTTCTACTGTTGGAATGGGTAAGGAAATTACTACTTCTAGTCCACCCTGTTCACGATTGCGAATACTGATCTGACATTGATGGATATCGACAATACGTTTCACAATCTGTAGGTTTGATTTTTAGTTGTGAGATAATGGATTTCTATTTAAAAAATTCTTTTAAAGTTAAAAATTATTTTTATAGATATTTAAATTAAACTTAATATTTTATTTAGGCTCTCAATAGATCCCGAGAAAAGAAATTTTCAATTAGATTAATAATTAATGAATTATCTTTTTTTTGAACAAATGTGAAAATATATAAGGCTATTCTTTTAATTTTCTTATTAATAAACTGGCTTAATATGAGTTATATTAACTAATCTTTTTGCAGTGAGAATTAGCTTTATGTTAGGTTGAGCTAAGATGCAAGAATAAAGAAACTTATCTGTAATATTTTAATGAAAGTAGAAATTTAAATAGTTTAAGGGGTTATTGAAATGGGTAAAAAACTTATTTATTCATCGATTCCAGTCGCTTTATTATCAATAGTTTTAACAGCATGTGGAGGTGGCTCGGATGGTAATTCACCAACACCAACGCCGACACCAACGCCGACACCAACACCGACACCGACACCAACACCGACACCGACACCAACACCGACACCGACACCAACGCCAACACCGACACCAACACCAACACTTGTGACTGCGTCTGCATTTTCAGTATTAGCGGGTAATAATGGAGGGGAAGGTTTTGTTGATGGTAAGGGAGTTGATGCAAGATTTAGTCGACCAGAAGGTATAGCAAGTGATCGTCATGGTAACTTCTATGTGTCTGATACTGCTAATAACACTATTCGAAAAATTAGCCCTACAGGAATTGTTACAACCATAGCAGGTCTAGCTGGAGTACAGGGTAGTACTGATGGAGCTGGTACTAATGCCCGCTTTAATGCACCAACAGCAATTGCTGTTGATAGTAGTGATAACGTATATATCTCTGATACTGGTAATTATACGATTCGAAAAATTAGCCCTACAGGTAATGTTACTACTTTGGCGGGTGCTGTAGGAGAGTCTGCTTATGCTGATGGTCAAGGTTCAATGGCTAGGTTTGTATATGTTGGTGGGATTGCTGTAGGGAAGAATGGTAACGTTTTTGTAGCAGATTCATTCAGTAAGACAATTCGCAAAATTAGTCCTACAGGTGTTGTTACTACGATAGCAGGATCAGCAAAAGCAGAGGAGGGTTCTATCAATGGTAATGGTACTAACGCTAGATTTCGTTTACCTGTAGGAATTGCTATTGATAATAATGATAATATTTTTGTATGTGATACTGGTAATAATGCTATTCGTAAAATTAGCCCTAAAGCTGATGTTACCACTATTATTCTTGGTTTTGATTGTGACGGAATATCAGTTGATTTACAGGATAATATCTATGCGACAAAATCAATAAGAAATATTATCAAAAAACTTAGTTCTACAGGCGTGGTCAGCATTTTAGCAGGAAAGGATGCAGAGTGGGGGAGTGTCGATGGTAAAGGCAATGCTGCTAGATTTCATTCCCCTCATGGAATTTCTGTCGGTATAGATGGTAATGTTTATGTAGCCGATAGCCTAAATAACACCATTCGCAAAATTAACTCAGTAGGCGTTGTCAGCACCCTTGCAGGCATAGCGAGTAAAGTGGGTAATACTGATGGAACAGGTTCTGCAGCATTGTTTGATAATCCTGAAGGAATTACCGTTGATGAACATAACAATGCATATGTGACTGATATGTTTAATGACAATATTAGGAAGATTAGCTCCACAGGTGTGGTTACTACTTTAGCTGGGTTGCGCATTCCAGGTGAATCTACTGTAAATGATGGCATAGGGATTAAAGCAGGCTTTAGTTGGCCTTCAGCAATTACTATTGATAACAATGGATATACTTATGTGGCAGATACTGCCAATCATACTATACGTAAAATTAGTCCATCAGCAGTAGTCACTACTTTAGCTGGATTAGCTGGGGAAAGTGGTGATGTTGATGGGAATGGAGCAACCGCACGATTCCTTTTACCATCTGGAATTACAATTGATAGAAACAAAAATATTTATGTAGCTGATACAAGAAATTCTATTATTAGAAAAATCAGTCCATCTGGCACTGTTACTACTCTTGCGGGTTTGGCAGGAGTAAAGGGAAGTGCTGATGGTAAAGGGGATATTGCACGGTTTTATTTACCTACGGGAATTACAGTTGATAGTAGTGGAAATCTATATGTAGTTGATCAAAAAAGTACTGTACGTAAAATTACTCCTTCAGGTCTGGTGAGTACTTTACCGATAGAAGGCGGTGGAGTAAATTTCAATCTTCGCAAAATAGTATTAGATGCGAACGGTAATTTTTATATTATTAACCCGATAGAATCAACTATACTCATGGCTCGTCAAGTTTGTGATGCAACAACCTCGGGTTGTAAACTTCAAGTGCTTAGATATGCTGTTATGTATAATGCAAAAGATTTGGCAATTTCATCGAATGGTCTTATGTACATTACTGCTCTTAATGCGGTTTTAACCACCTCACTAACAAATTGGCGATAGAAAAAATAAGAAACTGTTCGGAGCATTAATTTATTTTACTTATAGCCTCTTATTTTTATAAAACTGGAAACTAAGAGGCTGTAAAAATAGTAAGATTTGAATCTCTAAGCTAGATTAGTGTGTTTCAATATTTGATTTAAAGTTATTTATGTATGTATTTTCGGTGAGATAAATAAGAGGAAGGGTAACAGGATGGAGTTTTGTATTCCTTAATTTAGCTCAATTGGGCATTTGCAATTAAAAATGCCCGGTAATAGTCTGTTTGATCTTATCAATGGCATTATTCGGTGATTCGGTTGCTGGTGCCGCCGTAGGAATAGGGAGGGAAATCACCACTTCCAGTCCACCCTGTTCGCGGTTACGGATACTGATCTGGCCCTGATGAATATCGACAATACGTTTCACAATGGCGAGTCCAAGACCGCTCCCTTGAATGGTACGGGCAGAATTACCGCGGACAAATGGTTGCATCAGTTCTTCGACCTGATCCGGCGGAATCCCTTCACCATGATCTGCCACGGTAATCAGGATATGATCATCAACATGGCTGGCGGACAATTCAATCGGTTCTGCACCATAACGTTTGGCATTATTGATCAGATTGGCAATCAGACGTTTCAGCGACAAGCTGCGTGCAGCAATAATCGGAAGTTCCTGTGCCTCAAAACGAATATCAAGCGGTTTGAACTGCACCACCAGTTCTTGCAGCAGGCTATTCAGATTGGTCTCTGTGAGCTCTTCGTCAGAACCGTCTCGCATATAGGAAATGAACTGATTCAGAATCGCATCCATATCATCCACGTCGTAAATCAGGCCTTCACGGAAGAACTCGTCTGGCAGCATTTCCGCGGTCAGGCGAATACGGGTCAGCGGCGTACGTAAATCATGGGAAATACCTGCCAGCATGATTTGACGGTCACGCTCGGTTTGCTCCAGCGTATACACCATATGGTTAAAGGCCTGATTGACCTGACGGATTTCCAGTGGCCCGTGATTGGTATCGAGATAAGGGGCTTTACCGGTTTTACTGTAATTATTCGCAGTATTTTGCAGCCGACGCAAAGGCCGGTTCATTTGTCGCACCAGGATTAAAATAATAATGGACGATACAATCGGAACACCAAACAGCCAGCCAGCAATCAGCTCAACACTATAGTTGGTATAGGTTTTGAGTGGTTCTCTGACCCAGTTGCCATTCATTTCAGGCGTTTGAATCCAGATACGCGGAATCGGCTTGAATTTAAAATAAACCGTAACGTCTTTAACACCGAGTTCTTTGGCCAGCTTCTCTTCAATCTGGTTGGTAAAGAGTTCAGCCAGGAATTTATCTTCAACCCGGGGAAACTCTTTTGGATCGGTGACGTATTCAATCCCGATCCGGTTTTTCAACCAGGTATCGACATCGACTTCGCTATCACGATGCAAAATCCGGATATCCGGATTGTTGACCAGTTCCAGTTCAATCGCCAGATAGCGGGCATGTTGCTGTAATTCGGGAAGATAAAGGGTTCGCCAAAAGAACCACAAGGACATAAACAGACTGAAAAACACCATGAACAAGACCAGAATGGTAGTGCGCATGGCAGCGGAACGTGGTTTGATTTTATCTAAAAAACGTTCCCATTTGGTTCGGGGCCTTTCGGAATAAGCCGCGAACTCGGTAAACTCTTGTGGATCAATGGGTTCAAGTTTCAACGTTTAATTTCCCGAACTTACTCTGCACCATCTGGAACAAATACATAGCCCACACCCCAAACGGTCTGGATGTAACGCGCACGGGCAGGGTTGTCTTCAATTAAACGACGTAAGCGAGAGACTTGTACATCAATTGAGCGTTCCATTGCACCCCATTCACGACCACGCGCCAGATTCATCAATTTATCGCGGGTTAAGGGTTCACGAGGATGCTGGACCAGTGCTTTCAATACTGCAAATTCGCCTGTCGTTAAGGTCACGACTTGGCCTTCACGGGTCAACGTACGTGTCGAAAGGTCAAGTGACCATGGGCCAAAGCTGACCACTTCAACTTGCTGACTTGGTGCGCCTGGGACTTCACGAACCTGACGACGTAACACGGCACGGATACGGGCCAGTAATTCATTTGGATTGAACGGTTTTGGCAGATAATCGTCAGCGCCTGCTTCCAGACCGGCAATACGGTCAGAATCGCTACCGCGTGCAGTGAGCATGATAATCGGAGTGTCGATATTGGATTGGCGTAGGCGACGACAAATACTTAAACCATCTTCGACAGGGAGCATAAAGTCGAGCACGATCAAAGAGAACAGTTCACGTTGCAGTAAACGATCCATTTGTGTCGCATCATGAGCAGTTTTTACCACGAAACCTTTATCTTCGAGGAAGCGTTGTAAAAGCGTACGCAAGCGCACATCGTCATCGACCACTAAAATGCGTTCGACCCGGTCTGTCTCATGGTGTACGGTTTCCGTCGATTCAGCAGGTACAACTAAACTCATGATTGTGCTCCTTTATCGTTTATTGTCATCGTCTTTATGCAATGCGAATGTGAAATATCAATAGACCTTTGAGTATACGATTCATTGCACAGTTTTGGCTATGTTATAAAGCAACAAATATTGCCAATAAAATCAAGAGATAGATACCAAATATATACAGGCAGAATTATGACAAACAACCTATTTTTTCAATATTTAGGCAGAAAAAACAGCTGATTTGAGAAATATGCGGCGATTTGCATAAAAGATTGAGTCCAGAGATTGTTCTCGAAGGGCGGGCCAATACTGCAATTAATCGCCTGTGAATAAAATTTATACAGGAATAAAACACAATATTCAAAAAAACAATGGTGGATTTTATAGCCATGAACTTTATAATCAGTGCTTTTAGAATTAACCCTTGTGGAATCAATCACGATGACTGACTTAGTTCAGCAGTTGGCAAATGAACTTGCCGTACGTCCAAACCAAGTAGAAGCTGCTATTCGTTTAATTGATGAAGGTGCTAGCGTTCCTTTTATTGCACGTTACCGTAAAGAAGTCACGCAAGGCTTAGACGATACGCAATTACGTCAACTCGATACACGTTTAACCTATTTACGTGATTTATTCGAGCGTCGTGAGAAGGTGATTCAATCTTTACAAGAACAAGATAAATTAAGCGATGATTTATTGGCACGCGTCAATGCGGCTGAAACGAAAAATGCATTAGAAGAAATTTATGCACCTTATCGTCCAAAACGCACCAGCAAATCATTTAAAGCCAAAGAAGCTGGTTTAGGTCCGATTGCTGAAAAAATTATTGCAGATCAAATTGATCCTGCAGAAGCACTGGCTGGTTTTAGTCATGAAGACTATCCTGATGTTGAAAGCCAGCTCGATGCGATCCAGCACATCCTGATTGATGACTGGGCACAAAATATCGCCTTAACCACTGAATTAAAACAAACTTTTGCTAAAACTGCAGTATTAAAAAGTGCAGTCGCTTCTGATGAGAAAAAAGAAGTGGGCAAGAAATTCCGTGATTATTTTGACTTTTCAGAAAACCTCAATAAAGTCCCTTCACACCGTTTATTGGCAATGTTACGTGGCCGTCAGGAAAATGTACTGGGTCTAAAAGTAGATGGTGAAGACGATGCTCCATTGGCACGTATCGAGACAGAATATAATCTTGAGCAACTTCAGCCACAAAGCCGTCAGGATTATTTAAAGCAAACTGCTAAATTATTCTGGCTGGGTAAAGTTCGTCCGCAAATCGAACATTCATTATTAACGGATAAGCGTTTAGCTGCTGAAGCTGAAGCGATGGATGTGTTTGCTGAAAACTTGCGTCATTTATTGCTTTCTGCACCTGCAGGTAGCCGTACCACGTTAGGTGTAGATCCTGGTATCCGTACGGGTGTCAAACTTGCTGTGGTAAGCGATGCAGGGGATGTACTGGCGCATAGCACCATTTATCCATTTGCACCAAAAGAAGATAAAGAAGGTTCGCTGGCAGAGCTTGCGCGTTTATGCCGAGAGTTCCACGTGGAACTTATTGCGATTGGTAACGGTACGGCAAGCCGTGAAACTGAAGCTCTGGTTGCAGAAATGATGGCAGCCAATGCAGATTTGAAATTGACACGTATCACCGTCAGTGAAGCAGGTGCATCGGTTTATTCTGCAAGTGAATTGGCGTCACAAGAACTTCCTGAGCTTGATGTGTCGATTCGTGGCGCCGTGTCAATTGCACGCCGCCTACAAGATCCATTGGCTGAACTGGTTAAAATTGATCCGAAATCAATTGGTGTGGGGCAATATCAGCATGACGTGAATCAGACCGGTTTGGCAAAAACACTGGATGCTGTGGTTGAAGATTGTGTGAATGCCGTTGGTGTAGATGTGAATACGGCTTCTCCTGCAATTCTGGCTTATATTGCCGGTTTGAATAAGTCGATTGCACAGCAAATCGTGGAATACCGTAAAGAAAATGGTCGCTTTGATAACCGTCAGGCCTTGAAAAAAGTACCACGTTTAGGCGAGCGTACCTTTGAACAGTCAGCAGGTTTCTTACGTGTTCAAAACGGTTCAGAGCCATTGGATGCTTCTGCGGTTCACCCGGAAAGTTATGGCTTGGTAGAAAAGATTGTTGCAGCAAAAGCAACGACGGTGAAAGACATTATTGGCAACACTGAAATCATTCGCCAAGTGAAGGCAGATGAGTTTGTTGATGACAAATTTGGTTTACCGACTATTCAGGACGTTTTAGCTGAATTGGAAAAACCGGGCCGTGATCCACGTCCAGAGTTCCGTACAGCCAAGTTCCGTGAAGACATTACTGAAGTTGCGCAACTGACCGAAGGCATGCAGCTTGAAGGTGTGGTGACCAATGTGACCAACTTTGGTGCCTTTGTCGATGTGGGTGTACACCAGGATGGTTTAGTACACATTTCTGAGTTGGCGAATGAATTTGTCTCTGATCCGCATAAAGTGGTGAAACCGGGCCAAATCGTACAGGTCCGTGTCATGCAGGTTGATGTGGAACGTAATCGTGTCAACTTGAGTATGCGTGCAGAAGGTTCTGCGCCAGCGAAGGCTTCACGTCCACAACGTGCAGCACAAGACCGTACCGAACGTGCAGAGCGTAAACCACAAGGCCAACGTCCGCCACGTAAAGAAGGTGACTTTAAGCGTCCGCAACAGAACAAGCCAAAAACTGAAAAACCACAAGAGCAAAAAATTGGTGGTTTAGGCGCCTTGTTATTACAAGCCGGGATTAAAGGTTCTAAATAAATTTATAATTGCTAAAAAACCTCCTTCGGGAGGTTTTTTTATTGCTGTTTTTTTCATTTGCCAGCCGATTTACGGTAGAGCTGATGTCTGCGCAGAAGCAAGATGAGGCGAATCTTAAGATCAACAAAAATAGGCTGAAATCGATAAATAAATATACAACGTTATAACGTAACCAAACTTTAAACCTTGCACTTTGTCGGACAATATCATTCAAGCCTCGAAGTAGGGAAAACGCTTTCAGGCAGTAAAAATTAATTATTTTTTTATTATAAATGGTTACTTCATGACAAGTTTAGCACTGAAAAATAGATTCCATTTAAATGACCTCCTCTCCGGAGTTGTTGTTTTTCTCGTGGCCTTACCCTTGTGTTTAGGGATTGCGTTAGCCTCCGGAGCACCGATTATTTCAGGCATTATTGCCGGAATTGTTGGCGGTATTATTGTCGGGCTGCTGAGTGGCTCGCACATTAGCGTTTCGGGTCCGGCGGCAGGACTGACTGCAGTCATTCTTGTGCAACTGGATCAATTAGGCGGCAATTATGCCGCTTTTTTATTGTGTATTGTTTTTGCCGGGATTTTACAGATTTTATTTGGACTGTTTAAATTGGGCTTCTTTGCGAATTTTATTCCCAATAATGTGATTCTGGGCTTACTGGCGGCCATTGGCGCAATTTTGATTGTAACCCAATTACCTTACTTATTCGGTTTATCTAGCTTCTCTTGGGACATGTTGTGGACCAGTACACCGAGCGCCTTGGTTCAGCATTTTGATCTGGGTGCGGCCTTAATTGGCCTGCTCAGTTTGTTTCTGATTCTGGCCTGGGATAGCAGTCCGCTTAAAAAGTTGGCCTTACCCTCGGCCTTGATCGCAGTTGTACTGGCTGCGGGTCTGAATTTTATTTTAATCAGTATCGGTTCGCCGTGGGCAGTACAAAGCGATAACCTGATTCAGTTACCCAATATCCTGGAGGCACCTCAGGAGGTGCTGGTTTTTCCTGACTTTGCTTATCTGGCGGAGCCGCTGATTTACACTGGAGCAGTCACTTTGGCCATCGTGGCCTCCCTGGAAACCTTACTCAATCTGGAAGCTGCCGATAAATTGGATTCACAGAAAAGATCGTCTCCACCCAATCGTGAACTATGGGCACAAGGAGCAGGCAATATCGTATCGGGTTTAATTGGTGGTATGCCCGTGACATCGGTGATTGTGCGTAGTTCAGTCAATGCCAATACAGGTGCACGTAGCAAATGTTCCACTATTTTTCATGGGATACTCCTGTTGCTGGCAATTTTGTTCTTCGTGCCATTGATGAACATGATTCCATTGTCTGCGCTGGCTGCTATTTTGATTGTAACGGGTTTTAAACTCACGCATCCCAAATTATTCAAACAGTTATATCAAAAAGGCTGGAAGCAGTTTTTACCGTTTATTATTACGCTGGTTGCAATTTTACTGACAGATTTGTTGACGGGCATCGTGATCGGCTTGCTCACCAGTAGCGGCTTCATTCTGTATGGTAATTTTAATAAAGGGGTGCGAGTCTATAAAGAGAAGCATTTGCATGGTATCGTGACGCGAATTGAACTACCTTCACAAGTGACCTTTCTGAACCGTTCTGCATTGATTTCAGCCTTGGAGTATGTACATAAACACCAGCAGCTGATTATTGATGCAACCCAGTGTGATTCGATTGATCCCGATATTTATCAAGTGATTCAGGACTATCAGAATGAAACTGCCAGTAAGCGTCAGATCGACCTAAAACTCATCGGATTTAAGCAACATTATCAGGATGTCGATGAGGCAGCGCTGGATATTTATATCAGTACCCGGGAACTGCAACGTAAATTAAGCCCGCAACAGGTCATCACCTTACTCAAAGAGGGCAATGAGCGTTTTGTCAAAAATGAACGCCTGCAACGGGATGTTTATCGCCAGATCCGGGTCACTGCGGATGAAGGACAACATCCCATAGCAGCGGTACTGGGCTGTATGGATTCGCGTGCACCAACCGAGATGATCTTTGATGTCGGGATTGGCGATTTATTCAGTTTAAGGATTGCAGGAAATATTGCGGGACAAAAAGTACTGGGTTCGCTTGAGTTTGCCTGTCAGGCCAAAGGCTCCAAGGTGATTCTGGTTTTGGGTCATACCGATTGTGGTGCTGTTACCAGTGCCTGTCAGTTACGTTTACAGCAGAAACGGGTTTCTGATGTGCAAGAGATGCCCCATATCCAGTATGTACTGGGGCCGTTGATGCATTCAGTTGATAGTGTCTATGACATTATGCAACCGCGCGATTTAAGTCGGGCTTTTATCAATCAGGTCACGGCAATGAATGTGCATTACAATATTCAATACATTACGGCGCATAGTCCGGTATTGAAAGACCTGCTGGATCGAGGCGAAATTGCAATAGTCGGTGCAATTTATGATGTGAAGACCGGACAGGTCGAGTTTCTGGATCGTTGATGCTTCATCTAAAAAAGCGCCTGTTCTCAGGCGCTTTTTTATTGATGCCATGATCAATCGATTGCATATACTGGATAAGACGTTTATTTGTTGAAAAGCAGAATAAACCCTGTCCTACTGCTGTCATGGGCGTAGAATAGCCGCTATAAACAGCAATTTTATTCTATAAATTTCATGCAATCGCGCTAATCTGACATGATGCAAAAAATTCAAAGGAGGTCGTGATGTCGCGTAGACCTCGTGAACAAGTTGATTACCTCCATCTGGAAGAACTGGGTGGTCTGGAAATGCTGAAAGCAAGTTACTATCAGCAGGAGTTTTCACGACATGTTCATGAAGGATTTTGTATCGGCGTGATCGAAGAGGGCGCACAGCGCTTTTATCGTACCGGTGGCAATCATGTGGCACCACAGGGCGATATTATTCTGGTCAATGCCGATGAAGTGCATACCGGATCTTCGGCGGTAGACACTGGCTGGCGCTATCGCGCAATCTATCCAACACCTGAAGTATTTCATGAACTCACCCGCGATCTGACGACGGTACACGGTACTGCACCTTGGTTCAGAGAAGCGGTATTGCATGATGAAGGATTGGCCCAGCAATTCCGTTTATTGTTTGATTTACTGGAACAACCGAACAATAGCTTGTTAAAACAGACCTTATTCTTGTCGACGATTGCATGGCTGGTGTCCAAATACAGTCAGGTCAAGCCGCATGTGACCGATTTGAGCAATGCCAAACAGCGAATCCTTAATATAAAAGAACTGATGGCAACGATGCCTGAGCAAGAGTTTTCCTTGGCTGAGCTAGCAGAAATGGCCAATCTGAGTCAGTGGCATTTCTTGAGACAATTTAAAAAACATGTCGGGTTGTCACCGCATGCATGGCTGGTACAGGCAAGGTTGCAGAAATCGCAAAGATTGTTAAGACAGGGACTGAATTTATCCGAAGTCTCACAACAATGTGGTTTCTCGGATCAGAGCCATTTTAGCCGGCATTTCCGTCAGACCTTTGGCATTACGCCCGGCGGTTATATTGCCTATCTCAAATAAAACAGCAATTTTATGCAATTCTCCTGATGCAAATTTTGGCATAGTCATACGGTCTTTTATCAACCCTTGTGATTTTGATGTTAAGTGACAGCGTAACTGATGATACCCCCATGACTGTAATGCGGGCATTTTTTAATGGTGTCGTCAAAATACTACCACTATGTTTTGCGGTATTACCGTGGGGCTTACTCGCGGGCTCTATGGCAATTCAGGCTGGACTGACCACCTTACAGGCGGTGGGTATGTCGGCGCTGGTTTTTGCGGGTGCAGCGCAGTTGATGACTTTGGGGCTGGTCATGGCAGGGACACCTGCTTTAACCATTATCATCTCCGTGTTTTTAATCACCACCCAGCATTATCTGTATGCACTCTATCTACGTGACGATATTTGCAGACAGCCATTGAAGCATCGCTTAATGTTGGGATTTCTACTGACAGATGAACTGTTTGCGGTCAGTATTAAGAAACAGCAGCATTATATTTATTATTTGCTAGGTGCAGGTAGTTGCTTCTATCTATGCTGGGTGTTGTTCAGCCTGTGTGGTGTATTGCTGGCAGCTTCAGTGCCCAATCTGGATCAATATCATCTCGATTTTTCCATTGTTGCGACCTTTATCGCCATCGTGATTCCATTTATTAAAAACCTCAATACGCTGGTCGGTGTGCTGGTCTCGGTTATGCTGACGGTTGTGTTCTTGAGTCTGGGCATTAAAAGTGCAGCCATCTTGGCGGGCGTGATTGGTATGTTAACTGCGACCTGTTTGCAGAATCTGCGGGAGCGTGCGGCATGAGTTGGTTTCTGCTGATTATCCTGGCCATTGTGGTCTTCATGAATCGCTATATTCTGCTGGAGCCGAATATTCCATTACGCTTACCGAAATGGTTCCAGCAATCCTTGCAGTATTCTGCACCGTGTTTATTGACCGCGATTGCCACGCCGATTGTATTTATGGATGAGCATGGGGCTTTCCGTAGTACTTTACTCAACCCCTATTTTCTGGCGACGCTGCTGACCATTGTAATTGCCTACAAGGTCAAGCATACCTTATTGACCATTATCCTGAGTCTGGCCTGTTTTTACGGGTTGGTATTTTGGTTGCATTAAACGCTTGGGCTGTTAAATAAAGTGCCCAAGCGTTTCATTTTTGGAATTAGCGGGTGGTATAACCGCCATTGGCGAAAATGGTTTGGCCTGTAATCCACCAGCCCTCTGTGACCAGAAAACGAACCAGCGGTTCAATATCTTCAATCTTGGTCAGTCCACCTAAGGCTGATGCAGATTGATGATAGGCCACGGCTTCAGGTGCTTCCTGACCATAGAAAAATGGCGTATCCATCGGACCCGGCGCAACCGCAGTCACTGAAATGCCACGTTCACCAAACTCTTTGGATGCGGCCCGCGTGTAATGTTCTACCGGTGCTTTCAGACCTTCATAGGTGGAATAGAGACCGGTATAGGCAGCCAGTAAACTGGTCACAATGCTACAGATTTTTCCGTGCGGATTGAGATGACGACCTGCAGACTGAATGAAGAAATAGGCAATCTTGTTATTGATCTCATTCATCCCGTCAAATTCCTGTTCAGTCGTCTCCAGATATGGTTTTTTGAGCACGCGACCGACGGTATTGATGGCAATATCCACCCCGCCAAAGTTTCCTTTGGCAGTGAGAAACAGGTGTTCAATATTCTGAATATCGGATAAATCTGCTTGCACCAAAACCGCTTTTGCCCCGAATGCCTGTACGGCTTTTAAGGTTTCTTCTGCATCTGCCTGTGTTGCTGCACTATTATAATGAATGAGCAAGTTTGCCCCTTGTTCTGCAAACTTGCGTGAAATCAAGCCTCCCAAGTTTTTAGCGCCGCCCGTAATCAATACGGTTTTTCCTGCTAGCGTATGTTGTGACATCTCTCTCCTGATTGTTGTGTATGAAAATCATGCTAATGCAATTTATTTGTTTGAAATAGTTGTTAGTATTGAACTGATTGTGCAGAAAAGTTGAATAATAAAATGGATAAGATTGAGCGCTTAAAAATCTTTTGTTTAGTGGCAGAGAAGCAATCTTTTGCACAAGCTGCACTGCAACTGGGATTGCCCCGCTCCAACGTGACCTATGCCATACAGGCGCTTGAAAAAGAATATGAAGTACTGCTGTTCTATCGCACCACTCGTAAAGTTGCTTTAACCCATGAGGGGAGTCTGTTTTATCAGGAAGCCATGCGTCTGGTGACGCAATTAAAAGAGCTGAATCGCTTTAAGACGCATGTGCGGAGTACGGAAGGCAAGATTAGCATTGGCATGCCAAAACGCTTGGCCACTCAGCTGTTGATTCCGCATTTAGGTTGTTTTTATCAGCGCTATCCCAAGGTCAAGGTGCTGGTGAATGGTTGTGATGACTTTTCCAATCTGATTGAACAGCAACTGGATTGTGTGGTGCGGGTGGGACAGGTACAGGACCAATATCTGCTGATCAGACCCATCACACAAACCCATATCTGGACACTGGCAGCACCTGCTTATCTAGCCGAATTTGGTGAACCCAAAAGCTTTGAGGAGCTGCAGCAGCATTATGCTGTGGACTACCATGTGGCGAAACATTATCGGGAATGGAGCGAATTGGTATTTCAGGATCAGCGTCTGAGAATACCGTACCGTTTACTGATTGAAAATACCGAAGCCTATATTCAGGCAGGTTTGGCTGGCATTGGTATTATCCAGATTCCTGAATTTGATGCTGCACCCTATGTACAGCAAGGTGTGTTACAGCGTTTATTTGTAGAGGTTCCGGACTTGCAATTACCGGTCAATATTTTATTGACAGATCGCCAGTATCGTCCTCAATATTTTCAGGATTTTATTGATTGGTTAGAGGAATTATTAAAGCAGCAGCTCTAGGCATTGTTCTGCTCACGATAAAAATTTATAAGACATAAAAAAAGCATACCTGAGTATGCTCTTTTTATTTTGGCAAAGATTAATAAAGACCGAGCAAGAAACCAACACCTAAGGTGAAGAAACTAAATAGCCAGATCCAGCCAAATGAATAACGTAAGTGACGTCCCATGTCTGTACCTGCAAGCCCCATGGCCAGCCATGTTGCTGGTGAGAATGGGCTAACGAAGGTACCGGCGTTATTGCCAATGGCCATGGCATACACCACCGAATCAGCAGTTACACCAGCAGTTGCAGTCACTTCCTGAACAATCGGCAAGAGGGCAAAATAGTAAGCATCGGTACTGGTAAACAGATCCATTGGAACACCTAGGATACCGACCAGAATATGCAGGCTACCGACCCAAGTCGTTGGTAAAATATGAATCAGATCCAGTGCGATTGACTTCAACATGCCTGATTCGGAGAGAATTCCCAAAAAGGCGCCAGCAGCAAAAATAATCGCAACCATGCTTAAGGCTTGAGGTGCATGTCGGCTGATCACCGCCATTTGTTCTCTTGGTTTAGGGAAGTTCACCAATAATACGAGTGATAAGGCAATCATAAAGACGTAAGGTGCCGAGAACAGACCAAATGCCAGACAGATAACCGCAAGAACAACCAGACCGATGTTAAACCAGAACTTTTTAGGTTTGACTTGTTCTTGTACATCTTCCGCCATATCGGCTGCCATGCAGTCTTGTTCAAAAGGTGTAGTACCCAAGGCTTGTGCTGCAAGGATACGTTTTTTTTCACGTAAGCCCATCAATACGGCAAAGCCCATCATGCCCAGAATACCAATTACCTGTACCGGGATCAGGCTCTGCCAGAGTGCGGCGGCTTCAATGCCGGTCACGGCAGATGCACGACCTAAAGGGCCACCCCACGGCACCATATTCATAATGCCCATACTACCGGCCATCAGGAGCAGCATCAGATAAGGACTCATCCCCAGTTTGCGATAGAGCGGCAGTAAGGCAGGAATAATAATCAGAAAAGTGGCCGCCCCGGAACCGTCCAGATGCACGATAGCAGCAATCAAGGTGGTCATCACCGCAACAATCACCACATTACCGCGGGTCAGACGCACCATGTTGCGGATCATGGGATCAAAAACATGTAACTCTTTTAAAATACTGAAAAACAAAATGGCAAATAAAAACATGGTGGCCACTTTGCTGACTTTTAATAAACCTGCTTCAAAGAAGCCGGAAATCTCGCTAATCGAAAAGCCAGCAATGAGTGCCCCAATAAGCGGAACAATCGACATTGCAACAATTGGACTGGTTTTACCCGACATGAGTAACGCGACAATCGTTACAATAATTAGAATACCTATCAGCGTAAGCATTATTTACTCCCTTAAGTCGTAACCTCTTGCCATAAAAAAAGTGTTAAAAGTACACCAAAAAATAAAAAACAAAGCGCCGTCCATTATGCATAAAAACTTAAATTACGCTTAAACTTCAGCAGAAAAACTAAACGAAATGCTGGATAAGTGAGCAAATTGTTTAATTTTCTCTAAAAATAGTTGTAAAGGAAACTGGAAAACTGACTGAAAAGTAGTGGAGTTTTTATCATTTTTTGCGCTTATTCAGCAGCGAAAAATGTCGGAAGAGGGGGAGAAAAAGCCAAAGTTGATCCAGGCTTCATGGCTGTCTTGTTTAAACCAGCTCAGGTCGAGAAAGGAAAAGACTTTGACAGATTCAATGCGTTGCTTTAAAAATTAGAGTAATTACTCTAATTTTAGAAAATACGATGCAGATTGGTCGACAGCACTGGATGAACCGGACTTCTGGTGATTTAGGATTAAAAGATCGCATAACCTTGCTGAGTCACAGTTTACTGCCAGTCATTCAGCAAACCATTAAAAGCTATGCTCTAGCCCACCATAAACAGCGCAACAGAATGCAACAATTGAGTATCGAAGATCTGGTATTGCCCGATAGCTCAGATGTACAACAGGCCTTGGCCCAGATGCAGTCTTGTAGTGCTGAGGCCTTACAGAATCACTGTCTGCGTACATGGTGTTACGCCATTGCCTTTGCCAAAATGCAACGACTGCAATGTGATGCTGAGCTGTTGGCAGTTTCATGCCTGTTACACGATTTGGGAATGACAACACAACATTATCAGCATCATGCACATTGCCGTTGCTTTGCCGGGCAAGGAGCCTATGCTGCGAAAGACTGGTCAATTCAACAAGGCTGGGACATGGGGCGCGCTGATCAGCTGTTTGATGTGATCAGTCTGCATATGAACCCCCATGTCGCCCTTGAGCAGGGGCTTGAGGCTCATTTATTACAACAGGCTGCCAGCTGCGACGTCATTGGTAGCCGTGGTTTTGAATTTTCCAAACAGTTTAGACAGCAATTACAGCAACATTATCCGCGCCTCGATTTTAACCGGATCATGATTGAATTTACCCAGCGGGAAGCTGAACAGCGACCCCGTTCTCGCACCGCCATGCTGGTCCAGAGTGGATTTAAGCAGTTGGTAAATTCAAATCCTTATTTAAAATAAGTCCAAAATAAAAAACCACTTTTGCCTGAACAAAAGTGGTTTTGCTAGTTAAGCTTGAATGTAGTTAGTGGTCATGTTCCAGATATTCAGGCTTTTTCGGTAAGGCCCAGCTACAGAAGAAACAGATCATCAGCATGATAATCACATAAATAAAGAAGATGTTTTCAATACCTGCATCTTTAAATAGCAACGCCACCGATGGTGCTGAACCACCAAACAAGGCATTACCGACGGCATAAGAGAAACCGACACCTAAGGCACGCACATGTGGAGGGAACATTTCTGCTTTGACCAAACCACTGATTGAGGTGTAGAAGCTCAGCAGCATCATCAGGAAAATCAGTAATAAGGTGATAATGACAGGCGAGTCAGCAAAGCTACGCATACCGGTGACCATCACCGGATAGATAAAGATCGCGCTGAGTAAACTGAAAGCCAGCATGGATGCACGACGGCCAATACGGTCTGAAAGCATCCCAAACAACGGTTGCGCCAACATAAACACAAACAAGGCTGTGGTCATAATGAAACCGACAGTTTTGCCATCCATCCCGATGTTGGTGAGATAGGTTTTAGAATACACTGTAACCACATAGAAGGTCAGTGAACCTGCAGAGGTATAACCGACTACCAGCAAGAAGGTTTTCCAGTGCTGTTTCAGTAAGGCAACCAGACTACCGGATTCCTCACGTTCCGCATCTTCATGCGATAAAGTTTCTTCTAAACGGCTTCGTGCCAGTAAAGACAAGATTGCCGCAATACCCCCAATCACGAATGGAATACGCCAGCCGCCATCATTCAATTGCTGTTCGGTCATAAAGCCAAGCAGGATGACCCCGAGTAAGCTGGCGAGTAGCTGACCACCGGATAAGGTGACGTATTGAAACGAAGCAAAGAAACCGCGTTGACCTTTTAAGCCCAGTTCACTCATATAGGTAGCGACGGCACCATATTCACCACCGACCGAAAGGCCTTGTAATAAACGAACCATCAGTAGCAGGAAAGGGGCCCACATACCCACCTGATCATAGGTCGGCAAGGCTGCAAACAGGAATGAACTCAGTGCCATCAGACAGATTGAAATCACCATGGACTGTTTGCGACCGTGACGGTCAGCGATCCGTCCGAATAACCAGCTGCCGATTGGTCGCATAAAGAAGCTGGCTGCAAATACACCCCATACATAAATCGCTTTAGTGGTTGGATCCATATCCGGTGCAGTTAATGCATGCGTAAAATAAGCAGCAAAGACGGCATAGATATAGAAATCAAACCATTCAACCAAGTTCCCTGATGCCGCACCGACGATACCTTTGATACGACTTCTTCTTTCTTCCTTGCTATATACCTGACTCATATACGTTCCTTTTCACCAAGCAAGATTCTGTAACTGAATCTTTACAGAATGTTATATACCGCTAAAGAAGCATGAAAATGACACTATTTTGTATGTTTTTTATGAATATATTTTTATCTAGAGAGAATAACTATGATTCTGAGCTAACTCATTGACAGATATACATTGTCAGAATGGTCAATGTATAGGTTTTAATCTTTTTAAAAGCAGAGAATTAAGTATTTATAAGAGACAATATTTGCATTCGCCTGATTCAGTTTATGTAAATGATCTGTAATAGAGCCATTTTGGTGCAATCTATCTTGAGCATTTTTTTAGATGATTGGATGGCTGTGTGGAGATTAAATCTTGATCGATGCATTAAGACATGAATATCCATTCATTAAGCTATAAACAGGCCGAGTCGTTAGAACTGATGATTAAAGCAGCAAAGCTGTGGATAAGTTTCAGTTTATACACACAGTCAATCCGTGTTGTTTTTAATCGTATTTTCACCCGTCCTGATTTTTTGCTTTTGGCTTATGCCGTCCTAGAGCAGCAAGCTATTTTGGAATAACACTTAGTCCAGCACTGGAATAATGCAGTCTGCTCTGAATGGACAGGGCTCTCCCTGCGTAAATTGAGTCAGCATGCTTCTGATCTGATAAAGCTGGGCAATTTTTTCATCAATCAAGTTGAGCTTTTCTTGAAGAAGGGTCTGGACCTGTGCCGCAGGAATTTCCTCTTGCGCCGTCATATTTAAAATTTGCTTGATTTCATTCAGGGTGTAGCCCAGATTTTTGGCAGAACGAATCAGTTGTAGCTGTTGCAGCGTCTGTTCCGGATAATCTTTATAGCCATTATTACAGGTCATGGACTGGATCAGCTGCATCTTTTCATAAAAGCGAATGGTGTCCCGGCTTAGGTTTGCCTGTTTTGCCAACTGTCCAATCAACATCTTGCGTATCCTTTATTGTTATAAAAAAAGCGGTATTAACCCCTTGACCATTGAGTGTACTCCATCCTTTAACCTGTGCCTACAGTCAATCAAATAGGCATAAAAAATGGACCATAATCACTTAAAAAATCAACAATATTGTCAAGTTGCACTGGTTGCTGGCGCGACAGGTTTTATTGGCCGCTATCTGATTCTGCAACTTTTGCAACAGGGACATTCAGTTTTCGCCCTGATCCGTAATCCGCTGGAGCAACAACAGGCCCTGATTCAATGGCTGCAACAAAAAAATGTTTCTTTGCAGCAACTGACTTTTATGCAAGGGGATGTGACTCAGGTAAATCTTGGTATTCAGCCGCAAGACTGGGAGAAATTAAAGTCCGTCAATACTTTATATAATAGTAGTGCCTTGTTTGCCTGGAATCTGGAGATGCAGCAGGCACGGGCAGTCAATGTTGATGGCGCACTGAATTTACTGGCCTGTGTACATCAGCATTGTGATTTAAAACGCGCTGTACATATGTCAGGATATATGCTGACGCTGCTTGATCACTTACGCCAGGCAGGCGTTTGTCTTGAACAGCCCGACCAGACTGACTGGCTCGCGGTATATCAGCGCTTAGGTGCCTATGAGGCCTCAAAGATAGAGGCTCATTTTGCCTGGATCCGCGCCGCACAACGCTTGTCGGTGGACTGGACCATTATCCATCCAGCAACGGTGTTGGGTGATGATGTCTCTGGCGAGATTCCGTTGAACCAGCCGATTGCGCAAATGATTGATTTGCTAAAACGCAAGAAAATGAGTGCACTGCCGGCAAGCGCACAGCATTATCTGCCTTTGATCCGGGTCGATGATTTATGTCAGATCATGGTCAAGGCTTCGATGGATCAGGCGTTAGTAAATCAGTCGATGCTGGTAGTCAGCGAGCATGATCTGGCCCTACCGCAATTGACGGGCCTGATTGCAGCGCAGTTGCAGGTCAAGGCGCCTACACGCCATGTTCCGGTCGCTTTATTGAAACTGATTTTAAAGTGGCAATGGCTGGCGAAGAAGCTGGAAATGTCTCGGGAAATGTTAGATTTCCTTAGAACCGAACCTTTAGAACAAGCAGTGTTACAGCAGTTCAAACAGCGCTGGCAGCTTGCAACGGGTGATCTGGAAGGCGCAATTCGTAAAACCACGGATTGGGTCAGTCAGGCCCGTTAAACAGAGCTTTATTCAAAATAAAAACAGCCAGTCAAAGGACGGGCTGTTTTCTTAATGAACCGGCTAGAGGCTTACCAGTGTTCACCTGGGAACAGGCGGGCATAGGCACGTTGCACCAGATTAAGTTTTTCCTGTTTGCCCACAGATGCGGTAGAGCTTGGAAACAGGTTATAGCCAATCGACATCAGGATATTGTTGATGTCTGGTGCGATTGCATAGGTAATCGAAGCCAGACGACCAAGATTGGTGGCGATTTTCTTTGGACGTTTCACGATGGCATAAGCAATCAGGTCCGCAGCTTCTTCTGGTGAAAGGGTTGGGACATATTTATAGATTTTGGTCGGTGCAATCATTGGCGTACGGACCAAAGGCATATAAATAGAGGTAATCGCAATTTTATGTGCATGTACTTCTGCGGATAAGCAGCGGCTGAATGCATCCAAAGCCGCTTTTGATGCAACATAAGCCGAGAAGCGGGTCGCATTGGCAAGTACCCCGATCGAGCTGATATTGATGATCTGGCCATCTTTGCGTTGCATCATATGCGGCAGGATATTCAGAACCAGACGTACTGCACCGAAGTAGTTAAGCTGCATGGTGCGCTCGAAGTCATGAAAACGGTCAACCGATTCATGGACCGCTCGGCGGATGGAACGACCGGCATTATTTACAAGAATGTCGATGTGATCCACTGCAGCCAGAATTTCTTTTGAAACTGCATCAATGGATTCCATCTCGTTGAGATCACATGGAAACACAGACGCCTTTCCACCTTCAGCTTCGATCTCTGCTTTGACCTCATCTAACTTCTCCTTGGTGCGAGCGAGCAATAAGACATGGGCCCCAGCTTGCGCCAGGTATTTTGAAACCGTTAAACCAATACCACTTGATGCACCAGTGACAATGATTGTTTTACCGTTGACTTTTTGCTGAAAAAGTTTTTTGAGTTTTGCATTCATGTAAGTATCCTACATTCATCACGAATCATGCTGTTGTGTGCAATGCTGTCCTATACCGCTTAACACTGCAATTTATTTTGGTCTAATATTAACCGATCTTTTTTGTTTGTCTAGTGTAAATGTTTGAAAAATAATATCTTTTTTAGAGTAAAAGCTCTAAAACAAGGTGTTGTATTAGTTGAAAAATCGAGCATATTTTTTTAGTTTTGCACAAAAAATAAGCCCCATTTCCGGGGCTCGTTGATTTCATTAAAATTAAACTTGGGCGAGGGCTTGTTCGAGATCGGCAATCAGGTCATCCACATGTTCGATACCAATCGACAAACGCACTAAATCTTCACTGACACCCGCTGATTTTAGCTCTTCTGCATTGAGTTGGCGGTGAGTTGTGGTTGCAGGATGGCAGGCCAGACTTTTGGCATCGCCAATGTTGACCAGACGGGTAAACAGTTGCAAGGCATCAATAAAGCGAGTACCGCCTTTTAAGCCATCTTGCACACCGAAGGACAGGATGGCAGAAGGTTTACCTTTCACATACTTTTGCGCCAAATGATGCTGTGGATGATCTTTCAGACCCGCATAATTGACCCATTTTACTTTGGGATGCTGTTTTAAATATTCAGCAATCTTGATGGCATTTTCTGTATGTCGTTCCATTCTCAGGTTTAAAGTTTCCAGTCCTTGCAGGATCAGGAATACGCTGAGCGGACTAATTGCCGCGCCGGTATTGCGTAACGGTACCACCCGCGCACGGGCAATATAAGCAGCTTCTCCCAATACTTCGACATAATTAACACCATGATAGCTTGGGTCTGGCGTGTTTAATGCTTTGAAGCGTTCAGGATATTTGCCCCAAGGAAATTTACCGCTATCGACAATCACACCACCGATGCTATTGCCGTGACCGCCGATATATTTGGTCAGGGAATGAATCACAATATCTGCACCAAATTTAAAAGGTTTAAGCAGTGCAGGTGTTGCTACCGTATTATCGACAATCACAGGCACACCATATTCATGCGCAATCTTGGCAATGGCTTCAAGGTCGATGATATTGCCGAGCGGATTACCGATCGATTCCACAAACACCAGTTTGGTTTTATTATCAATAATTTGACGCAGCGCTTCCGGATTCTGATAGTCAAAGAAACGCACTTCAATGCCTTGCTTCGGCAAGGTGTGGGCAAATAAATTATAAGTTCCGCCATATAAGGTGGAGACCGAGGCGATATTGTCGCCTGCTTCGGCAATGGTCTGAATCGCGTAGGTAATCGCAGCCATGCCTGAGGCCAGCGCCAACGCCCCAATCCCGCCCTCTAGTGCTGCAATACGTTGTTCAAGCACGGCAGTGGTCGGGTTCATAATCCGGGTATAGATATTACCCTGAACTTTTAAATCGAATAGGTCTGCACCATGCTGTGTATTATCAAAGGCATAAGAGGTGGTTTGATAGATCGGCACGGCCACAGCCTTGGTGGTAGCTTCTGGTGAATATCCCGCATGAATGGCTAAAGTTTCATCTTTATAGGTCATGATGACTTCATCTACGTGAGTTAAATAATCATCGAGTCTAGCCGATATTTTATCCAGAAGGGTGCATAAATTTTGCGCTGTATAGTGTTTTTAGTGATATAGCAGGGTTAATCCGAAGCAGATCAATTTTTTATCAGTGCTTCATTCTTCAAGCCTGTAATGTCTTGAAAAAGAAAATCCTTTGTTGAAGCCAAACAAATGTCAACTTAACTTCAAGTCAAGGGGGTTTCAGCGTATAATATGCCAGATATTTTTTCGCTTATTTGCGATGTACTGGTTTTTCAATTGAGGAGTCCTGCGTGGCCCAATATATTTATACGATGAACCGAGTGTCTAAAATGGTTCCGCCGAAGCGCGAAATCTTAAAAGACATCTCTTTATCATTTTTCCCAGGCGCAAAGATTGGTGTGCTTGGTTTGAACGGTGCAGGTAAGTCAACCCTTCTCCGTATTATGGCTGGCGTAGATAAAGATTTCTCAGGTGAAGCTCGTGCACAACCAGGAATCAAAATCGGTTACTTAGAACAAGAGCCACCACTTGATCCGACCAAAGACGTTCGTGGTAACGTTGAAGATGGTGTACGTGAAGCACTTGACGCTTTAGAACGTCTTGACCAGGTTTTTGCTGAATATGCTGAACCGGATGCAGATTTTGATGCACTTGCGAAAGAGCAAGAAAAATTGGAATCCATCATCCATGCATGGGATGCACATAACCTCAATAACCAGCTTGAAATTGCTGCGGATGCATTGAACCTTCCAGCATGGGATGCTGATGTATCCTTGCTTTCAGGTGGTGAGCGTCGTCGCGTTGCATTGTGCCGTTTATTGCTTTCCAAGCCAGACATGTTGCTTCTCGACGAACCGACCAACCATTTGGATGCTGAATCAGTATCTTGGTTAGAACGTTTCTTGAAAGACTTCCCTGGCACCATCGTTGCGATTACGCATGACCGTTATTTCTTGGATAACGTGGCTGAGTGGATTCTTGAACTTGACCGTGGACATGGTATTCCTTACCAAGGTAACTATTCTTCTTGGTTGGAACAAAAGAATGCCCGTCTAGAGCAGGAACAGAAACAAGAAGAATCTTTTGCTAAAGCATTGAAAAAAGAACTTGAATGGGTTCGTTCAAATGCCAAAGGCCAGCAAAAGAAAAACAAAGCGCGTATGGAACGTTTTGAAGAGCTTAACTCTAAAGAATTCCAACAACGTAATGAAACCTCTGAAATCTACATTCCACCTGGCCCACGTCTGGGTAACAAGGTTGTGGAAGTGGAAGGGATCAGTAAATCATTCGATGGTCGCTTACTCTATGAAAACCTGACGTTCACTGTTCCGCCTACAGCGATCGTGGGTATCGTTGGTCCAAACGGTGCGGGTAAAACTACCTTATTCCGTATGATGACGGGCGAACAGCAACCGGATACCGGTACTGTGACTTTAGGTGAGTCGGTTAAAGTGGCTTACGTAGGTCAGATTCGTGACACCTTGGATAACAACAAAACCGTTTGGGAAGAAGTTTCTGGCGGTTTAGATATCCTTAAAATCGGTGATTACGAAATTGCATCACGTGCTTATATCGGTCGCTTTAACTTTAAAGGCCAAGATCAGCAAAAACGTGTAGGCGAATTGTCGGGTGGTGAGCGTAACCGTTTACAACTTGCCAAGATATTGCAGATGGGCGCAAACGTGATCTTACTGGATGAGCCATCGAACGACTTGGATATCGAAACTTTACGTGCACTTGAGGATGCCATTCTGGTATTCCCAGGTACCGTCATGGTGGTATCGCATGACCGTTGGTTCCTTGACCGTATTGCAACGCACATCTTGTCGTTTGAGAACGAACAGCCAGAATTCTACACAGGTAACTATGCAGAATACGAAGCTTACCGTCAGTCACGTTTAGGTGATGATGCATCTCAAAAACGCACCAAATACAAAAAAATTACCGGTTAATTTCGGGTAAAGCAAAAAACCAGCCTTCGGGCTGGTTTTTTTTATGTTCATTAAAAGTTGAGTGGATCAGCAGGGCATATAAAAAAGCCAATACTCGACGTTTAATTATTAAATTCACCACGTAAATCGGCCCACATCAATGATGGAACCACTGTAATCACATCGAAAGTCATGGCAAATGGATACAGCACCATTCGGGTGGCTTTTTTCACAGGATGCTTTTTGGTAATTTTATTTTCCTGTTGCAGGATAATTGGATAAGGCTGCGCTAAGGTTTTCTGGATCTTGCGTGCTTCCGGTGCCTGATAGAGCTGGCCTTTAAAGAAAATATTGATATACGGATAAGGCGCGGTTTGCTGGTTATAAATGGTATTGAAATTCTGTCTAAAGCCCAGGGATTTTAACAGGTCCTTTTGTGTGTCATTCAAATCGACCATTCGCGTGTTATAGCGAATCTGTAACACACCCTGAAAATGACTTGGATCATCCATGGTCAGTACCAATGGGGAAGGGCTGGTCAGACTGCGTTGATCTGCTGGAATTGCATGTAGCAGTTTGGATAGCTCTGCGCTTCCGTCGGTCATTAAATAACTGAAATCTTTACCTACAAATACAATACCTTGTGCCTGCTGGTTTTGAACAGCTTGTCCTATGGCAATGATTTGATCTTTTGCTAAAGTCACTGTTTCGGTTCTTGTGGTTTCGTTCGGAAGTGCCTGTGACAGCAATGTCGTGGCACAGCCACTCAAATTTAGACAGGCGATTGCGATGAGGGCGGAACATAGTTTATGCATGGCAGGAACTCAAATCTGAAATTCATTTTTCTAAAGAAAAAACTTTTTTAAATCAGTCATAAATTGACCAAAAATTGTTTTGTAATTTTATTACATCGGCATCGCTTGCTATAGTGACTTTATGCAATTTACTGTAATGGTGCGCTGTTGCAACGTCCGATCGTTTTTATGACCCTGTTGTTAAGCTTGTTCATGTTCCAAGGTTTCTGGAATGTGGCAGCGGCTTTCTGCGCGCATGAAAAGTCGGGCCAATACAGTGAGCTTAAGCATTTTGGGCACCATACCCCTGAAAAGCGTCATGTTTCTGCAACGCATTCAGCTTCTGCTGTTAAAGCGGATACGGATGTCGCCGCCTCTTTAAACTTGCAAGATCATCATGATCATTTACCGTCCTGTTCCTACGTGATGGTGATGCAAACACAGCAGCAGTGGCATGCTCCTGTTGTACGGATCCATGAAATCGAACACCACTATGACTGGTCTAATGCTTACCAGTCCCCGCATTTATCCGGCTTAAACCCGCCTCCGATATTGACCTCGCTATAAGTGAGGTAGCCTAAAAATAACTCACTGGAAATATATCTATTTCAATGGGTTATTTGTCCTTAATCAAACGCTTGGCAAATTTGAACTTGCCTCGATAAATCGTAGTTTCTTGGGTTCTTCAGAATTTTTAAAACAGCAGTTTGGAATCAGGCGTTTATTGAAGATGAATTCACCCACACTCCATTTCTTAATGCTGGAAATGGAATATGAATCAACAGATTTAAATCAGGTGAATGTTATGTCTTTTAAATTAAATACAGTGCTATGTTTTTTGGTTTTATTCGTTTCAGCAAGCTGGGCCAATGCCGATGGTGGTTTGATTTTTCTGGAAAAGAATCTTAACTCTCAGCAACAGGCCAAGGCCAAGCTTGAACAGACCCTTGAGCACAAGCCACATCAGCAAAAGTGTAAATAGGTTAGTTTAAACCGGAGGGAAACGGCTGAATGAGCAGGGCCGTTTCCTGTTTTAAACCTTTATTGTAGTCTGCTTTGATCTTAAGCTGGGATTTTGTAGCGAAATCCAGACATGTAATTTTATTACATCTGCTTTACTTGCTATAGTTCATCCGAGCAATTTTTGTCTAAAGAGTAAACTTTGCATCGTTCCGCGATTTTCATCACCGTCTTGCTGAGTTTGTTCATGTTTCAGGGTTTCTGGAATGTGGCGGCCGCTTTTTGTGCGCATGAAAAGTCAGGCGAGTATAGTTCACTCAATCATTTTGGACATCACGTTCCAGAAAAGTCCCAAGTTTCTGCTCAGCCTGTCATTGCGGTCGATCAGGACGCTTCTGATTTACCCATGCCCTTAAGTCTGCAGGATCATCATGATCACTTGCCTTCCTGTTTTCATGTGGTGGTGACCGAAGCCCAGCAACAACTGGATCAACCAGTTTTAAGAATGCATCAGGCAGAACAAAAATATTACTGGTCCAACTCCTACCAATCCCCCCATCTCTCTGGATTAAATCCGCCCCCTGTATTGACCCCGCTATAGGTGGGGTAGCCGAAAAATAGCCCACCGCAACCTTATTATTTGCGGGGCTTTATATGTCTTTAAATTTAAATCAGCGTATCCATGCATTTCAGAACAATGCATCAAATCCTCATACGCATCCATCGTCATTGAAATGGTCGGCCTTGGCAATTGCGCTAACGGCTGTGCTTTTTAGTCAAGCTGTAGCAGCAGAGTCCTTGCTAGATGCAAATCATGCTTCGACCCAAGCGCTGCAACGGCAGCTAAATTTTGAACAAATCCTGCAAGATGTGAAACAGCATCAGGCCGGTATCGGTGTCTGGCAAACCCAGCAAAGCATTGCCGAAGCCAATGTGAAACAGGCTGGTTTATGGACAAATCCAAGTGTTTCGATTCAGCAAACCGAGTTCCGCTCAGGTAAAGATAAAGAACTGGAATTTGGTCTTTCACAAAAACTCGATGTGTTTGGTGAACGCCGTGCGGCAGTGAAACTGGCTGATGTACAGGCGACTCAGGTCGGTCTTAATCAAGCCTTATACGATGCTCAACTTGAACTCGCGGTGAAATATCTGTGGTCGCAAGTGGTGGTTCTTGAGCTAGAGCACGACGTGGTTCAGGCACAATTAAAAACCAGTCAGGCGACCCTGGATGCGACACGCTTACGACTCAAGGCAGGCAGTATTGCGCAGGTCGATCTAGACCGCACCCTGATGGCACATATTGAAAATCAGCGTTTATTCCAGCAAACCGAACTGGCGCTGGCGACAGCAAAACGGCAACTGGCTAATTTGTGGGGCAGTACGGACAACCGCTTCTCTGCGCAGGCAAGCAATGTCTGGCCGCAGCAACAGGATTTGCAAAGCTATATGCAGAATAATTTATTCGAGCGCGCGATCCAGCTCGATATTGCACGGCAAAAGGCCAATATTGACTATTTAAAGGTGTCGAATCGCCCGAATCCGACCGTTAATTTAGGCATGGTGCAAAGTAAAACAGCAGACACCAACTCGACTGACAACAAGTTACGGGTAGGTATCGAGATTCCGTTAAATATTTTTAATCGTCAGCAGTATTCATTACGCATTGCCAATGCCAAACAAGATTTGCTGGTTAAGCAGCAACAGTTCTATAAGCAGCAAAACCTAAATGCAATCCAGACTTTAAGCGCAGAGTTGGCAGGATTGAAACAACAGTTCGATTTAGTCAATCAGCGCCAGATTCCATTGTCTGAAACCGTGCAAGAGAAAATGCTGCTTGGTTTTAAGGTCGGTAAATATGCCATTACCGATGTGCAGCAAGCCACCATGCAATTGCAAGAGCAACGTTTAAACAAGGTCCAGCTTTTGAAAAGTGCATGGCAGAAACAGATTGAGGCAGAGAGCCTGGCACTGGGAATTGAGCCGAGTATGGTGAGTTCAAGTGATGCCTTAAACCAGATCAATCAGACCCTGTGGAAAGAGACCAATAACCTTCCCGCTGTTGTAGGAGCAGAATAATGTCGACGAATCAATCTAAGAAACAGTGGTTTTGGGTCATCCTTGTTGTGGTGGCTGGTCTGATATTGAGTGCATTGCTCTTTTTTACAGGGAAAAACAAAACCAGTCGTGATGCTGCTACGGCTGATAGCCATGGCGAAGAAGGACATGCTGAAGATGAAGCTGGTCATGGCAGTGAAACTGAGGAAGGCAGTTTAAACCTGACGCCAAAACAGATGGCGGAATACGGCGTGAAACTGGCTCAGGTAGGTGTCGGAGAAGTATCGCAGCAATATGCCTATCCTGCCAAGCTGGTACCGAATACCGATCAACAAGCGCATGTGTCTGCAACTTTTGCCGGACGGGTGGAAAGTGTCAATGCGGCACTGGGCGAGCAAGTGAAGAAGGGGCAGGTACTTGCTACCCTGTTTATTCCGGATCTGGTCGATCAACAAGCCAATTTAAGTATTGCACAGGAAGCCTTGACTCTGGCGCAGCAAGATTATCAGCGCGAAAAGCAACTCTGGGAACAGGGCGTATCTGCACGTCAGGATTATCAGCGGGCTTATAATGCATATCGTCAGGCCCAGATTCAGGTGCAAGCCGCACGCAGCCGTTTATCTGCTTTAGGTGCATCTACAGGGAGTCAGGGGCGCTATGTGCTGACCGCACCATTAAGCGGGATCGTGAGTCTGAAAGATATCGTGGTGGGCGAGCAGATTACCCCGGATAAACAATTATTCGTGATTGATCAGCTGGATCAGCTCTGGATTGAATTTATCTTACCAAGTGTCAATAACATCAATGTCCAGCCGGATCAGCAGATCGAGTTTAAGTCGCTGCAAACCAGCAACACCTTTAAGGCGCAAATTCAGACCTTAACCACAGCGGCCGATACCCAAACTGGTCGTTTGCAAGTACGTGCCAAAGTCCTGACACCGGCTAAGGAACTGCGACCTAACTTGATGGTCAATGTGCTGTTAGAAGGCACAGACAAGCAACC
Source organism: Acinetobacter sp. 'aerobic (ED)' (assembly GCF_904886855.1). Classification (NCBI taxonomy): domain Bacteria; kingdom Pseudomonadati; phylum Pseudomonadota; class Gammaproteobacteria; order Moraxellales; family Moraxellaceae; genus Acinetobacter; species Acinetobacter sp. 'aerobic (ED)'. The sequence continues at coordinate 291,328 of NZ_CAJHGI010000003.1, forward strand.
TGTGCTGCGCGTTGCCAAAGCGGCGATTCAGCAGATTGAAGGCAAAGCCACGGTTTTTGTAGCCAAGCAAGAAAAAGATCAATTGCATTTCACCCCTGCACCAGTCCAGCTGGGCAATTACTCCAGTGATGGACAGTGGGTGGAAATCCGGTCTGGTCTGACTGAAAAACAGCAGTATGTCAGTCAGGGCAGTTTCCTTCTGAAATCCGAGATGGAGAAGGGAGAGGCTGAACATGGACACTAAGGAGAATGTAGGGCTTCCCCCAGCGGAAGGCCTGTTTGACCGTATTATTCAATTTTCCATTCGTAATGCGATTTGGGTGATGCTGTTTGTGGTGGCCTGGATTGGGGTCGGGATTTATAGCTACCAGAAGCTTTCGATTGATGCCGTCCCCGACATTACCAATGTTCAGGTGCAAATTAACAGTCAGGCAGGGGGATTCACGGCCCCTGAAGTTGAGCAACGGATTACCTATCCAATTGAAAATGCCATGTCGGGTATTCCGAATCTGGAGCAAACCCGCTCAATTTCCCGTTATGGCCTGTCACAGGTTACGGTGATTTTTAAAGATGGCACTGATATCTACTGGGCGCGTCAGCTGATCAACCAGCGTTTACAGGAAGCCAAGAGTGCTTTGCCTGATGATATTGATCCGCAAATGTCACCGATCTCCACAGGTTTGGGTGAGATCTATCAATGGGTGATCAAGGCTGAACCGAATGCTAAAAAGGCAGATGGCACGCCGTATCAAGCCATGGACCTGCGTGAAATTCAGGACTGGATTGTTCGTCCTCAATTGCAACGTGTGCCCGGTGTCGCCGAAATCAACAGCATTGGGGGGTATAACAAGACCTATGTGGTTGCTCCGGATCTGAAACGTTTGCAACAACTGCAAATTCCGTTAACTGACTTGCAAACGGTATTATCTGAAAACAATGAAAATCGTGGTGCGGGTTTTATTGAAGAAAATGGACAGCAACTGACGGTTCGTATTCCGGGGATGCTCAAGACCGTACAGGATATTGAAAATATTACGGTCAGTACCAAAAACAGTTTACCGATCCGGGTGGCCGATGTGGCAACGGTTTCGATTGGACATGATCTCAGAACCGGTGGTGCCACCTATAACGGTGAAGAAACGGTACTGGGGATCGCCATGATGATGATGGGCGAGAACAGTAAATCTATCGCTCAGGCCTTAGATAGCAGGATGCAGGAAATCAAACGCTCATTGCCAGAAGGTGTAGTGGTTGAAACGGTGTATAACCGGAGTGATCTGGTGGATAAAGCCATTAAGACGGTGGCCAAAAACCTGATTGAAGGCGCAATTCTGGTGATTGTGATCCTGTTTGTGTTCCTCGGCAACTTCCGAGCTGCATTGATTACTGCCTGTATTATTCCGCTGTCGATGCTGTTTACCCTGACAGGAATGGCAGAGCAGAAAATCAGTGCCAACCTGATGAGTCTGGGCGCACTGGATTTCGGGATTATCGTGGATGGTGCGGTGGTGATTGTGGAGAACTGTATCCGGCGGTTGGCCGAAGCACAGCATCATAAAGGACGATTACTGACCCGTTCCGAACGCTTCACCGAAGTATTTCTGGCAGCGAAACAGGCGAGACGTCCGCTGATCTTTGGGCAAATTATCATCATGGTGGTGTACTTGCCGATCTTTGCACTGGCGGGCGTGGAAGCAAAAATGTTCCATCCTATGGCAATGACCGTGGTGCTTGCATTGATTGGTGCCATTATTTTATCGGTGACTTTTGTTCCGGCAGCGGTGGCATTGTTTGTCACAGGTGAGGTGAAGGAAAAGGAAAGTCGCTGGATGGCGGCCCTGAAACGCAATTATGAGGCACTCCTTGATCGAGCGTATGCCTTCCGATATGTCGTACTGGCAGGTGCTGTGACAATTTTAATGTTAACGGCTGCGATTGGTACGCGTGTCGGGAGTGAATTTGCACCTCAGCTCAGTGAAGGCGATTTTGCGTTGCAGTTGATGCGTGCGCCAAGTACCGGGATTGAGGAATCACTCAAGATTCAGGAAAGTGTTGAAAAACAGCTTATGGCAGAATTTCCTGAAATCAAGGCGATCTTTGCCCGTACCGGGACTGCTGAAGTGGCAACCGATGTCATGCCACCGAATATTTCCGATGCAGTGGTACTGTTAAAGCCTCGTGATCAATGGCCGGATAAATCGGAAACTATCGACGAGCTTCGAACTAAAATGTTGGCCTACGTTGAAAAGATCCCAGGGAATAACAGTGAATTTTCTCAACCGATTGAACTCCGTTTCAATGAGCTGATCTCAGGTGTGCGTAGTGATATTGGGGTCAAGATCTTTGGTGATGATATGCAGGTGCTGAACCAAGAGGCTGAGAAAGCTGCTCAAACCCTGAGAACCATTCCGGGGGCCAGCGAAGTTAAAGTCGAACAGACCGATGGCTTACCGTTACTCAATGTCGATATCGACCATGCACTGGCTGCGCAATATGGCTTATCGGTCAAATCCATTCAGGATCTGGTGGCTGCCAGTATTGGTGGTCAAAGTGTTGGACAGATTTTGCAAGGTGACCGTCGATTTGATTTTGTGGTGCGTTTGGATGATGTCATGCGTACGCCACAGCAATTGGCCATGTTGCCGATTCAATTGCCGAATGGCGGTCTGATCAAACTGCAAGATGTGGCAAAAGTGGAGAATATCTTAGGTCTGGCACAGGTCAGCCGTGAAAATGGCAAGCGCCGTGTGGTGGTGACGACCAACGTACGTGACCGTGATCTGGGCTCATTCGTGGCTGAGATGCAGCAGAAACTGGCACAGCAAAAATTACCAAGCGGTTATTGGCTCGGCTATGGCGGTCAGTTTGAAAATCTGGCTTCAGCCAAAGCCAGAATGCAAATTGTTGTTCCACTGGCATTGCTGATGATCTTTATTCTGCTAATGGCAGTGTTCAATAACTTTAAAGAGAGCTTGCTGGTGTTTAGTGGTGTGCCATTTGCCCTGTCCGGTGGTTTGGTCGCGCTGTGGTTACGTGATATTCCCTTGTCCATGTCGGCAGGTGTGGGCTTTATTGCCCTGTCGGGTGTTGCGGTATTGAATGGTCTGGTGATGCTGAGCTTTATCAAAGAGTTGAGAGAACAATTTGATATTCATTATGCCACTTGGCATGGCGCGGTATTACGCTTGCGTCCGGTACTGATGACGGCCTGTGTCGCATCGCTGGGCTTTATTCCCATGGCCATTGCCACAGGTACAGGCGCGGAAGTACAGCGTCCACTGGCGACGGTGGTAATTGGCGGGATTATTTCTTCGACCTTGCTGACCTTGCTGATTTTGCCGGTAGTTTATCGCTGGATGAATGAAAAGTCCTCTGAACAATAATCAGGCATTTACCAGTGAGGGGGATTGGATTTACTTACTTTTGAAGGATCAAAAGTAACAAAAATCCTTTGTCGGTCTGACGGCACTTCCATGATGCCGCAGACCAACAGGCGGCATCCATGCCGCCGCCACGATCGTAAATGTAGGTTAGAGGTCGGATAGCGAAAGATTTTAGGACAATTCGTTGCACTTCACTCATCATATTCATCGATGATTTGAGATAGTGTAGAAAGAAAGTTGAATTTTAAAATTATAAGGAGTCCAACATGAGTGGACATCAAGGGCATGATCATAGTCATGCAGTCGTTACCGAAGGCAATGCCAAAAAACTTACGATTGCGTTGGTATTGACCACAACATTTCTGATTGTTGAATTTGTTGCCGGTTTAATTACCCAAAGTTTGGCCTTATTGTCTGATGCAGCGCATATGTTTACCGACGCCGCAGCACTGGCCATTGCATTGGTTGCGATCCAGATTGCCAAACGTCCAGCAGATAATAAGCGAACCTTTGGTTATCAACGCTTTGAAATTCTGGCGGCATTGTTTAATGCCTCCATGCTGTTTTTTGTGGCGATGTATATTCTTTACGAAGCTTATCAACGCTTTACCCAGCCGCCTGAAATCCAGAGTTTGGGGATGTTGATCGTAGCTTCAATCGGTCTGGTGATTAACCTGATCTCGATGAAGATTTTAATGTCGAGTGCTGCTGAAAGCCTGAATATGAAAGGCGCATATTTAGAAGTATTGAGCGATGCCTTGGGTTCGGTCGGTGTGATTATTGGTGCGGTGATTATTTATTTCACCAACTGGTACTGGGTTGATACCATTATTGCGGTTGCAATCGGTTTCTGGGTCTTGCCAAGAACGTGGATTTTACTCAAGCAAAGCATCAATATCCTGTTGGAAGGTGTGCCTGAAGAAGTTGATATCGAGAAACTACGCAATGACTTGCTGGCACTCGATGGTGTGGAAAGCATTCACCAGTTGAAAGTCTGGGCGATTACCTCCAAGAATATTCATCTGACGGTCCATCTGTTTGCACCCAAGGCGGATCGTAATCAGTTGCATCGGACGGCCACAGAAATGCTGTCACATGAACATGGTATTGCCGAAGTGACCTTGCAAATTGAAGATGATGCAGAGATGAACTGCCAGCATACGCATCAACATGCTGACAATGAAGCACATGACCATTCACATCAGCATTAAGCTGATGTGAATCTTACTGTTGTTACCGGATTAATTCTGCCATTCGTGATTGCAGTCACGGCATTTCCAATGTTTTTGCGCTTGCATAAACGCCTGCATTGAAATTTTGAAATCAGGCAGATCACGCCAGAATAAAACTCCTGCAATCACACAGACTGCAAAAACCACAACTGTCGCGATTTGCAGGCTTTGTCCGGCACCATTACCGAAAATCCACATGCCAATACTGATCAGCACCAAAAACAATAAAATAAAAATTGCAGGCACTAAAAGCACCAGACTTTTTGGCACGTTAGGGCGAGGGCTGTTGGTACCCTGGCTGACAGGCATAATTTTCACGCTTTGACATTTAGGGCAGCGGTATTGCATAAGGATTTCCTATAGTGTTTTGGCTATTTTAGCGAAAATTATGCAAAAGCAAAAATGCTGAGCGATTCAAATACATAACTTTACTTATTTATGAGTTTATAGCCCTCCACTAGCCGCAGTGATGAGCTTTGAAAATGTGAGACTACAGCTCGTCTAAAGCTATTCGCAAAAGCAGAGGCAGTCATGCTAATTTGCAGGATGAGTTGGCTGAATAATGCGAAAGGATACGCATGTTACCCACCAAAATTTTAAAGTTACGTTTATCTCGCATTCACAAGGGAAAACAGCATCTGTCCACACAAGATCAATTGATGCTGGTAACTTCGGAAAACCCGGATCTGAGTGCTAATTTTTTATTGCGGCTTTTTAAATTAACTTTGCCCCAGCAATGGCAATTTCATCATGAGAATGATGAAGATATTCTCTATGCTACCCAATTGATTCAGCTGATTGAAGATGAGTTTATTGCTGCCTATAGCACGCATGCACGCAAATATGGCTGGTATGAGCAATGCCTGATGTATCAGCTTAACTTTGTCGTCCCGCAACCGACCCAACAGCAAATCAATGGCTATTTACGCCAGCTGGAGCAATGCCTCGATCAGCAACCTAAAATTGAGCTACTCCATTATTTTCAGCAGTATTCTCCTTGTGCATTGCATGCCAATGCGCTGGCCAAAGCATATGCTGGTGCCGGCCACTATACCCAGGCGATTGAGTATTTTGAATGGGCCGCAGCACAATCATCTCAATTTAATGAAGTGGCTTTTTATGCCTATATTGAATGTTTACTCAAGCGCCATCAGCCCGAATATCAACCTCAGGTCAGTGATATCGAATATGCGCTTGATTTACTCATACGCTATCAGAAACCGATTGATCAAAAAGCCTATCGCATTATCTTGCGGCAGGCGGTGAGCTTGCTGCTACCAGAATCCATTCTCGATACGCGTGCAACAGCAACCAGTGTAATGGCTGATGCCGGGCGGAGTCTAAATGCTTTGGGTAAAACACTGAATAGCTTATGGGGTGGGCGGGAGCATCATCTGCCTTTTAGTCAGGAGGTGATCGCCAGTGCACCACAGCTTTTGACCGAGCAAAGTGCATTGGAAAGACTGGCGCAGTCCGAAGCAATGCAACATGCTTTACAGCGCTGTCTTGCAACACAGCATGCGGGTGTATTGAGCGATGATCCATCTTTACTTCAATCCTTATGGCAAGTGATGCAACACGATCCAGCAATTCTGGAATTATTGGTGCAGCCCGCTCAATATGATCAATTGATTGAGAGGCTTCAGCAGCGCCCATCACAACGCAAAGATGCAACACGTTCTGAAAATATTCAGCTCATTCTGCAACAGGGGTTGATGGCTTATTTGGGCGAGCTACAGTTGGATAAACAGCATCCACAGCGAGATGCCTTATATACCCAGCGTGATCAGGTGGTCACTGAGATGACTGCTTTTGCCAGATGGTTCTATGCCGACATGTTGTTGCCTGATCTTGAGCAACAGATTCAGTTGTTTCAACAGGTCCATGATTTATGTTTGCCATTGAAAGAAACTGCATTGAGTAGCGGACTGTTTGCATTACAGTTTGAAATGCAACAGCGGGTACATGATCTTGCAAGCTGGATGCAGCCCAAACTGGAAAAAGGTAATACTTTTGAACTGATGCAGGTGGCTTGGGTGGCCTTGCGAGAATTACCGAATTTTGAACAGCCATTGGCACAAGAGAAATTACAGCAGATTGAACTGGCATTGGAACAGTATAAGCGTATTCGTTTTAGCCAGATTCAACGCTTACCCTCTGCCGAAGCGGTCGTACCTGCTCGCAAAGACCCTGATTAATTCATGGGACAAGCGCTAAAGAGGGGGTAGAAATAAATTAAAACTGTGCAACAAAAATACGCAAATTGTCTGGTAGAGCGTGATAATCTACAGAAAAACGGCGAATAAGTTCAGCACGCAGATCGTTGCTCATAAGAAGTGAGCCAGTAGCAAAGGGAAGAGGGAGAGCATCTTGAATCGACAAGATGATAAAAAGGCGATGTTCGATATTATGCCGGCAGATACAGAATTCTCTGCTGTGAAACCATCATTATCACGTCGGCTCATTAATAAGACCTTGCAACATGCACAAGATGCAGTGGAATTTGCCAGTGATACCTCACGCAATATTGCCGGTGTGGCGGATGCGGCGCTGGATGCACTGGATCAGGTAACGCATCATACCAAGCGTGGTGTGGAAGGCATGCGCAATACGGTTCGGGACATGGTCTCGGAAACCAGTGAAGCGGCACGTCAGGTGGCTTTGGCAATGGCAAGGGCTTCTTTGGGCAAAAGTAGTCTGACCCTGTATTTGCCGGAAATGCTGCTGAATAACCAGATTCGCAAGCGCATGGATCGCTCTGAAATTGATGATATTAAAATTGAATGCGGCAATGACCGTTTTCATATTGAACTGGATGGGCATTACCGTCGCTTTTTATACCGGCTTTCACTGGAATTTAATGTGTTGGAATGTCGTATCGGTCAGGAAAAATATTTACGCTTACGTCAGGTCGATGAACATCTGGATTTACAGATTCGTCATGGTGGAACCCTGACCAACTGGGCAGCGCGTCGTGTGGGCAATGCCAGTTTTGAACTGATCAATTCCTTACCAATTCCTTTTCTGATTAATCACCTGATTCGTGATGTGCCGGGCATCCAGAAAGAAGGGCATCGCTTATGGTATATCGATCTGGAAGAAGCGGGTTTTATCGACTTCATCAATAACCGCTCATGGATGGTCGATAAACTGCTCAGCCTGACTGATTTTAGTATTTTGCCGGGTTTGAATATCTTGCAGGAAAGTCGTGAACTGGTACAGCAACTGGTGGATCAGTTTGAGATTCGTGGTTTACGCGTGCAATCGGGCCGTCTGGAAGTCCAGGTCGGGATTGGCACGGATTACGAAAATAAAAGCAGATAAGAAAAAAGCCACTGTCAATGCAGTGGCTTTTTAGAATTTGGCGTCCCTACGGGGATTCGAACCCCGGTTACCGCCGTGAAAGGGCGATGTCCTAGGCCTCTAGACGATAGGGACTTATCGGAGGAGATTTACTTACCGAATATGAAACATATCGCGTGTAAGCCTAAATTCTCAGCAAGGATGATTCATCTTTGCTTTTCCTCGAATTTAGTGGCGTCCCTACGGGGATTCGAACCCCGGTTACCGCCGTGAAAGGGCGATGTCCTAGGCCTCTAGACGATAGGGACGTTTCAGAGGTGGGCGTATATTAGGGTGAATCGGGTGGGGTGTCAAACACTTTTCTCAAGAAAAATTAAAAAAACCAAACAAGTGTTTAAAAATAAAACATATCGAGGAATAAATAATCAAAAATAAGCAGTTAAGCTCAAAAATATAAAAAAAGGGTTTTGCTCCAGATATAAAAAATGCAGCTTAAGCTGCATTTTTTATGGAACAAATTATTGGCGATGACGATAGAAAATGTAATGGCTCACATAACATGCGGCAATAAACAGCAAGCAACCAATAAAACCTGCTTGCATTTCCGGATCGGCTGCCATACTTAACCCTGTAATCAAACAGAAGATAAAACCCAAGATTGGGACGATCGGGTAAAGCGGCGCAGCAAATTTTAAATCTTTTGCAGTGTGTCCGGCCTTGTACCATTGACGTCTGAAGTTAAATTGACTCCAGCAGATACTCATCCACACGATCACCATGGTGAAGGCAGCCACCCCAAGTAAATTCTTGAAAATGGTCTCAGGTGCAAAGTGTTCTGATAACAAACCTGGAATTGCACCAAACATGGTGACGACCAGTGCAATGATAGGCGTACCACTCTTTGACAAGCGAGAGAAAACGCTGGGTAGCTGACGCTGATCGGACAAAGACCACATCATACGTGATGCCGCATACAGGCCTGAGTTGGCCGCTGAAAGCAGTGCGGTGATAATCACGAAGCGGATAATATCGTCGGCATAAGGAATACCGATGTAATTGAACACGGTCACGAACGGACTGCTACTCACGCCTTCACCGCCTAAACCTGCCACCTGGAAAGGAAGCAGTGCACTAATCACGATGATGGTACCGACAAAGAAAATCAATAAACGCCAGATCGCGGCATTGATAGCTTTGGGTACATTTTCAGCAGGATCTTTGGTTTCACCTGCTGCCACACCGATTAACTCGGTGCCCGAGAAAGCAAAGTTCACGATCAGCATGGTGGTGAAGATGGGAATTAAGCCTTGCGGGAACCAGCCATGGGCGGTCAGGTTGTGAAATAGCGGTGCCGATTCATAACCATGGAACGGGATCAGACCAAAAATAGCCATCAAGCCTAAAATAATAAAGGCAATCACGGTCACCACTTTGACCAGCGCTAGCCAGAATTCAGATTCTGCAAACATACGGGTTGAGGTTAAATTCAGACCCAGAATGGTAACGGCAAAGATAATGGTCCAGATCCACATGGAAATATGGGGAAACCATTCCTGCATCAGTAGGGCAGCAGCGGTGAACTCGGTCCCTAAGGTCGCAGTCCAGGTGAGCCAGTACACCCAAGAAATCATGTAACCTGTGCCTGGACCAATATATTTTCGAGCGTATGCACCAAAAGATCCAGCAACAGGCATATGTACTGCAAGTTCACCTAGACAGAGCATGACCATATAGGCAATCAGACCGCCGAGAATATAGGCAATAATTGCACCAATCGGTCCGGTTTGCGCGATAACTTCACCAGAACCTAAAAACAGGCCGGTACCAATTGCGCCGCCTAAAGAAAGCATGACTAAATGGCGGGTGCTCATGGCACGCTTTAGCGTTTTGGGTTCTGTATTCGCATTTGAGTTGGAAGATTGCATACGACAATTTGTCCAAGCATAGAGAAGCGGCTATTTTATGGAAAATTCGAAAATGTGCAATCTGCTTGAGGCAAGATTGTAAGAAAAATATAATTATTATCAGACAGAATATGGCGTCCCTACGGGGATTCGAACCCCGGTTACCGCCGTGAAAGGGCGATGTCCTAGGCCTCTAGACGATAGGGACAGATGAGGCAACACACAAAGATTTGAGCATAACTGTGCTTCACGCTTCCTATTCGGAAACGGTGGTGGAGCCAAGCAGGATCGAACTGCTGACCTCTACAATGCCATTGTAGCGCTCTACCAACTGAGCTATGACCCCAGAATGTGTGAGCGCAATATTAGGGGGAATGCGCTCACACGTCAATCATTAAACTGAATTAAGTCTCACTATTTGCATCATTTTTCGGCAATTTTAGGGATTCATTCAATTTTTCCCAGACTTTCAGTTCTTTCTTGCTCGGCGCACCCACAATTTCCAGTGCATGACGTAAGCGGGCAAAGGTCAAATCAGGTCCAAGGGTAACCATGGCCTGCATCACTGGGGTTGAACTGGTTGAACCGGCAATGGCAATAAAGAAAGCCGGCATGAAGTCGCGTAGTTTGACTTCCATCTGGTTGGCCAGATCCATCAGGGTCTGACTGACGGTGTCATTGTTCCAGCTGAACTGGCTTTCTAAACGCCAGATGGCAAACTGTAAACTTTGACGAACCTGTTCTTCGCTCAGTTTTTTGCTTTCGAACTGTTCTTTGCTGATTTGTGGCATATGGTTAAAATAGAAACCTGCCCAGTTCACTGCTTCAGAGAGCAGGTTGATACGCGGTTGAATCGCAGCTGCAATATCTTCAAGGGTTTGACGGTCGCTCTTCCATGCCAGTAAACGGTCTAGCAGTTGTCCCGGTGTCAGGCCTTTAATCCACTGACCGTTGAGCCAGTTGAGTTTCTCCACATCAAAGATCGGACCACCAAGAGAAACACGTTGCACGTCAAAATTCTCAATCATGTCTTTTAAGGTAAAGATTTCACGTTCATCCGGCATTGACCAGCCCATGCGACCCAGATAGTTCAGCAGGGCTTCTGGCAAGACGCCGATGTCACGATAGTAGTTGATTGAGGTTGGGTTTTTACGTTTAGACAGTTTGGATTTATCCGGATTACGCAACAACGGCATATGGCACAGTGTTGGCATGTCCCAACCGAAATATTGATAAAGCAACTGGTGTTTGGGTGCAGAAGGCAACCATTCTTCACCGCGTAATACATGGGTAATTTCCATTAAATGGTCATCTACCACGTTCGCAAGGTGATATGTTGGTAAACCATCGGTTTTTAGCAGGACTTGCATGTCCACTTGCGCCCATGGAATTTCAACTTCACCACGGAGTAGGTCATTGATTTTGCAAATGCCTTCTTCCGGTACTTTCATACGGATAACATGAGGTTCGCCCGCAGCAAGACGACTTTGTACTTCTTCTTGAGATAATTTTAAACCGCGACCGTCATATTTTGGTGTTTCGCCACGTGCCTGTTGTTCTGCACGCATTTGATCTAATTCTTCTGCTGTTGCGAAACAATAAAATGCATGGCCTTTTTCAACCAGCTCAAGCGCATATTGCTTATAAATACCCATCCGTTCTGACTGGCGGTAAGGCGCATGTGGACCACCCACATCAGGGCCTTCAGACCAGTTCAGACCCAGCCAGCGCAAAGAATCCAGAATCATTTTTTCAGATTCTGGTGTAGAGCGAAGCTGGTCGGTATCTTCAATACGTAAAATGAATTCACCGCCATGTTGCTTGGCAAAACATAAATTAAACAACGCGATATAGGCGGTGCCTACATGCGGAAATCCTGTCGGAGAAGGAGCAATACGGGTACGGACTTTCATAAATGATCGGAGGTTAAATTAAAATTGAAACTATTATAACGAAAAAGCCTAGTCACAACAGGACTAGGCTTCATTTAAACATGTGAGGGGCACATATTTAAAAATTATGAGCTATGCGGCTGGAATATGGTTTGAACGAAACGTGAAAAACGCTCATGTTGACTGGCAAAAAAAGTCTGGGTTGGTGTCGTACGAATGGTATTTAACATTTTTAGCTCGTCATCTGTTGACGGTAGCATGCTGGTATTGCGTTTTTGCTGATCCAGTGCTTTGACGATCAAGCTTGAAGAAGATTTATCAAGCGTTTTTATGTTATTGCTTTCTTTAATTGCAGCTGCATGTCCAGCTTGAACAGAACATAGCAAAAATAAACTTATATATACTGTTTTCTTCAATTTTAATGTTGGCATCGCTAACATTCCCCTCTTGAATTTGAGTCTATAAGACTACCAAACTACTATACTATTGCTTTAATAATACGATTTAAACATAAATCTTAATAAAAAAGTAGAACTAAGTCACACTTTTTACAAAAATCTTAAAATTCAACACATCCTTCTCTAGAATTATAGCATTCTGGCTACTTTGTATACACGCGCAATTTAGCAAGCAAATGTGTAGAAAAAGTGGAGAATGATAATTTTTCTCATTTTTGCTTCCAGATGTTGTTTTGGCTGCTTTTTATCCAGTCTATCCATTGCTACCTTAGCTTAAAAACTGAAAAGCAATAAATTTATTGATATAACTACATGATTGTAAATTATTTTTAAATAAATATAGTGATTACAAATGGGGTGGACTGGATCAATAAACAATGAAAACAGTGATTGCAGCAGCATTATTGGCGCTGGGCTTAAATGGGGTGGCGCAAGCCGCGACGACATTTTTAAACGTGTCTTATGACCCGACTCGGGAATTTTATCAGGAATATAATCAGGCCTTTGGTCAATACTGGAAACAACGAACCGGTCAGGAGGTTGATTTTAAACAGTCTCATGGTGGCTCGGGTAAACAGGCACGTTCTGTAATTGATGGCTTGCAAGCCGATGTGGTGACTTTGGCACTGGCAAATGACATTGATGAAATTGCCAATGCCGGCTTAATCCGTAAAGACTGGCAAAAGCAGTTTAAGGATAATTCTGCACCCTATACGTCGACCGTGGTTTTTCTGGTACGTAAAGGTAATCCTAAAAATATTCGCGACTGGAATGATCTGACCAAAGACGGGGTGGAGATCATTACGCCAAATCCAAAAACCGGTGGGGCGCCGCGCTGGATCTACTTGTCGGCTTGGGGCTATGCCTTGAAACAGCCGGGCGGGAATGATGCCAAAGCCCGTGAGCTGGTGAAAAAGCTTTATCAGAATGTCAAAGTCCTGGACTCTGGTGCACGCGGTTCCCTGACCACCTTTGCTGAGCGTGGCATTGGCGATGTATTGCTGTCCTGGGAGAACGAAGCCTTATTGGCAACGCAAGGCTTAGGTAAAGATAAGTTTGACATCGTCTATCCTTCAATTTCGATTCTGGCGGAGCCTTCAGTGGCAATCGTGGATAAAACGGTAGATAAGAATGGTAACCGTCAATTGGCACGTGGCTATTTGAACTTTCTTTATTCGCCGCTCGGTCAGGAACTGGCAGCAAAACATTATTTCCGTCCACGCAATCCTCAGGTGGCGGCCAAATATGCCAAACAATTTCCCAAGATCAAATTATTCAATATAAATGACGTGTTTGGCGGCTGGGCAAAAGCGCAAAAAACGCATTTTGTAAATGGTGCGATTTTTGACCAGATTTATGCGGAAAAACCGTAAATTTGGTCTTCATTCAGATCAACACAAAAGATTGAAAAGCAAATACCCAAGGTGTTTGCTTTTTTATTGCATGAAAAATGACAAGAAAACGGTTTTATCTATGAAAAGTTAAGAATTCTCTACAAAAAGTCGTTTGGTGCTGGCGTAAAACAAGGTGATAATGTGCAGTTACATTTTCAGCTGTTGATTCAATTCTTATGTCGCATATTTCTGTCTTACTTCATGAAACCGTTGATGGCGTATTGGCAGGTCGCGATACTGGTATTTTTGTCGATGCCACCTTTGGTCGTGGTGGACATACCAAGCTTTTATTGTCAAAACTTGATCAGAATGCGCGCGTCTATGCCTTTGATAAAGATCCTCAAGCGCTTGAAGTTGCAGCACAATTAGAACAAGAAGATCCACGCTTTAAAATTATTCATGCCAGCTTTGCCGATCTGCAGGCTGAGCTTGCCAAGATTGGCATTACCGAAGTTGATGGCATTATGGCTGACTTGGGCGTGTCGTCACCACAGCTCGACCAGGCAGAACGTGGTTTCAGTTTTATGCAAAACGGGCCACTGGATATGCGTATGGATAATTCGCAAGGCCCAACTGCGGCAGAATGGCTGCTTGATATTGAAGAAGAAAAACTTGCAAACATTATTTACCAATATGGTGAAGAACGTTATAGCCGCCGTATTGCCAAAGCCATTAAACTGGCAGGCGAAATGACAACAACAGCTCAACTGGCAGAAGTGGTTAAAACAGCACATCCAAAATGGGAAAAGCATAAGCATCCGGCCACACGGACTTTTCAGGCCATCCGGATTGCCATCAATAAAGAACTCGATGATATCGAGACATTCTTGCCGCAAGCGGTTGCCTTGTTAAAACCAACGGCGCAGCTGGCGGTGATTAGCTTCCACTCTTTGGAAGATCGTCTGATCAAGCAATTTATTCAAAAAGAATCGAGTCTGGCCGAAGATTCAGGTTGGGGCATGCCTCAAGCACAGGTTGATACTCGACGTTTAAAGAAAGTTTCTCGTATTCGTGCGAGTGAAGCAGAAGTAAAAGCAAATCCTCGCTCGCGTAGTGCATGGCTACGTGTGGCGGAGCGTTTAGAGCAAAAAGGCTAACAATGAACAACAAGAATGACGACGACGTTTTACCAAGCAGCAGAAAGGGACTGAAAAAAGTCGTTGTATATGCTGTACTCGTTGCATTGGTCTTTACCAGTGCAATGATGGTGGTGTTTCAGGTCTTTGAATATCGTCATGATTATCGTGACTTAAGCGCCTACATGCGCGAACGCGATGATCTGAATGCAGAGTGGGGCCGCTTACTGATCGAGCAGCAAACCTTTGGTGCCACAGCACAGATCGGTTCTCGGGCCGTGACCCAACTGCGTATGTTCTCGCCACCCGCTACGCAAACTGTAGTGATTTCTTTACCTATGACTTCAAAGCAAGATAAATAAGGCATGCTGTATGGCAGATAAAAGAAGCAAACCAATACGAAAAAAACAGCAGTCGATTTCGGAAAGACCAACACTTGCTTTGGACATGTGGCGATTTTATTTGCTGTGGGGCACGGTGCTGCTTTGCTTTGTGGTTCTGGTCGCACGCGCCTTCTATGTGCAAGTGGTCAATAAGGACTTTTTACAAAATAAGGCCAATGCCAATATCTTGCGTACCGAACGTCTTGAGGCGATGCGTGGCGTGATCAGTGATCGTCATGGCGTGCCGTTGGCGATTAGTACCCCGATCATGAAAATCGTGATCGACCCGAGAGATTACTGGGAAACCAAACAACAGTTTGATGAAATTACAGCTGAACTGAAAAAAGATCCGAATAACCGTAAATTAAAACGCCAATTGCCCGATAAAAACCTGAATCTGGATGAACTGGCCGATGCGGTTGGTGTTGATCGTGCAGATTTAAAGAAACAGATGCAGGCACGCCCTCGTTCACGTTATCTGGTACTACAAAAAGAAATTCCACCCCAGCAGGCAGACCTGATTACCAAACGTAATTTTCAGGGCGTTTATGCCGAGAAGAGCTATAAGCGTTACTATCCGCAACCTCAGCCTAATGCACAGATTATCGGCCTGACCAATAGTGAAGGGGTGGGCATCGAAGGTCTGGAAATGCAGCTGAACAAACAGTTGTCGGGTGTCGATGGTGAGCAAAAAATCATTCGGGATAAAAAAGGTAACCGTCTTAAAGTTTCTGAAGTGATTAAAGAAGTCGAATCAGGCGAAAATATTACCCTGAGTATCGACTCGCGTTTGCAATACATCATGTATCGCGAGCTGACCGCAGCAGGTGTGGCCAATAATGCCCGCTCTGCCACCGCAATTGCGGTTGATGTCAAAACCGGTGAAATTCTGGCGATGACCAGTTGGCCGTCTTATAACCCGAATGACAAAAACGGTCTCAGCAACAAAGATGCCATGCGTAACCGTGGTGCGATTGACATGTTTGAGCCAGGCTCGACCATGAAGCCGTTTACCGTGGCCGCAGCCTTGGAAAGTGGTAAATATACACCGTCGACTATTGTCAATACTTCACCAGGTTCAATGCGTTTAGGCTGGCATACTATCCGCGACACGCATAACTACGGAGCCTTAACGGTGTCTGGCGTGATTATTAAGTCGTCAAACGTCGGTTCAGCCAAGATTGCCTTGTCGCTGCCAAAAGATACGGTTCCTTCTTTCTTTAGACGGGCAGGTTTCGGGCAACGTTCAGCAGTCAAGTTCCCGGGTGAAAGTGCGGGTCTGCTCTATTCGGGCAACAAGCTGAATCCCTCCCAGCTTGGTACCATGGCCTATGGTTATGGTCTGAATGCGACCATTTTACAGGTGGCACAAGGCTATGCCATGTTGGCGAACCATGGTGTGCAAATGCCATTGAGCTTGCGCAAACTGGATAAGGCACCTGAAGGCACACAAGTGCTGGCACCTAAAATTGCCGATCAGGTCCTCACCATGCTGGAGCAAGTTACCATGCCGGGCGGTACTGCCAAGCAGGCCGTAATTCCGGGTTACCGTGTCGGGGGTAAAACAGGGACTGCACATAAACTGCGTGCAGACCGTAAAGGCTACTCCAACAGTGAATATCGTGCCTTGTTTGCGGGTGTTGCACCGATCAGTGATCCGCGTCTGGCCATCATTGTGGTGGTTGAAAACCCGCAAGGCCGTTATTACGGTGGTCTGGTCGCTGCCCCTGTGTTTGCACGCATCATGCAGGAATCATTACGTCTCCTGAACGTACCTTTAGATAAACCACTTGATACTTCTATAAAATCCAATCCGTAGGTAGATTATGTCGATTAGTTTTCAACAGATACATCCGATCAGCATTGATGCGGCTTGGTCTACCCAACCTTTTCAGGGTTTTTCTCTGGATAGTCGTAAGATTGAAAAGGGGCAGATTTTTATTGCCCTGAGCAGTTATAGCCAGCCAGAAAAAACACGCCAGTTTGCCCAGAATGCCTTAGATGCCGGGGCATTGGCGATCATTAGTGAAACGGCTTTAGGCTTTGCCAATGAGTGGGTGTGTCCTGAGGTTCGCTATCACATGGGCGAATGGCAAAAGCAATATTTGCAGGCAGTCGATCCGGTAGCGTCATTACGCGGTATTGCGGTGACGGGAACCAATGGTAAAACCACCATTTCTCGTCTGATTGCCGAGCTGATTAGCTCGCAAGGTCAAGGCTGTGCGGTGATGGGTACCACCGGTAACGGGATTTTACCCAACTTAACCCCATCTACACATACCACTTTAGATGCTTTGCAATTGCAACATGCGCTGCATGATTATGCCAAACAGGGTGCGCGTTTTGTCGCCCTGGAAGCCAGTTCACATGGTCTGGAGCAAGGCCGTCTCAACGGTTGTGAGCTTGAAATTGCGGTCTATAGCAATTTAAGCCGTGACCATCTGGATTACCACGGTACACTTGAGGCCTATGCTGAAGCAAAAGCCTTGCTGTTCAAATTTACGACTTTAAAAGCTATTGTGATTAATCTGGATGATGCGCATGCCCAAATCATGCTGGATGCAGCAAAAGCCAACCCGTCACAACCCAAAATTCTGACCTACTCTTTGACTCAAACAACGGCTGATTATCATATTGCTGATTTGCAGTATCGTTTAAGCGGGGCAAGTTTTACCCTGATCAGCCCAACCGGCGCCTATGTGGTACACAGCCCATTGCTGGGTCATTTTAATGTTGAAAACTTATTGGCCAGCCTGATTGCAGCCGAATATGCAGGTTTCGCACTGGCAGATCTGGTGCAGTTTGTACCGCAACTGCAAGGTGCCCCTGGCCGTATGCAGGTGATTCAGGATGCCGAGCGTCTATTTGTAGTGGATTATGCCCACACACCGGATGCCTTGATTCAGGTATTGACCACATTAAAACGTCATGTCACTGGACAGTTGTGGGCAGTATTTGGCTGTGGTGGCGATCGTGACCGTGGCAAACGTCCACTCATGACACAGGCCGCGCTTGATCACGCTAATCCGGTCATGCTGACCTCGGATAATCCACGAACTGAAAATCCTGAACAGATTTTTACCGATATGAAGCAGGGCATCGATTTTAGTGCACACGTCATGCATGAAATTCATGACCGCCGTGAAGCAATTAAATTTGCCGTAGCGCAAGCCCAAGCCGGAGATATCGTGGTGATTGCGGGCAAAGGCCATGAAAACTATCAGGAAATCGATGGCGTGCGGCATTGGTTTGATGATGTGGTTGAAGTGCAGTCTGCCATTGCTGCGCAATCGCATTCGCTACATTCTGCTTATCCTGTGCAATAGTGTGAAAAAAGGTAAATAAAAAACCATGCATACCTCAACAACCAGTACTGTTCCATTAGAAGCGTGGACAGCAGAACAATTACAACAAGCCACCCAAGGGCAGTGGTATCAGCAGAATATTCCGCAGGGTAAAATTAAGCGTATTTTGACTGATTCACGTCATGCCGAGGCTGATGATGCATTTCTTGCATTAAAGGGCGAGCGTTTTGATGCACATGATTTTGTCGCGCAAGTCGCTGCACAAGGTTGTCAGATTGCCATCGTAGAGCATCCTGTTGAGGCTGATATTGCACAGCTCGTCGTAAAAGATACACGTTTGGCGCTAGGTCATCTGGGAGCCTATCGCCGTCAGCAAAACCAGCAGTTGAAAGTAATTGCCTTGACCGGTAGTAGTGGTAAAACCACCACCAAAGAAATGCTGGGCAGTATTTTATCGCGTTTAGCACCGACCCTGATTACCCGTGGCAACCTGAATAATGATTTGGGGGTGCCGATGATGTTGCTGGAACTACGTCAGCAACATCAATATGCGGTGATGGAGCTGGGTGCTAGCCATCAAGGTGAAATTGATTACACCTCCAATCTGGTGCAGCCACATGTGGCAGGTATTTTGAATATTGGTACAGCGCACTTGGGTGAATTTGGTGGCCGCGAAGGTATTTGCCGCGCTAAATCAGAAATCTATGCGCATATTTTGCCGCAAGGTACCGCAATTATTCCTGCGCAAGATGATTTTGCAGCCACTATTCGTGAAAATGCCCAGCCCCATCCGACGCTGAGCTTTGGTGAAGGCGGTGATATTTTTGCGACAGAGATTCAGCTTCATCCTCAATCGGCACAGTTTAACTTGCATACACCACAAGGTGTTCGTGCGGTGAATTTGCCATTTGCTGGCGCGCACAATGTACAGAATGCCGTAGCAGCTACAGCATTTGCTTTAGCGCTGGGTATTGCACTGGATGATATTGTGCAAGGTTTAGAGCAAGCACAAGGTGCTAAAGGTCGTCTGAACTTTATCCAGCAGCACAATCACCTGTTTATTGATGATACCTATAATGCCAACCCGACCTCGATGCGTGCAGCAGCACAGGTGCTCTTGCAGCAGCAGGGCTTAAAAATCATGGTCATGGGTGATATTGGCGAACTGGGTGACAGTAGCTGGCAGGAACATCATGATCTAGGACGTGATTTATCGGCCTTGCCACTTGATCACTTGATTGTGGTGGGTGAGTTTGCTGCCGCAGCGCAACAAGGTTCATCTCATTCAGCAAAGCTACATGCCTTTGCAACACAGGCAGAAGCCTTACCGTTTTTAATTAATTTAGTCCACACACATCAACCCCAGTCAATGAGTTTCCTGTTCAAAGGGTCTCGTTATACCCATATGGAAACGTTGATGGCTGACTTGATGGAGAAAATTTAAATGTTGTTATGGTTATTTGAACAATTGGCGGACTATAACAGTTCGTTTCAGGTTGTTCGTTATTTAACATTGCGCTCTTTGTTGAGCTTACTGACTGCCTTGACGATTGGTCTGGCCTTAGGCCCGGTCATGATTCGCAAATTACAGGCACTCAAGTATGGTCAGGCAGTCAGCTCTTTTGCGCCAGAAAACCATGCCAAAAAAATGGGAACCCCTACCATGGGCGGGATCCTGATTTTACTCTCTATCGGGATCAGTACCTTATTGTGGGCGGATTTATCCAATCCTTACGTCTGGATCGTGCTTGGCGTGATGGTGGTGTTTGGTGCAGTGGGCTGGGCTGATGACTGGATTAAGGTGCGTTATAAAGATAATGCGGGCTTACCTGCGCGCAAGAAGTTTTTCTGGACTTCGGTGGCGTCTCTAGGAGCCGGTATTGCCTTATATGTGATTGCAAAACAGCAAGATAGCGCAGTGCATACCGCGAATATGCTGGACTTGCTGATTCCTTTCTTTAAGAACCTTTCAATTCCGTTGTCAGTATTCCCATTAGGTTTGGCATTTATTGTGTTTACTTATCTGGTGATTAACGGTGCATCGAATGCGGTGAACCTGACCGATGGCTTAGACGGTTTGGCAATTATGCCGATCGTAATGGTAGCAGCGGGTTTAGGCGTATTTGCTTATTTATCGGGTGATATCCGTTTCGCTGAATATTTACATATTCCTTATGTTAAATATACCTCTGAGCTGGTGGTGATCTGTTCGGCGATGGTCGGTGCCGGTCTGGCCTTCCTCTGGTACAATGCACATCCGGCACAAGTCTTCATGGGCGATGTCGGTGCGTTGGCACTTGGAGCGATGCTCGGTACCATCGCGGTGATGGTGCGTCAGGAAATCGTCTTTGCGATTATGGGCGGTGTCTTTGTAATGGAAGCCATTTCGGTATTCTTGCAGATCGGTTCATTGCGTATGCGTAACAAACGTGTGTTCTTGATGGCGCCTCTGCATCACCATTATGAAAAACAGGGCTGGAAAGAAACCCAGGTGGTCATCCGTTTCTGGATTATCACGATTTTCCTGGTCGTGTTAGGCTTAATGACCTTAAAATTACGTTAAACCAAGATTCAAGAAAGAAGCTGGTATTGACCAGCTTTTTTTATGTTTGGAGAAAATAGATGAGTTTGTTGATGTGTCCTGTTTGTCGCCAATCATTGAATTTGGTAGAGAACTCATGGCGTTGTGAACAAGGACATCACTATGATGTCGCAAAACAGGGCTATGTCAATTTACATGTGGTGCAACATAAACATAGCAAGTCACCGGGCGATACACCTGAATCGGTACTGGCGCGCCGTGAGTTTCTGCAAGCCGGTTTTTACCAGCCTTTACAGCAGGCGGTGGTCGAGATGCTGCAACAGCTTAAACCTGAAGCGGTACTGGACATTGGCTGTGGGGAGGGCTACTACACCAGTGCCATGCAGGCTCAGACCAAGCAATGTATTGGGGTGGATATTGCCAAGACGGCGGTACAGCGAGCAGCCAAGCTGAATGCAAAAGTGACCTGGGTAGTGGGAACGGGGGCTACCTTGCCTGTTCAGGACCATTGCATTGATTTGTGCACCAGTCTGTTTAGTCCTATTCCTCAAGATGAAATTATGCGGGTGTTACAACAGGATGGATATCTGATTGTAGTCACGCCTGCGCCACGTCATTTATATGATTTGCGTGCCGCCTTGTTTGAGCAGGTGAACCTGCATGAACCACAGAAGTTTGTGGAGCAGTTAGAAGCACAGTTTGAGCTCAAACAGGAACAGGTGGTGGAGAGTGTCATGTCGCTGGATCAGCAGGCTTTAAAAAACCTGATTGCCATGACACCCTATGCTTATAAGGCCAATCCCGAACGACGCAAACTGCTGGAACAGTCGTCACAATTCGCAGCAACGGCAGCCTTCCAGATTTATCTGTTCCAGAAAAAAAACAAGCCATCAATTTGATGGCTTGTTTTTTTTCTTATTGAATCTGATTAATCAGATTCTCAATTCCGTCACGCTCTTTTTGAGGTGCCGGATTGTTTGAGCCCATTGCCGGAGGCTGCTTCTTCGCAGGCGTGATTGGACGTTCCTCACCGACGCTTGGTGCTGTAGTGCCAGGCAAGTCAGAAAAGTCATTTTCGGTTGAACGCGTTGGCGCTGGTGGTGCTGGGCGATACATTGGACGAGCCAGCGGTGGCGAAGCACGATATTCTTTTTTGTCTTCGCTTTGCTGGATCTGTAACTTATCGCGCGAAATCGGATCTTTGGCATCTTTATCCAGACGTACCCATGCTGATGGTGTGTCTTTTAAAGACTGACCCATGAAGTTAGTCCAGATCGGAAGCGCAGCAACCCCACCATACTCACGACGACCCAGCGTGCGCGGCTGGTCAAAGCCCACCCAGGCCACAGCAACTAACTTGCCGTTAAAGCCTGCAAACCAGGCATCTTTGGCATCATTGGTGGTCCCTGTTTTACCGCCCAGATCATCACGGCCGATTTTCATCGCTGCACGTCCAGTACCGTGCTGGATTACATCACGAAGAATATTGGCCATATCATAGGCCGAGCTTGATTTCAGGATGCGTTGCGCCTGGCGGTAGTCACCATTTGGTTTGCTGGCCTGTGCAGTATCGGCAGCAGTCAGTTCAACATCAGATGCCGCATTGACATCATCCAGTGTCTCATTGGTAATTTCTTTGACGTCATCTTTTTTGCTTGCATCCGCCGTTGCTTGCTTCGCACTGTTATTTGCCGTGGCAATACATGGAATACATGCATATTCAGGCTTGGCTTCATAAATCACTTTGCCATACGCATCTTCAATACGGGTGATAAAGTGTGGCTGGATACGGTAACCGCCATTGGCAAATGTGGCATAACCGGTTGCCATCTGGATCGGTAATACCTGTGGCGTACCTAAGGCAATGGTATAGTTACGTGGAATCTGGTCATCTTGTAAACCAAAATCCATAAACAGTTGGCGGGCACGCTCGATGCCGACATTTTGTAATAAACGCACAGAAACCGAGTTTCGTGACAAATACAGCGCACGGCGTAACGGAATCATACCAAGATAGCGTCCATCGGCGTTTCTTGGTGACCATTTACCAATGGTAATCGGACTGTCATTCACCATGCTATATGGCGTCATACCACGTTCTAAAGCCAGTGCATACACGAAAGGCTTAATGGTCGAACCGGGTTGTCTCCAACCTTGTAAGGCACGGTTAAATTTTGATTGATAGAAGTTATAGCCACCTACAACGGCTTCAATTGCACCGTCATTCGGATTAATGGCAATGAGCTGGCCCTGTACTTTAGGTACTTGAGTCAAAGCCCATACCGTTTTGCCTTCATTTGGACGTAAACGCACAATATCTTTAACTTTAACAATCTGCGAAGCATTGGATGGCCCACCACCGACGCTATTGGCATTGCGATATGGTCGCACCCAAGACATGCCTGACCAGTTCACGGTTACGGTTGAGCCATCCTGCATCAAGGCTTCAAAGGAATTATTATTCACTTTGGTGACTTGCGCAGGGTAGGTGTTGGCATAAGCCATGAACTGTTTTAATGGTTTGTCATGTGCTTCTGGACCGCGCCAGCCATGACGACGGTCATAGGCTTCCAGTCCGTTTTGAATCGCCTGTTCTGCATAGCGCTGGCGGTTGCTGTCAATGGTGGTATAAACCTTATAGCCCGAATCAATCGCCTGTTCGCCAAAATGCTCAACTAATTCGGAACGGACCATTTCTCCGACATAGGGAAAAACGTTACTGACAGAGCGATCTACCATGTTGAGATTGATCGGCTCGGCAACAGCTTGCTGATATTGATTCTGGTTGAGATACCCCAGTTGCAGCATACGGCCTAAAATCCAGTTACGGCGCTCAAGCGCACGGTCTGGATTCACCACCGGATTATATTTTGACGGTGCTTTCGGTAAGCCTGCAATCATGGCCATTTGTGCGGTGGTCAGCTCATTCAGGTTTTTGTTGTAATAGATACGAGCTGCCGCAGCGATACCATAGGCATTTTTACCTAGGAAAATTTTATTGACATAGGCTGTCAGGATTTCCTGTTTGGTTAAGTTCTGTTCGATTTTTCGTGCCAGAAACACTTCCGTCAGTTTACGTCTAAGCGTACGGTCCGGACTTAAATAATAGTTTTTCGCAACCTGCATGGTAATGGTTGAGCCGCCAGTCTGCACATCCGAGCCCGTAACAGATTCAGTTAAAGCTCGCCCTAAGCCTTTAAAACTGATGCCGTTATGCTCAAAAAATGAGGAGTCTTCTGCTGCAAGGAAACCATGAATGAAGGTTGGAGGAATCTGTTCATACTTAACAGGAATGGAGAGTTTTCCGCCGTATTCCGCAATCAACTTATTATCAGCCGTATAGACCTGCAATGGTTTTAATAAAGGCGCTTTTTTTAATGAACTCATATCTGGCAATGATGGCGCGAGATAGAGATACATGCCATAAAATCCCATTGGAAGTGAGACTAAGATAATAATAATGATCAAAAAAAATGGGCGAACAATACCAGAACTGGATAGCTTTTTCATAATAAGTAAGTTTTAATAAGAGCGAATGGCAAACTAATTGTGGTCAGTATATCCTTTAGACATGCGGATTGTTAGATGAGTTATTGTATCCGTATCAATTAAAGACCAAAACAAAATTAGTATGTTGTATTTTTGGGGATAAAAAAATAAATAGGAAAGTACTGTGCTCAGGTTATATCGTAAACCAAATAAGGGGTTAGTGGGTGTCGATATTAGTTCGACAACTGTTAAGTTATTGGAGCTCTCTGTAAAGAACGGTAGATATTGGGTTGAAAGTTATGCGGTGATGCCATTACCTGAAAACAGTGTAGTGGA
Source organism: Acinetobacter sp. 'aerobic (ED)' (assembly GCF_904886855.1). Classification (NCBI taxonomy): domain Bacteria; kingdom Pseudomonadati; phylum Pseudomonadota; class Gammaproteobacteria; order Moraxellales; family Moraxellaceae; genus Acinetobacter; species Acinetobacter sp. 'aerobic (ED)'. Next base: position 316,025 of record NZ_CAJHGI010000003.1, read on the forward strand.
AAAAAGCATTCTGAACCCAGAGGCGGTGGGGGATGCGTTAGAGAGAGTGGTGAACCTTGCCAATCCTCACACCACCAATGTTGCAATCGCAGTGCCTACGTCTATGGTCATTAACAAGATCATAGAAATGGATGCTGACATGTCGGATGAGGAACGTGAAGTTCAGATCCGTATGGACGCTGAGCAATACATTCCGTTCCCATTAGATGAAGTGAGTCTGGATTTTGAAGTTTTACCGGATCGTTTGGCCAATCCAAACCGGGTAAACGTCCTGCTCGTGGCAACACGGACAGAAAATGTAGACACGCGCGTCGAAGTGCTTGAGCTGGCTGGCCTCACCGCGAAAATTGCAGAAGTGGAAAGTTACGCCATGGAGCGTGCTTTCAGTGTCTTTGCTGATACCTTGCCGATGGGTGCCAATACCGTGGGTATTCTGGATATCGGGCATACCATGACCACGCTGTCTGTAATGCAGAAAGGCAAAATTATCTATACCCGTGAGCAGGTCTTTGGTGGTCGTCAACTGACTCAAGATGTCCAAAGTCGCTATGGCTTGTCTTTTGAGGAAGCCGGTCGTGCCAAAAAAGAAAGAACCCTGCCGGATGATTATGATACCGAGGTGCTTGAGCCTTTCCTTGATGCCGTTGTTCAGCAAGCGGCACGTTCACTGCAGTTCTTCTTTTCATCCTCTCAGTTCAATGAGATTGATCATATTCTGCTTGCTGGCGGGAATGCCAATATTCCTGGTCTGGCCAAGCTGTTACAACAAAAGCTCGGTTACCGGGTGACCATTGCCAATCCATTTTTACAAATGGGTTTTTCTCCCCAAATTGATATTAAAAAAATTGAAAATGATGCCTCTTCATTAATGGTGGCATGCGGTTTGGCAATGAGGAGTTTTGATTAATGGCAAAGATTAACTTACTCCCTTGGCGTGATGAGCTAAGAGAACAACGAAAGAAACAGTTTGTCGCTTTTTGTGTTGGGGTTGCTGCATTAGGGGTTGCTTCGGTCTTTTCAGGCTGGATGTATTTTGATCATAAACTCAGTGATCAGGAACAGGCCAATCAGCTGATTGTGAGTACCAACCAGAATCTGGATACTCAACTGAAGGCACTGGATGGCTTGCAAGAACGCCGTAATGCGATTATTGAGCGTATGAAGCTGATTCAGGGTTTACAAGGACAGCGTCCGGTTACCGTACGTCTGGTGGATGAGCTGGTCCGGGTCACACCACCGACCATGTACTTAACCAAGTTCACACGCACCGGTGATAAATTCACGATTGAAGGAAAAGCAGAAAGCCCGAATACCGTGGCTGAACTGTTGCGTAACTTGGAAGCTTCGCCATGGTATCGCAATGCCTTCATGAATTCATTCCTGGCAGTGGATGAAGATAAAAACAAAGATAAAGCAGCAAGTTCGCTGGTTCCTCGGGTTGAGGAAAATTATGGCAGTTTTATTGTCACTGTCGATTTGGGTGAAATTGGTACAACGGCTGAAGCTGCACCCGCATCAGAACAGGCAGCATCAGGGGTAGTAGCAGTGGGGGCCGCGAAATGAACCAAGATGAATTGAATCAAGACAGCGTTGCGGTCAAGAAAAAGAAAATGACGGTCGAGCAGTTCTTCCAGCAATTTAATACGCTGGATATGAACAATTACGGCAGTTGGCCTTTATCTGTCAAAATTACCTGCTGGATTTTTGTGTTTCTAGCCGTGCTGGCGCTGGGTTATTTTGTGGTGATTAAATCTCAGCTCGAAGCGATTGAAAATGCTCAGGCCCAGGAACAGAGCTTGCTCAATGAGTTTCGTGAAAAAGATTCCAAGCTGCGTAACTTGCAGCAATATCAAGCGCAACTGCAAGAAATGGAAGCGAACTTTAATCAACAATTAGAGCAACTGCCAAAAGAGACAGAAATTCCAAGTCTGGTTGAAGACATTAACCTGACCGGAGTGAATTCAGGTCTGAAATTTAAAAATATCCGTCTGGAAAATGAAGTCAAGCAAGAGTTCTTTATTGAGCAACCGATCAGTATCGATGCGACAGGTGACTACCATGCCTTTGGTGCATTTGTTACCGGTATTGCGGCTTTGCCTCGTATTGTTACTTTGCATGACTTTACCGTAGAAGCAAAAGAAGATACCCAGAAAAAGTCGGATATTCCGGTGGTGAATTATACCGTGAAAGCCAAAACCTACCGCTATGTAGGGGCGGATGATCAGGCCAATGCCGCTGCGGCAGCGACAAATAATCCACCTGCTGCAGGAGGAAAATAAGCCATGAATAATTATAAATTACTACTGAGCTTGTTGCTTGGATTGGGGCTGGTGGGATGTGATTCGCGTATTGATGCAGTCAACCAGAAGATGGCTGAAATTCGCAATCAGCCGCCTTTACCGATTGAGCCTGCACCGGTATTTACACCTGTACCTTTATTTAACTATTCGGCACATCAGCTGAAAAGCCCGTTTATGCCAAGCTCTTTGGCGGCCGAGTTAAAGATTATGGCCGGTAAACGTGTATATCCGAACTTCAATCGTCAGCCACAACCACTAGAGAGCTATGCCCTCGAATCCTTAAATATGAAGGGAAGTATGCGTGGTAGAACCAATGCCACTATTGCTTTGATTCAAACACCAGATGGTCAAATCGAGCGCGTACAAGTGGGGAGTTATTTGGGGATGAATCAGGGGCGCATCATTAAAATTAGCCCGACGCAGATAGATTTGGTGGAAATCGTACCGGATGGACGAGAAGGTTATGTGGAAAGACCGCGAACACTCGTTCTGATCGGACCAGCACCATAAGATTAAAGGAATAACAATGAAAAAACAGTTTAAAGATTCTTTATTTGGGGAAGCGAAGACCATGAATCATGCATTCCGTCAATTTTCTATGGCTGCGATTACGCTTGCAGTGATGCAAGTGGCTTCGGCACAAGTCAGCATGACCAACATTGTGCCGATGAATTTGGCTGAACAAGGGACCGAGATCCGTGTCATGTTTAACGGGTTACCGCCGCAGCCACAAGCTTATCAGCTGGAACAGCCTGCCCGCTTGATTCTGGATTTTGATAAGGCACAACAGAGTTTAAAACAGACCTCTATTCCTGTATCTACCAATGAAGCAAGCTCTGTGGAAGTCGCGGCTGATGATCAGCGTTCCCGCGTGATTGTAAATTTAAAAGATGCAGGCGCCTTTACCACCCGTGTTGAAGGCAATACTTTTGTACTGAAAATCAATTCAGCCAAACCTGCTATGGCAACCCCAATCGCTGCTGTTCGTCAGGTTCAACAAGGGATTTCCAATATTGGTTTCCAGCGTGGCAATCAGGGTGAAGGTCTGGTGGTGATTGATTTGCTTGGCAATAACACGCCAGTCGATGTGCAACAGCAAGGCAGTAAAATTGTTGTGCGGACCATGGGCAATAAAATCCCTACTCATTTGGCGCGTCGTCTAAATACCAATGACTTTGCAACACCTGTTGCTAGTATCGATGCCTATAATGATAAAGGCAATGGCGTGGTAACGATTCAGTCTGCAGGCAGCTATGAATATATGGCCTATCAGGCAGAGAATAAACTGACCATCAGTTTAAAACGTCCTGAAGATAAATCGCCAACCAAGGCCAAGACCCAAACCTATACCGGCAATAAGATTTCTTTAGATTTCCAGGATATTGAAGTACGTCGTGTCTTGCAGTTGCTGGCTGACTTTACCGGTATCAATATGGTCGCCGCGGATACCGTACAGGGTAACATCACCTTACGTCTTAAAGATGTGCCGTGGGATCAGGCTCTGGATATTGTTCTGAAAACCAAGAATCTGGACAAGCGTCGTAACGGCAATGTGATCTGGATTGCACCGGTTTCAGAATTGATTAAGGCAGAGGAAGAAGAAGCCAAAGCGCAGGCGCAAAGCGTGAAACTGGCGCCGCTGCAAACCGAATATATTACCTTAAGCTATGCAAAAGCAGCCGATATTGAAAAGCTGATTACTCAAGGCAAAAATGCCAATACCAACAATGGTAATTCTTCTAATTCTATCAGTAATGACACCTTGGCGGGTGGCCTGTTAAGTCCACGGGGAACCATCTCGATTGATCCGCGGACCAATACCTTAATTGTGAATGATACTTCACAGAAGATTGACCAGATCCGTAAGATGGTTGATCTGCTGGATGTGTCGGTGAAACAGGTGATGATTGAAGCACGTATTGTCAGTGCCAGTACCGATTTTACCAAAGAGATGGGAGTGAAATGGGGCATCTTGTCGCAGGGGATTACCAAAAATAATGACCTGTTGGTCGGTGGTAGCGATACAACTCTATGGAACTTAAGAAAGCCTGAGAAAGATAGTGATACAGGGGGCTGGAAATATGAAATTGAACGTCCTGATAACCTGAATGTCGACTTGGGTGCAGTTACCCCTGGGGCAAGCCGTATTGCCTTTGGTTTGATCAGTCTTTCTGACTTTATGCTGGACTTGGAACTTTCGGCAGTACAGGCCGATGGTTATGGTGAAGTGATTTCGACACCGAAAGTCATGACTGCTGACAAGCAGGCGGCCAAAATTGAATCGGGTAAGAAAATTCCGTATACCTCATCAACGGGTGGTGGTGCGAATGCGGTGCCTAAAACAGAGTTTATTGACGCGACCTTGAGTCTGGATGTAACGCCAAGCATTACCCCTGATGGTAAGGTGATGATGAAACTGAACATTACCAAAGACTCGCAAAGTACCCCGACTCCGACAGGTCAGCTCACTATCAATAAAAACCAGATCGATACCAATGTACTGGTCGATAATGGTGAAACCGTAGTGCTTGGTGGTATTTTTGAGCAGGAAAATATCAGTTCTCAGGTCAAAGTACCGTTCCTCGGTGACTTGCCGTATGTCGGACGTTTATTCCGCCGTGACTTGAAAACAGACAATAAACGTGAACTGCTTATTTTTATTACGCCGAGAATTGTTAATGACACTTTGACCAGAAATCATTAATATATTTTCAATAATCGCAATTCATATAGGTGGCGCGTTGCCAAGCAAAGCGTTTGAAACCCTACCAAATATCTATTTGGTAGGGCCAATGGGGGCAGGAAAAACAACAGTTGGCCGGCATTTAGCAGAATTGCTAGGCCGTGATTTTATTGATAGCGATCATGAAATCGAACGTAAAACAGGTGCCACAATTCCATGGATTTTTGAAAAAGAAGGGGAAGTCGGATTTCGGTTACGCGAAACCAATGTATTGAATGACTTAACCTCTCGTCCATTATTGGTATTGGCTACAGGCGGTGGCGCAGTCACCCAAGTCAAAAACCGGGAATTTCTCAAACAGCGTGGTATCGTTGTCTATCTTTATACACCTGTAGAGTTACAGCTACAGCGTACCTATCGCGATAAAAATCGCCCTTTATTACAAGTCGAAAATCCAGAGCAAAAACTACGTGACTTATTGGCCCTGCGCGATCCTTTATATCGCGAAGTCGCACATTACGTCATCGAAACAAATCAAGGTGCGGCACGGGATTTGGCACAACGTATCTTGCACGTCATTTTATCTAAACAAGTTAAGTAATCGCTGGTTGGTTGTTATTATGCAAACGTTACATGTTGAGTTGGGTGACCGTCGTTATCCCATATTTATTGGCAGTCATTTAGACCCGAAAGCATTGCTTGAGCCGTATTTACATGGTCGACAAGTGATGCTGGTATCTAACTCAACAGTTGCACCTTTGTATTTACAACATTATATGGATGCCTTGATCCAGCTAGATAAACAGGTTGCGCAATGCATTCTGCCTGATGGTGAGCAATATAAAGATCTTCAGCATTTGAATCTTATTTTTGATGCTTTGCTTGAAGCCGGTTTTAACCGTGACTGTACCGTACTGGCCTTGGGCGGTGGAGTGATTGGCGATATGGCTGGTTTTGCCTCAGCCTGTTTCCAGCGTGGCGTTTATTTTGTGCAGGTGCCGACAACCTTATTATCACAGGTTGACTCCAGTGTTGGTGGCAAGACCGGGATCAATCATCCCTTGGGCAAAAATATGCTGGGAGCTTTCCAGCAGCCACAAGTGGTGCTGGCGGACATGGCACAGCTGGAGACGTTGCCAGATCGCGAACTGTCTGCGGGACTATCAGAAGTGATTAAATATGCCTTATTGGGTGATGTTGATTTTCTGGTCTGGCTAGAGCAAAACATGGATGGATTGATCGGACGTGATGCAAATTTACTGGCAGAAGCGGTTTATCGATCATGTGCTCATAAAGCGCGGATTGTGGCCAATGACGAAAAAGAGCAGGGCGAGCGTGCCTTATTAAACCTGGGGCATACCTTTGGCCATGCCATAGAATCTTATCTGGGTTACGGCACCTGGTTACATGGTGAAGCGGTGGCGACCGGTATGGTGATGGCAGCAGATTTATCTCATCGTTTAGGCTGGATTTCAGCCGAAGAGGTGCAACGTACAAAAAATATCATTCAACGCGCCAATTTACCGATATCATGTCCAAAAATTCCATTAGATGAATTCTTGGCTTATATGTCGCATGACAAAAAAGTCTTAAACGGTCAGTTACGTCTGGTTTTATTGAAAAGCTTGGGTCAGGCCGTCATTACCAAAGACTTTGACGTTGAGCTAATGAAACAATCTATTCTTGCGAATCAATCTGCATAATTAATTATTTGGGTAAAGCATGGCTGTGTCACGATCAATTTGGCAAAATATTCAACAATATAGCTGGCTGGTTTTTGCGCTGGCTTGTTTAATTGCTGCGTTGATATTCTGGGGCGTTACCGATACCAAGGCATTGGTGAAAGAGCAACAGCCCGCTGAAACCGAAGCACAGGTTCAGATTCAACCGGAAAAAGTGGCGGCGACTGCGCATCTGGGTGCACTCTCGGACGAAGTCAAACCTTTGGATCTGACTACACGCGTGGTGGTGGCCAATGACCATGCACCCGAATTCCGTGGCACCAAATATATGAAGGACCATCAACGTCAATGGACCGTGGAAATTTTCCGCAGTTCGGATGAGGCCATTATTAAAAACTTCTTGCTCAATCGTTCAGATCGCAAGAAGTTTGTGTATTTCCGTCTCAGCGGCGAAGATCAGGTCGAGCAATATGTGCTTACTTATGGTGCTTTTTCAAATGCAGAAGAAGCTACCCGTCAATTTGCACAGCTTAATCTGGCGCTGCCTGATTCGGTCAAACCTAAAGCGCAACAACTGTCGACCTATGCTGAATTGGTCAATGATTTGGGCGCTGATGAAATGAAATCGGCGTCCAATCAGCTTTATGCGGTTCAGCTCAGACCTGCGGCATTGCCAAAAGTTGATGAGACCCTGTTAATGAATCGAGCACCAGTAACGGGCAACCGGACGGCTGAATCATCCACTACAGTAAAAACCACGGTGACTCAACGTGATGCACAGGGCAATGTGGTAAATGTCAAACAAAGCCAATCTGCACCGCCTGCAGCAGCAAATGCTGAAAAAATAAAAGAAAATTCAGATTCTTCTAAACGAGAAGTCAGCGATCCATTTAATTAATGATGCACTAAAATTGTGCACATATGATTCTTTTTATAGCACCCTGATTATTTTTGGTGCACTTTTCAGACAGGGGCAAGTGGTTTGCCCCTTATAACTTAAAGTTATTTTAATTTTTTTAATGATTTAGTAAACCTAATTTTACATGGCATGTTTTTTGCATCCTTGTGGTGCTAATTTGTCTGCTCATTGCGCCTTTTGAAACTAAATGATTCATTAGTTTCGTGAAATGGAAAGTTTTTGTGCTTTACAAACTTTTTTGAGGGTGTAATAACTGAAAACACTTTAGATGGCGAAATGCACTGCGTCTTGAAAAAGAAAGGCGTATATTGCAAATCCGCCAGTAAAAATGTTTTCGCGAAGCATTGAACTTTAAATGAGTTGATCGGCAATATCGCAGAAAATGAATTGAATGTTTGTTGCTCGAAAGAGCCATGTTGAAAGAAGGGTACGCTATGCACATGCCATCGCCTAATACTGTAGCTCCCGCTCAAGGTTTATATCAGCCTGACGAGTTTAAGGATAACTGTGGTTTTGGTCTGATCGCCCACATGAAGGGTGAATCAAGTCATCATCTTGTAGAAACCGCGATTCACAGTTTAAGTTGCATGACGCACCGTGGTGGTATTGCCGCAGATGGCAAGACGGGAGATGGTTGCGGCTTATTATTGGCAATGCCAAAGCAATTTTTCCGTGACGAAGCAAAAAAACTGAGTGATATTACACTGAGTGAAATTTTTGCTGTAGGTACCGTATTTTTAAATGTAGATCCGGCATTAGCGCAACATTCCAAAAATATTTTAACCAAAGAAATTGAGTCAGATGGCTTACGCGTACTGGCTTGGCGTGTGGTTCCGACCAATAACGATGTCCTCGGTGAAATTGCACTGCAATCTCTGCCTGCATTTGAACAGGTCATTGTGAACTGCCCAATGGGGGTGAGTGAGGTTGAATTTAACCGTAAGCTTTTCCTGGCACGCCGTCGTGCAGAACAACAATTACAAAACGATCCGTCATTCTATGTGACCACGCTTTGCTCGACCGTAATCAGCTATAAAGGTTTGATGATGCCGGCTGCGATTGCTGACTTCTATACCGACTTGGCCGATGAGCGTTTAAAATCGCATATTGTAGTGTTCCATCAACGTTTCTCGACCAACACCTTGCCACGTTGGCCTTTGGCACAACCTTTCCGTTACCTTGCGCACAATGGTGAGATCAATACCATTACCGCAAACCGTAACTGGGCATTGGCACGTACCCCGAAATTTGCAAACCCGTTATTACCTGGCCTGACTGAGCTGAATCCGATCGTTAACCGGACCGGTTCAGATTCGTCAAGTCTGGATAACATGCTTGAAATTCTGGTCGGTGGTGGCATGGATCTGTTCCGTGCACTCCGTATGCTGGTTCCACCGGCATGGCAAAACGTTGAAACTCTGGATGCTGACTTACGTGCTTTCTATGAATTTAACTCGAAGCATATGGAAGCTTGGGATGGTCCGGCAGGTCTGGTGATCCAGGATGGTCGTCATGCGATCTGTATGCTGGATCGTAACGGCTTGCGTCCAGCGCGTTGGGTCATCACCAAGAATGATTACATTACCCTTGCCTCTGAAATCGGGGTATGGGGCTACGAGCCAGAAGATGTGGTGTCTAAAGGCCGTGTCGGTCCGGGTCAAATCCTGGTTGTTGATACCTTGACAGGCAAAGTGCTGGATACCAAGGATGTCAGCAATCACCTCAAGAACATGCGCCCATACCGTGAATGGTTGCGTGATCATGCGATTCGCCTACAGGCCAATCCACAGCTTGAAGAGCAACTGGTCGATCAAGGCTTAACCGGCGACAAGTTAAAAGCAGCGCAAAAAATGTTCATGGTGACATTTGAAGAGCGCGATCAACTGTTACGTCCGATCGCTGAAAGTGGTCAGGAAGCGGTTGGTTCAATGGGTGATGATACCCCAATGGCGGTATTGTCTCGTCAAGTGCGCCATGTATCTGACTATTTCCGTCAGCAGTTTGCTCAGGTTACCAACCCGCCAATCGATCCACTCCGTGAATCGATCGTGATGTCACTGGAAACCTGTTTAGGTCGTGAACAGAATGTGTTCGAACAAGGCCCGGAACATGCGGATCGTATCATTATTTCCAGCCCGGTCTTGTCTAATTCAAAAATGCAGCAGCTGCGTGATGTAGAGAAAGATCGCGAAGGCTATGGCGTAGTAGATATTGACCTGAACTATGCAGAAGCTGAAGGTTTACAGGCCGCGATTGAGCGTATCTGTGAAGAATCTGCACAAGCGGTTCGTGATGGTAAAACACTGATTGTATTAACTGATAAAAATTTCCGCGAAGGGTATTTGCCTGCAAATGCTGCCTTAGCAACAGGTGCGGTACATCACCATTTAATCAAGACCGGTTTGCGTACTGACGCGAACATTATGGTTGAAACCGGTTTTGCGCGTGATCCACATCAGTTTGCGGTATTACTTGGCTTTGGTGCGACTGCGGTTTACCCATATCTGGCCTATGATGTGATCAATGATCTGGTTGCGAAAGGTGAGCTACTGGGCGATCCAATTCAAGCGCAAGCCAACTTCCGTAAAGGGATTGAGAAAGGCTTACTGAAAGTTCTTTCTAAAATGGGCATCTCGACGGTTGCTTCTTATCGTGGCGGTCAGTTATTTGAAGCGGTAGGTCTATCATCTGAAGTGGTAGATAAATGTTTCCTCGGCGTGCCAAGCCGTATTCAAGGTGCAACCTTTGCCGATCTGGAAAATGACCAGAAGAAATTGGCGACCACTGCTTGGCAGAACCGTAAGCCGATTGATCAAGGTGGTCTGCTTAAATTCGTATTTGGTAAAGAGTACCATGCGTTTAATCCAGACGTGATCAATGCCTTGCATAAAGCGGTACGTTCAGGCCAATATCAGGACTTTAAAGAATACGCAGAACTGGTGAATAACCGTCCAGTGGCGACCATTCGTGACTTATTCAAGTTAAAAACCACTGCTGGAATTGCGCTTGATCAGGTTGAAACGATTGAAGACATCCTGCCACGTTTTGACTCTGCAGGTATGTCTTTAGGTGCATTATCACCAGAAGCACATGAAGCAATTGCGATTGCCATGAATACCATTGGTGGTCGTTCTAACTCGGGTGAGGGCGGTGAAGATCCTGCGCGTTATGGCACGATTCGTAACTCGAAAATCAAACAGATTGCTTCTGGTCGTTTTGGGGTAACACCTGCCTACCTGACCTCTGCTGAAGTGTTGCAGATCAAAGTGGCACAAGGTGCAAAACCGGGTGAGGGTGGTCAGTTACCAGGTGGTAAAGTGAATGGCTTAATTGCACGTTTACGTTACTCGGTGCCGGGTGTGACCCTGATTTCACCACCACCGCATCATGATATTTATTCGATTGAAGATTTATCACAATTGATCTTTGACTTGAAACAGGTTAATCCTCAAGCCATGGTCTCGGTCAAACTGGTCTCTGAGCCGGGTGTGGGAACCATTGCTGCGGGTGTTGCAAAAGCCTATGCCGACTTCATTACCATTTCAGGTTATGACGGTGGTACAGCGGCATCACCACTTTCATCGATTCACCATGCGGGTTCACCATGGGAATTAGGTCTAAGCGAAGCGCATCAAGCCCTCCGTGTCAATGACTTGCGTGGCAAGGTTCGTGTACAAACCGATGGTGGTTTGAAAACCGGTCTGGATGTGATCAAGGCGGCTATTTTAGGTGCAGAAAGCTTCGGTTTCGGTTCTACGCCAATGATCGCATTGGGTTGTAAATATCTGCGTATCTGTCACTTGAACAACTGTGCAACCGGTGTTGCAACACAGCAAGATCATTTACGTCAGGAACACTATATTGGTGAACCTGAAATGCTGATCAACTTCTTCAAGTTTATTGCAGAAGAAACCCGTGAATGGTTGGCTGCATTGGGTGTTGCTTCATTGAAAGACTTGATTGGCCGTGTTGATTTGCTTGAAGTTTTACCAGGTGAAACAGACAAACATGCCCATCTTGATCTCAGTGCCTTATTGACCTCACATCCTGCTGCTGAAGGTAAGGCGCAATATTGCCAGGTTCAGGGCAATGCACCATTTGATAAGGGTGTCTTGGCTGAGCAAATGGTAGCAGAAATGTTGCCGGCAATTGAGGCGGGTACAGGGGGTTCATTCAACTTCACTGTCGGTAACTGTGACCGTTCGATTGGTGCGCGTATCTCAGGTGAAATCGCCCGTCGTTATGGCAATCTGGGGATGGAAAACAATCCAGTGGTCATGAACCTGATCGGTACTGCAGGTCAGTCACTCGGGGTATGGAATGCGGGTGGTTTGCATATCAAGCTTGAAGGTGATGCCAACGACTATGTCGGTAAAGGTATGGCAGGCGGTCGTGTCTCGATCTTCCCGCCAAAAGGATCGCCGTTCCAAACCCAAAATACGGCTATTATCGGGAACACCTGCTTATATGGTGCGACTGGCGGTAAAGTCTTTGCTGCGGGAACTGCCGGTGAGCGTTTCGCGGTGCGTAACTCAGGCGCATTTGCCGTGATTGAAGGTGCAGGCGATCACTGTTGTGAATACATGACTGGTGGTGTGGTAACCGTATTAGGTAAAGTAGGCCATAACTTCGGTGCAGGTATGACCGGTGGTTTTGCGTATGTCCTTGACCTTGATAATGACTTTGTCGACTACTATAACCACGAACTGATTGATCTGAATCGTATCTCGACAGAGGCGATGGAAGACCATAAAGAAAACCTACTGCGTATTCTGGATGAGCACATTCAGGAAACGGGTAGTGCATGGGCTTACAAGATCCGTAATGAGTTCGACTTCTATAGTCGTAAGTTCTGGCTGGTGAAACCAAAAGCTGCTAATTTACAGACGCTTTTGAAAACTACCCAAGCCGATCCACAATAATTCCACGACTGCATAGACATAGGCAGGTGCAGAGATGAGGGACATCGCTGCGCCTACCCACGGAGAGAGACATGGCAGAGCGCCTTAATAATGACTTTCAATTTCTGGATGTAGCACGCCAAGATCCAGAGAAAAAAGATATTACTGTCCGCAAGGCAGAGTTTGTGGAAATTTATAAACCTTTTACTGCGGAAGTGGCTGCCAATCAGACCCATCGCTGTTTAGGGTGTGGTAACCCTTATTGTGAATGGAAATGTCCGGTACATAACTACATTCCAAACTGGTTAAAACTGATTGCAGAAGGCCAGATTTTTCAAGCCGCTGAATTGTGCCATCAAACCAACACCTTGCCGGAAGTCTGTGGTCGCGTATGCCCGCAAGACCGTTTGTGTGAAGGTGCCTGTACCTTAAACGACGGTTTTGGTGCAGTGACCATTGGTAATGCTGAAAAATATATCAATGATACTGCTTTTGCTTTGGGCTGGCGTCCAGACATGTCTGGCGTTAAGTGGACCAATAAAAAAGTCGCGATCATTGGTGCAGGCCCGGCAGGCTTGGGCTGTGCGGATATTCTGGCGCGTGGTGGTGTAAAGCCAGTGGTATTTGATAAACGCCCTGAAATTGGCGGTTTGCTCACATTTGGTATTCCAGAATTTAAAATGGAAAAAGATGTGATGAAGCGTCGTCGCGAAATCTTTACCGGTATGGGCATTGAGTTCCGTTTAAATACCGAGATTGGCGTTGATGTCACTATTGAACAATTGCTGGCTGAATACGATGCGGTGTTCATGGGCATGGGAACCTACACCTATATGAAAGGTGGTTTCCCGGGTGAAGACCTGAATGGTGTTTACGATGCATTAGACTTCCTGATTGCCAATGTCAACCGTTGCCAAGGCTGGGAAAAAGATCCAAGCGAATACATCAGTGTTGATGGCAAGAAAGTCATCGTATTGGGTGGTGGTGATACTGCGATGGACTGTAACCGTACCTCATTACGCCAAGGCGCGCACGATGTGACCTGTGCATATCGTCGTGACGAAAGCAACATGCCGGGTTCTGCACGTGAAGTGAAGAATGCTTATGAAGAGGGTGTCAAATTCCTGTTCAACCGTCAACCGATCGAGATTGTCGGTGAAAACGGTAAAGTGACTGGCGTTAAAGTCGTGACTACGCAAATGGGCGAGCCTGATAGCCGTGGTCGTCGTAGCCCTGAGCCTGTTCCTGGTTCTGAAGAAATCTTGCCTGCAGATGCAGTGTTGCTTGCCTTTGGTTTCCGCCCAAGTCCTGCAGACTGGTTTGGTGGCGCCAATGTAAGTTTAGATGGTTCAGGCCGAGTGGTTGCAGCGGAACAACAAGAGTTCAAGTTCCAGACTTCAAATCCAAAAATCTTTGCCGGTGGCGATATGGTACGTGGTTCTGATCTGGTTGTGACTGCGATCTGGGAAGGCCGTCAAGCAGCGGAAGGTATTCTGGATTATCTTGGCGTGTAAGCTCTTTTTCAGTATTTAAGTTTTAAATGCCCAAGCCTCATGCTTGGGCATTTTTTTATATGAATTACAGGCGTTGGATAAAAGCGATTGATGGTCAGCATCTATGCAATAAGTAGAATAATGAAAAGACTTGAATAAAAGCGCAATAAATTGCTATTCTTTAAATGATAATAATTCTCATTTTAAAGTAGATAAAATAATGACATCAAAACTTAATGACAGGCTTTTAATTGCGGCACTATATACCAGTACTTTTCTCTGCCTGGTTGATTTGAGCAGTGTCAATCTGGCTTTAACCGCAATTCAGACACAGTTCAATAGCCAGCTTGCCGATCTACAATGGGTGATTGATAGTTATGCTTTGAGCATGTCGAGCTTGATGCTCGCGGTGGGGGCGTTAAGCCAGTGGCTAGGACGTAAACGCTTGTGGTTGGCTGGTGTCGTGATTTTTATTTTCGGCTCGGTGATTTGTGCCGCAGCACCTGCTTTTAACGTATTGATTGTGGGACGCGTAATTCAGGGCATTGCAGGGGCGATGTTGATCCCCCTGACTTTGGCGATCATTGTGCATCATTTTACCCAAGTCGATCGCAAGGCACGGGAAATTGGCAACTGGAGTTCATTCAGTGCCTTTGCCTTGATTGTTGGGCCCTTGATGGGCGGCCTGATGGTACATTATCTGGGGTGGCAAAGTATTTTCTGGTTAAATCTGCCCGTTGGCTTGTTGGCATTGTTTTTAGGCTGGAAAGGCATTGTTGCCGATGAGCATCAGCAAAGCATAAGTTTTGACTATTTAGGACTGATTTATAGTGTAGTTGCAATTGCCAGCTTAACCTATAGCATCATCATGGTACAGCAAGCGCATATTGGCTATCTGATCGTCTTTAGTTTCCTGCTTTCGATGGTGTTTGCGCTGATTTTTATTCGACATCAGAACACGGCTTCGCATCCGCTCATTCCACGTCATTTATTCCATAACCGTATTTTTTTACGTTTTAACCTGATCTCCTTTCTGTTGGGATTTGCAGGCTATAGTTCCTTATTTGTTTTTGCCCTGTTTTATCAGGAGCAGGTGCATTTAAGTGCGGCCCAAGCCGGTTGGTTGATCGCCCCGCAATTTCTGATGCAGGCGGTGGTTTCTATTGGCTTTGGTCGCTTACAGCAAAGTTATGGCGTATTGCCCTTACTCAAAATGGGGTTGCTCATTTCGGGTATCGCCTTGATCGCAATGATCAGTTTCCAGAGTAACGCTTCTTATCTGTTGTTTATTGGTTTAAGCGGCATGCTGGGAGCTGGTATTGGCTTGATTGTCCCTAGTTCCAGTAGCTTGAGCTTGCATGCGGTAACGCAGGCAGATGCCAGTTTTGCTGCGGCAATTTTAAATATGCTCAGACAACTAGGTCTAACTTTTGGGATAGCAGTATTAGGTACGCTGACTGCATTTATGATCAAATGGGCGGTGACAAGCTTGCATTATTCTATGGCTCAAGCCCAGTTATTGGCCTTTCACAGTGTGGTCGCCATCATGGGGGGACTGTTTATTATAGGCATGCTGAGCTTGAGAAAAATTAAACCAGAAGAATGTGTCGCGCCTGTTTCATCGTCATAGACCGGTCATCATTTTGGTAGTTTTGGCAAATCTTCTAAGCTTTTTTGCCCTGTCCTAGAGTTTTTTACAGCGCAATACTCGAAGACGGACTATAAAATGAACAAGGTAATCACGATGGCACTTGCAAATGCGAATGTAGGAAAAAGCTATTTAAATCGTCCCAAGGCATTGGGGATTACTGTACGTCGTCTGCAATTTAACCCAGAAAAAATCAAACGTCATTATTTTGCCAATTCACCGGTGATGTCGCATCTGCTGACCGCACTGTCTTCCACTTTCCCGATTGGTGAGCAGTATTTTGTTAATAGTGTCCGCAATGTTCGAGACAAAGTAAAAGATCCCCAATTACAGGCACAAATTGCGGCTTTTATCGGGCAAGAAGCGATGCACTCCAAGGCCCATACCGAATTTAATGATGCATGGCGACGCGATGACTATAATCTAGACCGTTTTCAGGCGTGGCTGGCAAAACGCGATGAGCTGCTTCGCAATATTCATCCTAAATTACAGCTGGCCTTGACCTGTGCCTTTGAACATTTTACTGCCATGCTAGGCGGCTATATCCTGAAACATCCAGAAATTTTAAGCACACTGGATGAGGATGCCATGAAATTGTGGGTATGGCATGCGATTGAGGAAATTGAGCATCGTTCGGTTGCTTTTGATGTCTATCAGCAAGTCTATGGTGATGACCGTATCCGCCGTCTCCTAATGCGTAGCGTGACTACGGGCTTTGCCAGTCTGACTTTTTACGCCACGTCGCGGCTGATCTGGCAGGACAAATGGAAAAGTCTGCCTAAACTGGGGGGTAATCTGTTCGGAACCTATTTACTGGCGAAAATGTTAATCCAGCTGATTCCAGAATATTTGTCCTATTATCAGGCGGATTTTCATCCCGCAAAACATGATTACACGCAGTTGGTCAATTACTGGAAGGCACGTATGGCGGATGAGTATGACATGGTCAGCTTTCAGGAGGGCGCCCCACCCCAGTTGTATAGTTAAATTCCCTCTTAAAATAAAGTTTGCTTAGCGCGGCATTACATCAACAGGCTTGAGTAATGCCTTTTTTATTTAAACAGTCTCATTCATCAACTTTAATAAATGTTACACAGCAGGCAAAAAAATCCCATTACAATGAACTAACGCAAAAATATAAAGAAAAACTTGAGGATAAATTTTTATGAAAGTCATGAAACAAACCGCACTGGCAACCGTATTGGCAAGCACGCTTCTGTTCACAGGGTGTGGCTATAACACTTTACAAGTGAAAGATGAGGCGGTGAACGCATCTTGGTCTGAGGTACAGAACCAATATCAACGCCGTGCTGACCTGGTGCCGAATCTGGTCAATGTGGTAAAAGGCTATGCCAAACACGAAGAACAGGTGCTCACTGAAGTAACTCAGGCACGTTCGAATGTGGCGGGCTTGAAAGTCGATAAAGAAGTGCTGGAAGATCCTGCCTTATTTGAGAAATACCAACAGGCGCAAAGTCAATTAACCGGTGCATTGTCACGTCTGATCGCCGTTTCGGAAAACTATCCTGACCTGAAAGCCAATGAACAGTTCCGCGATCTTCAGGCGCAGCTTGAAGGCACTGAAAACCGTATTGCGGTTGCGCGTAACCGTTATATTACAACGGTTCAGGACTATAACGGCTATGTGCGTCAATTCCCTCAAGCCTTGACTGCTAAAGTAATCGGCATGAAAACCAAGGAAAACTTCAAGGCAGAACAGTCTGCCCAACAGGCACCAACAGTTTCATTTAATTAAGTTCTGAAATTGTTTTTGAATGCTGGGGAGTGACCGTATGTTCGCAATGTTAACGCAAAGATTAAAACAGCAGCTCGGGGCTGCATTGTTGCTGGTGTTTGCGACATTTTGTTTTCAACATACGGTCTGGGCCGAGGTTGCAACCGCAACGGATCAAAGTGATCTGGTGGTTGCAGGCAAAATTATTCAGGAACAGCAAAACAATAAAACCGCACCTGCAAGCAGCACGAATACTGAAACACCAGTATTGCCTAAAGTCGCCGATGATATGGCGGAGGGTGAGTCCATTCGTGGCTTACCCACATTAAACCAGCCCGTGATTGACCAGGCTAAAATCCTGAGTGATGCAGAAATGCAGCAGCTCAATCAGAAAATTCTAAGTCTGTACCAGCAAGGGAAGGCCCAAGTCGGTGTAATTATCGTGCCGACCACCGGGCAGGAAGCGATTTTTGATTTTGCCCTGCGTGCTGGAGAAAAATGGCAACTGGGTTCAGCCAAACGCGATAACGGTTTGCTGATGGCAATTGCGGTAAATGACCGTAATATCCAGATTTTGACCGGTTATGGTCTGGAAGGGGTACTGCCAGATCTGGTGCTGAGCCGGATTATTCGCAACCAGATTACGCCTTATTTTAAACAGGGCCAATATGCACAGGGTATTTCAGCGGGTTTAGATGAAATCACCCGTATTGTGAATTTAGACCCTGAAATTGCCCAGCAGGCGGCTCAAGAGTTGAAAGACCGACATGAGCAGGCCTTACATGCGCAGCAAGCCAAAGACAATACCCTCATGATGGCCTTATTTATCCTGATTGCGGGTGTGGTCGGCTCATTTATTATCGGCAAGCGCTTAAGTGCCTCAACCGCCGCCGTGGCAGCAACGGTTGCTGGCTTGGTCAATGGTGCAGGTCTGGTGATGAGTTTGTTACTTGGTGTCGGGGTGTTCTTTTTATTGATTACTTCATTGGCACAGCTGATTTTCCAGATGTTCTTATCAGGTGGCGGCCGCGGAGGCGGTGGTGGTGGAGGTTTTGGCGGCAGCGGCGGTGGCTATAGTGGCGGCGGTGGTAGCTTTGGCGGGGGAGGAGCATCAGGCTCATGGTAACCAAGACAGATACAACACAGATTATTACCCAGCCGAAACTGGAAGAGCATGTGCAACCGAGTTTAAAACGCTGGTTCAAGCATTTTCTCTATGTCTCATCGGCGCATCGTTATTTTAGCAAGCAGGACCGAACCGAGATTGCCAAAGCGGTACAGCAGGCAGAAAAAGGCCATGTCGGTGAAATACAGGTGGTGATTGAAGGGCATATCCCATGTTCTCAAGCCTATCAGCAAAATACCCGCTTACGCGCGCAGCAACTATTTGCTGAACTGGGTGTCTGGGATACTGAACTGAATAGCGGTGTATTGCTGTATTTGAATCTGTGCGAGCGTAAAGTTGAAATCGTGATTGATCGTGGCTTAAAGAACGCGACCCAGACTGAAATCTGGAACGGCATTTGTCAAAGTATGGTGTTGTTACTGGCCCAGAAGCAATATCTGCAAGCGGTGACTAATGGGGTGACTGAAATTGGACAGATTCTAGATCAGTATTATGTAAAATCAGACCTGAATGATCAGAATGAACTGCCAAATGAGCCGATCATTTTAAATTAAGTTCGGTTTTTAATTTTCATCAAAAACCTGGCTTGTTATTTTAGAAAAAATAAATTATTGTGCAGACAATTCTGTATAGATAAATTTCTAAATCGCAAGCCTTCTTATCAGCTTCCGATAAACGGCAAGAAATAATAAAAAATAATTGAAATAAATTTTGTGTGATTCAGGTCGCTCAATTTAAATACAATTCGAAAGTAGTCAAATTTAATATCTAAAAAAACGCATAATAAAGCAGTAAAGCTGACGTTATTTGTCATTTTTTTTCTTAAAACGTCTAAATTGCTCTGCTTTTATACAGCATGAAAATTTTTTAAGTCCCTGTTTTTTTAGAGTAAAATTGGCTAAGCTAAGGACTGGCATAAAACATGCTAAATACTAAGTAGCTGAAAAAAGCTTATAAAAAATATCCATTGGAGAAATGTTATGAAATCAATGCAAAAGGGTTTTACTCTTATCGAATTGATGATCGTTGTGGCGATCATTGGTATTTTGGCGGCAGTGGCAATTCCTGCTTATCAAGACTATACGGTACGTGCAAAAGTATCTGAAGTAATTGCTGCGGGCGCATCTGCTAAATCTGCAATTTCTGAAGGTTTCCAAACCAATGGTATGGTTGGTGTTGATTCTGCTGCTCAAGCAGTAACGCGTGGTGCATCGGGGGCTGAAGTAAGTAAGTATCTTGAGTCTATTACTGCTGATACAGGAACAGGTACACTTACATTATTAACTTCTGCAGATGCAAGTTTGCCAACTGATGCTCGCCAAAAACAAGTGGTGATGGCTCCTTATATTTCTGTAGCTGGTTCGCCTAAAGCATTAGCTGATGGTTTGGAAGGTTCAGTTGAATGGTCTTGTATGACTTCTACAACAGCTCAAGCAACGGCTCGTGGTTTTGCAACTGGTGCTCCTGCAGCTGCTGATGCTTTACCAGCTAAATTTGCCCCATCAGAATGCCGTTAATTTGTATATAAGAAATTTTAAAAAGAGTGCTGAGGCACTCTTTTTTTATACATATAGTTTTAAAAGTTGTCATATTATGACTTTATTGTATATAGATATTAAACTTGTATTAAGTTAAGCTTTTGAATTATAAGGGTTATATTTGTGGCATGGTTCTTGAATTGAACAATTAAATTATATTTAGGAAGTTGGGTCATGCATAAATCGTCACAAGGTTTTACCCTTATTGAACTGATGATTGTTGTGGCAATTATTGGGGTATTGGCTGCTATCGCTATACCTGCATATCAATACCATGCTGCACGTGCAAAAGTCAGTGAAGCTTTGGTGATGGCGAGTGCTGCCAAAACAATGGTGAGCGAGTCTTTTCTTGTGGGTGGGGCGGCTGTAATGGCGAGTACAGCAGCAGATTATAGTGCAAGGGCTGCCAGCGAAAAAAAGACGCGTTATGTCGATGATATAAAAATTGATAATGATGGTGTGATTACTGTGACGTTAACGAGTAATACAGCAGTTGGTTTACCAACTGATGTGCTGGGAGAGACGGTAGTATTAACACCGAATATCGGTGGAACTAAATTAACAGCAACATCAAATGGAACAATAGATTGGGCCTGTGCGACTACATCTGCTACGAATGCTACAGCAAAAGGTCTAGCTGCAGATTTGGGAAGTTTACCTGCAAAATATGCACCTGCAGAATGTAGGTAGAAATATTAATTTTTGAGAATAGATAGGTAATTTTAGTGTCAAAACGCCTTAAGTTTTTTTTAGGTCACTTAGTAATTTCTTTTTTCATTGCTTTAATCGTGGTCGGGGTGGTGTTTTTTATCTGGTATCCATTTCCATTGGCAAAAGCAGTTGGAGTGACACATATCTTTTTAATGATGCTGGCAATTGACGTGATTATTGGACCATCACTAGGGCTGCTGGTTTATAAAGAAGGAAAAAAGACTTTAAAGATGGATCTTAGTATCATTATCCTGATTCAGATTATAGCATTAGGTTATGGCGTTTATAGTATTGCTCAGGGGCGACCAGCGTGGCTGGCTTATAATGTAGATCGCTTTGAGCTGATACGTAATAACGAGATTCTTAGAGAACAGATAGCTCAAGCAAGTCCTCAATATCAACAGCCTTCATGGTTAAAACCTCAATTGGTCGGTGTTGAATTTGCTAAAGATAAAAATATTCGTGGCGATGAAATGTTTGCAGAAGTGCTTGGAGGAATTTCGATTGCCCAGAAGCCAGAACGTTATGTACCTTTGGATAACGTAAAAAAACAGATTCAACAACGGGCACAAAATTTGGATGTTTTAAACCAATTCAACGATAAAGCTTTGGTGGAAAAGACGCTATCTAACTATCCACAAGCAACTGCCTTTGTTCCTCTAAAAGCCAATGCAGTAGATATGACCGTTCTCATTAACACAGAAAAAGGCGAAGTGGTTAAGATTGTCGACTTACGTCCATGGAAGTAAATTGTAGTTTTTATCTAATATTCGATTTCTATCCCAAGGCTTAACGATATAATTCGTTAGGCCTTTTTTCATGTATGACCTATGCAATTTTTATGCTTTTTACTTGCCAGCATCTTGTTTAGTTTTGCCTGGCTATCCCCAGTCCATACCTATCCCTGGGTGACCTTTTCCAGTGAACTGGCAAGCTTTGGTGGTGGCGTGGCGTTACTGGCCCTGCTGTTCAATAAAAATGTAAAAATCCCGCGTCCTCAAATCTTGATGCTGGGTATTGCGTTTATTCCGCTATGCCAGTGGGCTTTTGGTTTACTTACGGATTTTAGTACCGCATTCCTGAGCTTCGGTTACCTGTTTGTGTTCTGGTTAATGATTATTGCGGGCTACAACTTAAGCCTACAAGCAGAGCAACGTGAACGGATCATGCTGGGCGTAAGCTATCTGTTGCTGAGTATTTCGTTCATCAGTGCAATTATGGCCATTGTGCAGTGGTTAAATCTCGAAGCCTATATTGATGGAATTATAAAGCTCAAGACCAGCCGACCTTATGCCAATTTCGGACAACCGAATAATCTGGCCACCTTTTTAATTATGGGCCTGATGGGTGGCTTATATTTATATGAAAAAAGAAGGCTGACTTTGTGGCTGTTAATCCCAGCAAGCTTGGTCACGCTCTTTGCCATCACGCTGACTCAATCCAGAACTTCCTGGGTGGTGTGTATATTTCTGTTCTTTTACTGGATTTATAAACAATACAAAAATTCACCGCGATTTAATTTTCCGAGACTACTGCTTTGGGTCGGGCTGTACTTGATCATTGCAGGTTACTTACTTCCTGTTCTGAGCCAATTCTTAAGCTCAAGTATTGATACTGGTGTGACCCAGACTGCATCCATTGCGCAACGTGCAGGGTCGGGGCATGAGCGCCTGGGTATGTGGGTGCAGATCTTACATGCCATTGCCGAGAAGCCATGGTTTGGTTATGGCTGGAGTCAAACCAGTATTGCGGTATTCGAGAGTATTCAGTTTAATACCGTACAGGTCTGGTTTAACAGCGCGCATAATGTAATGCTGGATTTGCTGGTCTGGAATGGTGTGCCACTCGGGCTGCTGATTATTGGCTATATCTCGTTATGGTTGTTCTGGCTGAATAAGAATGCCAAGGAAACCAGCTCGATTATTGCGATCTTGATGGTCTGTGCCATCCTGATTCATGCCATGCTGGAGTTTCCACAACGCTATGCTTACTTCCTGCTGCCTATGGGCTTTTTGCTGGGACTCATTCAGGCCCAAACACCAAAACTAAAAGGCATAACGGTCAATAAGCATGTCATTCGCTGTATTGGAGTGCTTGCACTGATCGTGGTATTGCTGATCTGGCGTGATTATAAGCTCTATCAGGAAAATAGCCGTCTGGTCTTTAAAAACCAAGCGCCTACAGCAGAAATTTTGGGTAGTTCTAAAATTATAGTACTGACCCAGTTTCAGCAACGTCTTGACTGGATTGCTTTAAAACCGCAAACCAAAATGTCTGAGACTGAGCTAAGCCTGTTGGGAGAAATGGTCAAGAATAAAGCCACGCCGTATAACCTGAAGAAGTATGCGCAGTTACTGGCCTACAATCAAAAGTTGGAGGAAGCAGAGCAACAGTTGGTGGTTTTGAGACAGTTGTATAAGCAAAAGGTGAGTCTGGCAGAGATTATCGAATTAAATAATAAGACAAAGGTAAAACAGTCTTAAACTAGGCTGTTTGCAATAAAAAAAACCAAAGCAATGCTTTGGTTTTTTTATTTGATGCAGATTTAAATCTGGCTTTGAATATAGTTTTCAATACCTACATTTTCAACCAGATCAAGTTGGGTATCGAGCCAGTCCCAATATTCTTCTTCTTTCTCTAGAATTTCCTGGACCAGGTCACGGGTCACATAATCTTGTTGAGCTTCGGCAAGCTCAACCGCTTGCTTGATCGCTTCGATATTTTCTTTGACTTTACGAATATCGCAGTTCAGCACTTCTTCGGTATGTTGGCCGATATAGAGTTTGCCTAAATGTTGTAAATTCGGTAAGCCTTCCAGAAATAAAATACGCTCAATGACTTTATCGGCGTGTTTCATCTGACGGATCGATTCTTTGTATTCAGCTGAACCTAACTGTTCAATCCCCCAGTCATTAAACATACGTGAGTGCAAGAAATACTGGTTGATGGCGGTTAAATGGTGGTAAAGCACCTGATTCAGTTGGTTGATAACTTCGCGATTGCCTTTCATTGCGTTTACTCCAAAAACACCAAGTGTTGATGCCCTAGTAGCTAAGGCAATTTATCTTATATTAATCAACAAATAATGTTCTGGCGAGTAATTTATAGAACGGCAAATGAAAATCACAATCATAAGAGGAGTATTTGAAACAACCGAAATTCAGTTAGGGATGTGATTTTCATAAAAAAACCGCTGGATGAGGAACCTTTGCGGTTCTGCAAGAAGCGGTGGAGTCGTAAAAGATACTTACATGAATGCGTCGTTTTTAAATTAAATCAGGCTGCAATGGAGATACGTGCTGCAATTTCAGCAAGCTCATCACTAATAATTGCACGTGCTTCAGGTGCACAACGACCACAACAGGTGCCTAGGTCGAGTAGGTCACGGATTTCACGATAGCTTTCAGCGCCGTTTGCAACAGCGTCTTTGATATCCTGATCTGTAATTCCACGACATAAACAGACATACATGGGAGTGATCCACAAATATAAATGTGATAATTGATATTATTGATAATTGTTATCGTTTGTCAATGAATTTCATTCTAATGCAGCTCATAACTTTATTGGGAATTTGAATAAAAAAATACCGCTTGATCGGCGGTATTTTGAGTATTTTTTATCTTATTGATAATTATAAGTTAAAAAATATCTTATGCAATGATCACAATACCATCCATTTCGACCAGTGCACCTTTGGGTAGACTCGCGACACCCAGTGCTGCACGCGCTGGATAAGGTTGAGCAAAATATTCGCCCATGATCTGGTTCACCAGTTGAAAGTGTGAAAGATCGGTCAGGAAAATATTCAGTTTGGCAATATCCGCCAAGCTACCGCCAGCAGCAGTACATACCGCTTTCAGATTGTCGAATACACGGCGGATTTGCGCTTCAATGCCTTCTACAAGTTCCATACTGTACGGATCTAAACCAATCTGGCCTGAGAGATAGAGCGTGTTGCCAACAAGAATTGCCTGAGAATATGTTCCGATAGCAGCAGGGGCGTGTTCAGTATGAATAACTTGACGTGACATTAAGCTCTCCTAAGTCCTATGTTTTCTCTTAAACAATGCGACTTTAACACAAAAGTGCAGACACGAAAGCGCTGAATACTGTTTAGTCGCTGTTGTTTGAATCTATTCTTGAGTTTTTACTGGATTGGAATCTGTGCAATATTGATTACGGCACAGCCTGAGTGTTAATGCACTGTTTCGGCTTTGGCAACTTCGGGCTGCACAATTGGCATATTCAGGCGTTCAATGCGTGGGAAACCGAAGTGCATACGTAAATCACGAATGATCTGGGCAATCTGGTTACGGTTACTGACGACGATGTTGACGTAGGTTTTCTGGTCTTGGGAATGGACCATTTCAACGCCTGTTTTGGCCTTACGGCATTGATAGATCAGGTCAGAGATTTGTTCATCATTCATTTCCATATGAATGCACAGATAAGCACTGAAGCGGACATCATCAATTTCTTCAGATTGCCAGTTAAGCGGCATAATATTTTCTGGGTGTAGATGTTGTTCATGTAATAAATTACGACAACGTGAACGATGCACGATTAAGCCGCGTCGTGATAAGTGCCCCTGAATCGGATCGCCCAGAACTGGATTGCAGCAATGCGCATATTTGACATCGACACCTTCAGTCCCAGCGATCAAGCGGTCAGATGTTTCCTGATGCTGTGAATAGTCTTGTGAAAATAAATGATTGGCGACCAGCTGAGGCAGTAAATCACCGACTGCAATCTGTTCAAACAGGGTGTCTTTGCTACTTAAGTGACGCCATTCAAGTACGTTAATCCAGTCGGTTTGCGACAGGTCATTGATCGAACGCTGGAACAGTTTTAAGGCCCGGTTCAGGGCTTGCTGACCGACCAGACGCTGTTCATCAATGTCTTGCTCGCGTAGCATGTTCTGTAAGGCACGACGGGCTTTCTGGGTGTTGATAAAGCTGAGCCAGTCCGGATTGGGGGTGGCCAGTACATCGGTAATGATCTCGACCACCTGTCCGCTATGCAAGGGCGTCGATAAAGGACGGATTTCGCCATCGACTTTGGCGCCCACTGCATGGTTACCTAAAAATAGGCTGGCTGAATAGGCAAAATCAACCACCGTTGCACCTTGCGGTAATTCGTGTAATTGCCCGTGTGGGGTATAGACCCAGATTTTTTCCTGATGCAAATAGTCCAGCAAGTCGCTAAATGTGGTTTTGGCACAACCGCTATCGATTAAGGTATTCAGATTCTGCATCGACGCTTGGATCGCAGAACGGCAGGCTTGTGGCGCATTTTCACCCAGCACCACCCCGAAACGTGCAGCTTTGCGCATTAGTTCGGTTTGAATGGTCAAGGAAAGCGTGGTTTTCTCGCCCTTGAGCTTGATCATTAAGGACTGGTTACCCCCTGGAAGAGGGCGGCGAATATGGTCGCTATATTGTAAAACCTGAAAATTATCTTTGAGCGCATCGACCAGACGGTCACAGTCAGCGATGCTTTGTAAAATGATTTCAAAGGCATGGCTATGGCTGAGTTCATTCAGGTCGATTTCATTTTTAACAAAGTGACGCAGTAATTCGATATTGTTATTTTTCTTTTTAATACGACCTTTTAAGTCATGATTTTTTAATAGGTCGGTCAGTTTTTGTTCCCAGATGGCCTGATATTCGCAACGTTTGGGTTTGGTTTCCAATAAGGCGGTTTGCACATCATTGAACATATCCAGATCAAGATTTTGATAGCAGAGATGTTCAAGGTTATCCGCCATTTCATTCATACCGACCAGACGCGCCATAGGTACAAAAATATCAAAGGTTTCCTGCGCAATACGGGCACGCTTATCGGGACGCAGTGCGCCCAAGGTGGTCATATTATGATAGCGGTCTGCCAGTTTAATAATAATGACACGCGGGTCTTGTAGAGTTGCCTGTAAAATTTTTCGGAATGATGCGGCTTTGTTATATTCTTTATCGCTGGAATGGCTGAGTTTGGTCACGCCATCCACCAGTTCGGCTACCACCAGACCATATTTCTGTCCGATTTCGTCTTTGGTAAAGTCAGTGTCTTCAATCACGTCATGTAGTAAAGCGGCCATCAGGGTATCGGCATCCAGACGCATATGCGCAAGAATGCAACTGACCGCAATCGGGTGTAATACATAGGGTTCACCGCTTTTACGGGTAATACCGCTATGGGCTAAATCAGCAAAATCGCAGGCAGCAAGCACACGTTGAACGTCACTATCCTTGAGATAGGCTTCAATGATGACTTTGAGCTGTTGCTTGGCTTGGCTGACTTCTTCGCCTGGCATATAACACCTTTTTAACATGAATTCAGTAATGAATAAGCTTATCTTCTAATGAAAAGCAAATTGCAAAGCTTGTCAATTTGTTCATTATAAAAACTCGTAAATTTTTTCAATGAAGTATATTGTTTTTACCAATATAACGCCGAATTTTATAACAAACAAAAAAGCCCAGTGTCTTCACAATGGGCTTTTCAGCAGAGCAAATTCGATTTAGAAAGTGAAACCTTCTAAGTTTAATGAATTTGTAGACAACACCATATCAAGGTTTGATGTTTGATAGTCTTGATCGCGTTGTTTTAAAATTTCTTTAGTCACATGTCCTACTGCGATCTCGCGTAATGCAACCACTGTTGGTTTGTCATTATCCCACTCTACAGTTGGTTCCATGCCTTGACGTGCCAATTGACGTGCACGTTTACTCGCTACCAGTACCAACTCGAAGCGGTTATCTACATGGTCTAAACAATCTTCAACGGTTACACGTGCCATAAGTTGTCTCGTCTGAACATCACATTTGAAAGACTGAGTAGTATAAAAGGCTTTTATACAAGACTCAAGTTATTCGCGATTAAGGGTAATCAAGTTTTGGATTAATTGCTGATGACGATTGCTTTGCTGCAAGGTCACCAAACGGTTTGCGGTAATAATGGCTTCCAGGTCATGTACTGCTTTATTGAAATCATCATTGATAATGACATAGTCAAAACTGGCAAAATGACGCATATCCTCTACGGCACAACTTAAGCGGTGTTCAATCACGTCGACAGAGTCGGTACCACGATTTGACAGGCGCTGTCTTAAGTCATACTGGGTTGGTGGGAGAATAAAGATCTGTTTTGATTCAGGAAAAAGTCGACGAACCTGTTCAGCACCTTGCCAGTCAATTTCGAGTAAAACATCATGACCTTGTTCAAGCTGCTCTTTCACTTTGGCTTGTGACGTACCGTAATAGTTTCCAAACACCTCGGCATATTCGATGAAACCACCTTCATCGACTTGTGCTAAAAAGCTTTCTTTACTGGTAAAATGATAGTGAACGCCATCGAGTTCACCAGGACGTTGACCGCGTGTAGTATGTGAGACAGAAACGTGCAGGTTGCTGACTCGATCGAGTAGGGCTTTGACCAAAGATGTTTTGCCCGTTCCTGAGGCTGCAGAAACGACAAACAAGAGACCCGACATGATATTTTTCCTGAATATGATAAAATATCTTGGCTATTGTAGTGTAGCGTGCCATTAAACGAAATAGTTTGGCGTAAAAATTCAGTTGATCAGAGAGGTTGTTATGGAAATCGTGTTGGCCAATCCACGAGGCTTTTGTGCTGGTGTTGACCGTGCTATAGCAATCGTCAATCGGGCACTGGAATGTTTTAATCCGCCAATTTATGTCCGTCATGAAGTGGTCCACAACAAATTTGTGGTCGATGATCTGCGTCAGCGTGGCGCCGTTTTTGTGGATGAGCTGGATCAGGTTCCTGACGATTCCATTGTGATTTTTAGTGCGCATGGCGTATCCAAAGCAGTACAGCAAGAAGCAGAACGCCGTGGTCTAAAAGTATTTGATGCGACTTGTCCCTTAGTCACCAAAGTACATATCGAAGTAACTAAATATGCCCGTGAAGGGACTGAAGCGATTCTAATTGGACATGAAGGCCATCCGGAAGTTGAAGGCACCATGGGCCAGTATGATAAAACCAAAGGCGGCGCCATTTATCTGGTTGAAGATGAAGAAGATGTGGAAGCCTTAACGGTCAATCATCCTGATAAAGTGGCCTTCGTTACCCAAACCACGCTTTCAATTGATGATACGGCGAAAGTGATTGATGCGTTACGGGCGAAATTTCCACAAATCCAAGGTCCACGTAAAGATGATATTTGTTATGCCACACAAAACCGTCAAGATGCGGTACGTGATCTGGCGGAGCAATGTGATGTAGTATTGGTGGTGGGTTCGCCAAACTCATCCAATTCAAACCGTTTACGCGAACTGGCCGAGCGCATGGGCAAATCTGCTTATCTGGTTGATAATGCCGATCAGCTGCAAAAAGACTGGTTTAAAGCCGACAGTAAAATTGGGGTGACTGCGGGTGCATCTGCACCTGAAATTTTAATTAAACAGGTGATCCAGCGTTTACAAGATTGGGGTGCAACACCACCAAAAGAGCTACAGGGACGTGAGGAAAATATCACTTTTAGTCTACCAAAAGAGTTGCGTATACAGGTGATACAAGCCTAATTTTATTAGAAAAATGTGAACTGGAAACGGATGGATGACACTCCATCCGTTTTTTTTGCTGCTTATCTGCTTTGTATTGGTTCTGTAAAAATAAAATTTAAGATAGAGTAGTGAATTTTTAAAAATTGGGTGCTGGGGAAATGGGGAAAACTCGGGGATTCACCTTAATTGAATTGATGGTGACGATTGCGGTGCTGGCTGTGATTGCGATGATGGCGGTGCCTTCATTTGGCAATCTCATTGCAAGAAAGCAATTAGATACAACCGCTAAAGATTTTGCTCTAGTTTTTGGGGAAACAAGAGGACAGGCCATTTCACTACGTAAAAAGATTACCTTGAAATTGACTTGCCCGACGGAGGCAGACTCGATAACTGGTGAAACGAAAATGGTTTGTCCTGCAAATACTGCGAATGAATTACATTGGATTTCACCTCGTGATGACATTGAATTGACGAGTGATAAGGTGGATGTCGTATTTTCTGGTTTGGGTATAGCACAACAACGTACCAAGCTTGTTGATAATCCGGTTTGTAGTGCGACACCTAGTCCAAACGAATGTGATAATGATCCGACGAATAATCCTCGTAAAATTCCTGAAATTGTTCCTCTGGAATTTACTCTATGTAATGCAGAACTGGCTGAAAGCCGGACAATTTTTGTCTCGAAAATCGGTACTGTAGATAGTATTAGCTCGGGGACGTGTTGATGATAACAAGAAAGATTGAGAAGGGCGTAGGACTGGTTGAGGTATTGGTCGCTTTAGTGATTTTAGCCTTAGGTGTTTTGGGGTTTTCAGCCTTACAGTTAAGAGCATTAGATGCGGCCCAAGAAGCCACAGCACAAACAGTTGCCATGAATACAGCCAGAGATCTTGTTGAAAGAATTCGTGTAAATCGGACTGCTTTGGCAAGATATCAAACGACCATTAATGCTCAAAACATTGATGAGAACAAACTTGTATGTAATGGGGCAACGCGTCGCGATGCGACCCCTGCTACAATGAAAATAGATTTACCCAAGTGTAATCCGTCAGCAATGGCTGAGCATGATGCAACCGAAATATTAAGAAAAGCAAGCGATCATGGTCAGGTGATTGTGATGGCGAATTGTGTGGCCAGTTCAATGAATTGTGTCTATGTTGCATGGGCTCCGACAACAATTACAGCAACGAACGTAAGTCAGTGTGTGAATACAACCACAGGCACCTATATTGTCGACGCAAAATGCTTGGTGATGGAGGCCTTTTAAAATGAATAATCATATGGCTAAGCATCGGGGTTTTACTTTAATTGAATTAATGATTTCACTGGCATTAGGACTCTTGATTAGTGCGATTGCAATTCAGTTATTTTTGACAAGTCAGCGTAGTGCAACAACTCAGCAAGGCATGATGAACTTGCAGAATACAACGTTATTTGGATTGGGTGAGGTGATTAATCACTTACGCATTGCAAACTTGAATGCTTCACAACCTTTTATTGACGATATGGTGTTGTACGGAGGCGTGGTTTTTAAACCCAACAATATATCAGACAATCTGCCTAATTTTACGATTAGTAATGATCTTTTAACCCGTGGAGGGATTGGCGCATCCAATCTGGTAGGCGTTAAAAGTGATCAGCTTGTCATTCAATATAAAGTCAATACGCCTAATCAATTTGATTGTGAGGGTACTGGCTTAACGGTAAGTGACTATGTGGTAGAGCGCTATTTTTTAAGAGAAGATATCAATAATAACGATCCGAATAAACCTCTTGCATTGGCTTGTAAAGCAGCACGTTATACAGCGGAATCAGCTAAGACCAATACCACTTTAGCTCTAACAGGTAAAGGCGAGATATTAATTCCTCGGGTTGATCATTTTAGTGTTCGTTTAGGGGTTGCTTATGATGGTGCGAATGCTGCTTGTAATGCTGTAACTCAAACAGATGCGAGTGGCAGTATTGTCAATATAGCAGCAGATACCCGTTTAGACTGTTTTAGTTATATGGATATTGAAGACTACCGGGCTCTAACAGGGAAAAAACCACAAATTGTTTCTATTCAAATTGGTCTTTTAGCTCGTTCTACAGATACCGTTGGAAATAATCAGTTTTTTGATACGAATCAGGTTTATCAAGTCTTGAATGTTGGTGCAAAGCTAACACCGAATGACCGAAACAAACTGTATTTACGAGATGTGGTAACGCAGACCATCGCCATTCGCAATGGATTTGGTATTGAGTAATGGGGATGATGATATGAAGAATATAAGACAAGATCAGGCTGGGTCCGTTCTAATCGTTGTCCTCATAATGCTGGTGCTTTTAACGCTAGTTGGGACATGGGCGATTAGAGGCAGTATTACCTCTTTAAAGATTGCGACGAACGCTCAGGCCCAAGCTTTACTTAAGCAAACCAGTGATTCTGTATTTTATACCTTGGAAAATAAAACTGATGATGCGTTGGCTTTTACGCAAATGCGTATCGGTGACGGCATGTTGAATTATACCCTACGCCCTGAAAATAAGGGAAAGGAGCTGGTCTTTTGTGTGCGTGGTGCAGTGGTAGATAACTTTGAAGGCAGCCGTTTAGCAAGCGTAGCGTATTGGGATGATCAAGGCGTAATTAGTAATACGGAAATGGGAAAAAATGGTTTTTGTCAAAAGAATCGTATAACGGACTTCTTGAGTGGTCGTAATGCAGTAATGACACAAGTAACAGTGCGGGCTGCTTCCAATGATAGAGACTGGGAACACATGCTGGAAGCAGATGATAAAGAAAGCTCAAAAAGTACAGGGATTCAAAAGGTTGTAATTACAGCAACTTCGATTCTTCCTAATTTCAGTGAAGCCAGCACAACTGAAATTAATACCTGTTTAACAAATTTTACGAGCTTCGTAGATGAGGCCAGACAGAATACAACAGTGACTGATTGTTTATCAGATAAGAATGTTCCATACAGTACACAAGAAATGGAATACACCATTAAAACGATCAGTGCATCTTCATAAGGAAAACTCATATGAAAAAGCTAGAAATAGAAAAAGTTAGCCAAGATGATGTACAGCGTGTGCAGGGGAAAGATTGGGCTAATCAATTTAAGGTCAGTACGATTGCGGCTGCAATCACTTCATTGATTTGTGCTAGCGTCCCTAGTTATGCCGCAGATTTAGAGATCTATAAAATTCCAGAAGATAGTGTTGGTTCTACAACATTGATGTTAATGCTGGATACTTCAGGGAGTATGGCATGGAATATGGGGAATACGAATACTGCTAGTGCGGGTAATAGTCGTTTAGATATTTTGAAAAAAGGTTTGAATGATGTTTTGCAAGGCACAGCGAGTATACCGCGGGTCGATGATAAAATTGTAATGGGTCTTTCTGACTTTAGTGGGAATAATGGTCGAATTTTAGTACCTGCAAAAGCTTTAAGTACATTAACAGGCGGTCGAGTAGTTGATAGTATTTATAAAAAGCCCCTTTGGCAAAGCTACAACAGAAAAGTTCAGACAGGAACAGACCGGTGGGGAAGACCTACATATACGAAAACATTGTATTATAACGCATGTACAAATTGGGATATAAATAATGACAACTGTTTAAGCTGGAGTGGAGAAACTAGAAATACACCTTCTGGCTATACAACAACAGGTTATAAAACAGATACGAATGTTACATGTAATTATGGTGATTATTCAGATTGCTTATCTATTTGGTCTGAGCGGATAAAATATCGTGATGAAACCCATAGAGATGTTTTATTAACAGCGATTAGTAATCTAAAAGCCGGTGGAGGTACGCCGACACCTTATGCATATGCTGAGGCAGCAGCATATATGATGGGTACAAATACCCTAAATATGAATGTGCAGCGCTATTTTGTGCGCTCTAATAATAATTATTATGTATATTGCCAACAATGGGACACGAATGGAGGTTGTTCTGGAGGGTGGTATGGCTGGAACAGCGGATTCTCATATCCAGCGGGTTACATAAAAGGCCCTAGCGGTATTATAGATGGATATAGTGGTAATTATTATATTGGTCCAGCTGCTACAGCTTATTCAGGTTGGACAAACTCCGTGGACGCATCAAAAACTTCTCCAGCAAGTAGCGCCACACATTATGAAGCTCCAGCCTCAATTACAGCCCAGTTGGGAACGAGTGAATCCGCAAGAGCAAAACGAGAATGTAGTGGGCAAGGAATTTACTTTTTAACAGATGGTGAACCTGAACCGAATGGTACAGCGCCAGGTGCTGATGGTAAGAGTGGTACAGCCTATGAATTAATGAGTCGAGCCTTGGGGGATAAAGGCGATCTATTTAGTTGTAATAATAGCCAGTTAGGGAAAAGAACACCATATAAAAATAACGCAAATTCATGGACATGTATTGGGAACTTTGCTGAAAGTTTATTGTCATCAACAAAAAATCCTGTCGGTTTGGAAATCAAAACAGCTGTTGTGGGTTTTAGTTCCAGTTTTAGTAGTAATACAAATAATGATGTAAATGATGCCAAAGACTGGGGCACGATTGGTAAGGGTAAGTGGTATGTAGGTACTGATTCACAAAGTGTTGTGGATAGTATCAATAATTTCATTAATGAAATTAATAAAGATATTCCAAGCATGAGCACAGGCTCATCAACTGTTCCAATGGATACCTTGAATCCTGAAATTATTCAGCCTCATGCCTATTTCCCTCAATTTGAACCAAAAATCAGACCCGAAGATTCCCAGCAGTTATGGTTTGGTAATGTAAAAAAATACTATGTCGTCAATAATGGCGTATATTCCAATGCCAGTGGCGGAGCCGATTATACGGTCGTTAAAAAGAGCGTCTTGCAAGATTTACCAGATAGGTGGGCAAAATCAGGTGTTAACTATCCTGACAATACACCGATCTATAAAAAAGGCGGATTATTAAGTCAGCAAACTTTAGGCACTCAAACGACAACAACCAATGGTAGTACAACCACATCTACAGCGCGTAGAGTGCTTACAGATTATGTATTTGATGGCACCAAAAGTGCTGAAGCTCAAATCAGCCGTAACTTTGATTTGAATCAAATTCGTTATACCTATACGACAGATACGACCACCAAAACAGATACAGCCGCAAAAGTAAGAGGTCTGATGGCGCTGTTGGGTTATAACATTAGTTCTGATACAGAAACAAATGGCTTAAATCTTGCCAATACATCAGCAAACTTGCGTCAAATGGGAAGTGTATATCATTCATTACCAGTGCTCTTGACTCAAGAAGGTAAAGCTGTTGCTTCTAGAAATACAACGACGAACAAGATTCAAATTAATACGGTTGGACGTAAAGATTATTTGATGTTTGGTACAACACAGGGGCTTCTAAGTGTTGTGGATGCTTCTTCTGGAGTAGAAAAGTTCAGTTTTGTCCCAAGTGAGATGGTTGAAAAACAGTCTGAGACATTTAGGGAAAATGCTGGAAATCTAGTCGGGGGTAAAAATGCACTTTATTATGGCATGGATGGTGAATGGACGGCGCATACGGTTTATGTTACCAAACCGGATGGAACGCTGACTGTTAACGGGGCTGTGCGTAATATTATTGGTGGAACAGCAGAAGATAAAGAAAACCTGAATGGTAAACAATGGGTTTATGGTGGTATGCGGATGGGAGGGCGGAGTTATTATGCCCTTGATCTAACAGACATTGATAATCCTAAACTTAAATTTCATATAGATCCGAGTACAGGCAAAGTGTATTCGAAAGCGAATCCTGCTGGAAAAGAGTTTTCTCAAATTTCAAATATGGCACAAAGTTGGTCTAAACCAAAACTTGACTATGTAAACTGGAAGGGGAAACGCAAATTAGTTATGTTTGTGGGTGGGGGATACGATGCAGGCGGTGATGATGGTGATGGTCTGAAATCAAATGGTATCCGCACAGGCTACGCTGGTTATGAAAATTATAATTATAACCAAACCAATAAGAAGGGTGCTGGAGTATATATGTTTGATGCCAACAATGGCGACTTACTCTGGTACGCAGATGCAAATACGGAAGCAGATACACCAGCTTCAGGGGCAGGAACAACCACAACTGAGGCGATTCCTCATCTAGTCAATAGTGACCTAAAATATAGTGTGGTAAGCGAGATTAAAACTGTTGATCGTAATAATGATGGTATGGTCGATCATATTTATTTTGGAGATTTAGCTGGACAGGCATTTCGTATCGATTTTGCTCGTAGTCCTACAAAATTTACCACTCAAGCCACTAAAATTTTGGATCTTCATCAAACTGCAACAGCAAAAATTGGTAAAAGCCCACGCTTTTATTTACCGCCAGTCTTTACAGCTCATCATAGTTCAGCGCGTAAAGAAGGTGCTGATGTGGTTGTTGCGACTTTTATATCTGGAAATAAAAGTTCTCCGCTTTTAGCAACAGCTGACTCTCCTTTAACAACTGGACAACGGGATTCTGATAACCTGCAATATGACGCTGTCTATGCAATTTATGATTATGATATTCACCCAGACGGGAAATTTTTTCCAAATACCAATAAAGGTGCCAGGACTTTAGCAGCAACCGATGCAACTACAGCGTCCACGAGCCAATTAAAATATATTAGTAATAGTGATATTGCACGAAGTGACACAGATACAACGCTGGTCAAAGGTGCTGTAGCGAATCCATCTACAGGTTGGGGGGGATGGTACTATCGTTTTGAGAAGAAGTTTAGTGAAACTGGAACGAATCGGGAAAATGCGAGTGCAGCTATTATTAAAGGTTTGGCTCCACTTATTGCAATGGAAGGAAGTCTATACGTTACGATGTATGATGCTTCAAATAATGGTACTTCCTCTAGCTGTGGGGCAGGTGTAAAAGGGCATAGTTTTACTCAACGCTTGTGCTTGCCGACAGGTGTATGTGGTCAGGATGCGAACTACATTTATAATTTAGGGGCGGGAATTGTAAACCTGAACGTAGGTTCTGTTGATGGTGGTAGTACTAAATCCATTATCGTTCCGGATCCAGCAGATATTGGCGCTGGCTGTATAGGAACTGCTTGTCAGACAAATAAAAAATTCCTTACAGCAGGCGGTGATCTTCACTTTATTCCAAATCGTTGGTATGAACGATATGCGAAGGTAGATTGAAATGATTAAAGTGAATCTACCTGCCATTCAGTATAATCATAGATTCAATCGAGGTTTCACCTTGATTGAATTGATGGTTGTCGTTGTGATTGTTGCAATCTTTGCAGCTATTGCAATTCCGAGTTATCAGCATTTTACACGCCGTGCTATTGCTGCTCAGGCGCAACAAGAAATGTATAAAATTGCTGAGCAATTAGAGCGACATAAACTAAAGAATTTTACATACCTTGGCTTTAATGCGCGGTACCTTTACCCAGCACCTCCATCACCGAGAGTGGATAGTTTTGTAGAGGCAACACAGATGCTTTCTTTACCTCTGGAGAGCAGTAATCCAAAATATACAATTAGGATTAGAGATGGGGGAAATG
Organism: Acinetobacter sp. 'aerobic (ED)'; assembly: GCF_904886855.1. Lineage (NCBI taxonomy): Bacteria > Pseudomonadati > Pseudomonadota > Gammaproteobacteria > Moraxellales > Moraxellaceae > Acinetobacter > Acinetobacter sp. 'aerobic (ED)'. Next base: position 352,799 of record NZ_CAJHGI010000003.1, read on the forward strand.
CGAATCCTTTACTCACAAACGCTACCGCAATGGGACAAAGTTGGGTCATTACAGCCATTAGTAGTGATGTTAAGAATTTTTCTTATCTATTAACAAGCACTGGAATTAAGTGTAAGACAATTACTCCAGTGAATATCAATATTAATCCTGGTTCAAGCACCCCCCCTGCCAAGGTGGCGTGTGGTACAGGAAGTGAGGACTGGTAGTGCATTATAAAAAAGGATTCACACTGATTGAATTAATGATTGTGGTGGCGATTGTCGCGATACTTGCTGCAGTTGCTTATCCTTCCTATCAGCAATATGTCAAAAGAACAAAGCGGACAGATGCACAGTCTGAAATGATGATGATTGCTCATACGCTCAGTCAGTTTAAAGTTACGCGAGGGACTTATGCGGGCGCTGCTTTAACAGGCACTTTTGGAGTATACGGAAGTACAGTAACGCCAAAATCTGGAACAGCATTGTATGATTTAACACTGACAACAACCGCATCTACCTGGACATTAACAGCTATACCTAAAACGGGTACTTCACAAGTGGGTGACGGAAGTATTGTCTTAAATTATTTAGGGCAAAAATGTTGGACTAAAGGTTCGAGCTGTACCCCATCCGCAACCAGCAACTGGGATGGTCGGTAATCTCATAGCTGTAATAGCCAGATAAAAAAAGCAAACCGCTAGGGTTTGCTTTTTTTATGAATCATTTTTGATGTTATTTAACATTATTAACAATAATAACAAGTAAATGTGATCAAATTATCACTTATCTGCTGTTCCATACCTTTTATCCCCTAAAGGTAGCTTTTCGTGTATTTTAGGTTGAAATTGATAACTAAACATGAAAACAATCACGAAAAATAGTGCTTCTCTCATTGATATAATGAATTGATTTTACTTACTTAAAATACTTGAGAGCGCTGTTACAACAAAAAGATTTGTGCATATGGAGGACTATATGCAACAAGCCCATTACGATGTGGAGCATCGCACTTTATCTTGTGCACAGGTTAAACCTCGCTCAGGATTTACGATGATTGAACTGATCATCACCATCGCTGTTTTAGCAATCATTGCTTTAATGGCGGCTCCCTCATTTGCTGCCATGTATAACCGCCAAAAGTTAGAGTCCTCCGTACGTGAACTGACCATGAAGGTGTCAGAAGCAAGAAGCCAAGCCGTTTTACTTCGCCAGACTACAGGCCTATGTCTGGCATCTTTATCACTCGAAGATTGTGCAACTGCAATTGCGATTCCCAAAACTGAAACACAACGCATTTTTATTGCCCGTTTAGAGAATGGCGTGTCTCAAACAAATGCCTCTGCGACAAGTCTCAGTTTTAGAACGAATGGGAGTATTGCTGCACAAAAAGACTTTATGTTGGAGCGACAAGGCCTTTCTTATTGTGTTCGGGTGGGGGTAATCGGGGATACCATTATCACGGAAGGAGCCTGCCCATGAAGATAAAACAACAAGGTGTGGGGCTGGTCGAAGTCTTGGTCGCGCTGGTCTTATTGGCGATCAGCGTATTGGGTTTTGCGGCCTTGCAGTTACGGGCGGTGGACTCCAGTCTGGAAGCCAATAAGCAGGTGATTGCCTTAACCATTGCACGTGATCTGGCAGAGAAAATGCGTGCCAATCCACAGGCGACCCGGGCTGGAAAATATAAGGTTGCAGCGGTAGAAGTCCCAAAAACGTCAGTATCAAATGTAGCGGATAAACCTGAAAAAATCGCGATACAGGATTTACAGAATGCGGCCCTACAAGCCAAAGACAGCGGGATGAATCTTGCTGTAGATCAATGCCCAACAGGTAATAACCGACAATGTATTTATGTCGCCTGGGATGAAACCAATCTGGCAGGAAATGATGGAATTGCCTCATGTATTAAAGATGGGGCTTATGTTTCAGGATCACACTGCCTGTTTCTGGAGGCGTATTAACATGGATAAAAGCCTCGCAGACTGTAAAACCTATAGCAACAGCCAATCTGGCTTTACCCTGATTGAGTTGATGATCTCACTCACTTTAGGGCTACTGATTGTTGCAGCGGCCATTCAACTCTTTATTACCGGAATCACCAGTTATAAATTGCAAAAAGCCATGGCACATATTCAGGACAACGCCAGTTTAGGTCTGAATTTTATTGTAGATGATATCCGTAAAGCCAATCTGAGCTCACCTGTACCTGCAGTCAATGACCAGATTGGTTATGCCGGAATTTTGCTGACTTCAAACAATGTCGGTGAAAAAATTGATCTGAATTGTGCAGATTGCTTTGCCAATAACCAGCTTACCAGTTTTGGCAATGCCAATGTGACGGGGCTGACCAATGACCAGTTACTCATCCGTTACCAAGCACCCCAAGGCGGACTGGACTGTTCGGGCAAAGACGTGAGTAGCGGGACATTTGTGGTACAGCGTTATTATGTGGGATCAACCGCAAAGGATTCACGTCAATCCCTGCGCTGCCAGGCAGCCCAATATCGTCAGACTTCACTTGATGCAAAAACCGCAACAGATCGTTTGAAACTTGCCTGGGCAGACAGTCAGGTCATTTTACCCAATGTCGATTTCTTTCAGGTGCGTTTGGGGTATATGGATGGTGATCTCAATAGTGCTAACAGTACCTTGGCTTATGCCGATATTAAAAACTATATGGCTTTAAAGGCAACTTCAAAAAATATTGATGGGGTAACACAACTTGTCCGACCGCATGTCCATGCCATTCAATTAGGCGTGCTGGTTCGTTCTGATGACAAAACGGGCAACCAGTCGATTATTAAAGAACGCAATAAAGAACCATTTCAGGTCTTGGGGACTTCCGTCAAGCTGATACCGGCCTATCAGGATAATTATTTACGTCAGGTCGTGAATCAAACCGTCTCTTTACGCAATGCAATGGGTTGGGTTTCAGAAGGTTGTGATAGCAGTAAAACCCCAACCTGTACAAATGGGGGGGCTGGAACATGATTCAGGCTCAACGCGGTGCGACACTCATTGTTGTACTCATGATTTTATTAATGATTACGATTATTGGGACACTGGCGATACGTCAAAGTATCAGTTCATTGAAGCTGGTGAGTAATCATCAGATCCAGACTTTGCTGGCCCAGAATGCGGATGCAGCCCTGATGTATTTTCAAGATCCAAACACGCAGCAGAACCTTGCTTCTGCAAATGGTGTGGTCGGGTTCTTTAAAAATGAAAATAACAAAGATGCAGAGCTAGTATTTTGCTTTTCAGGAGTAGATCCCTTTGCCTTGAGTAAAGCGGGTTATCGGCTAAACAGCCAATCTTTTAACATTAATAGCTCTGGTGCGGGTGCATGTACTGAAACCTCGGCAAAAAACTCAAGTGGCCGTAAACAGGTGGTGACTCAGGTTTACATCAAAAGACAGTTAACACCGACCCAACCTTTTGCTGATCTATCTCGTGGTACAGAGGTAACAGGGGCAAAGACCGAGAACAATATTCGCTTGCGTGTCTATGTGGTGTCGGTGATGCAAGGGTTGTTAACGGCTGATGCTTTATTTAAAGCAGACAATGATCCTGACAAAGGTTGCCTGACCAAGAGCATAGATAATAACGGCGTCAATGAGGTTGCCAGCTGTCTTAAAAAAAATACAGAAAAACCGATATATAACATACAAGTCGCAGAATATCGTTTCTTGTCTGACTTTGAACCAACTGGTTCATAAGGGAGAAATGCCATGAATAATAACAAGATGAAGAAACTAGAAAGATATGAAGGTCAGCACAAGAATAAAGTTAAAGGCTTGCTGTTAAGCTGTACAGTATTGTCCAGCCTTCTCATTCTTTCATCGGTGGCATCAGCCAGTGATATTGAAATTTATCAACCTGCGGCAGGCAATAAAAAACGTTTAATGCTGATGGTGGACCAGTCTCGTAGTATGGGGGGAGCTGGTCTTTTGGATCTAGTGAAAGATTATCCACTGTGTGTAGATCAAGGTGTCACCGATGTACTGGGTAAAAATGGATTAAATCTCGGTATAAAAATTGCGGGTCAGACTGATCTCATTAATGTCACAAAAGAGGCCACTGATCTGATTAATCAGGCGATTTTGAAAGGTGTGCTCGGCAATGGACAGGGACAAGGAATTTTAGATTCGATTGCTGAAATCAAAACTGAACAGCCGAATACGATGTATCCATTTCCTCGCCAATCTTGTACGGTCGTGACCACAGATGCAACCGTCAAGCTGTTGGATAATTTATTGAATGGTTTGTTAGGCGTAAAAACAGGATTATCGGCAGAACAATATATTCGTGAAACCTGTGATCCGTTGATTGATATTAGTTTGCTCAAATCCATTACCAATTCATCTACTGTGGGAATTTATCGTTGCTACGATAAGAACTCGCGTGTCCGGATGGCACTGACGGATGTATTAAAAGGCAAGAAGGGTGAGGCGGGGCTGCCAGATATGGAACGGATACCTGATAGCACCATGGTCGGTTTATCAATTTCACCTTACAACCATATAGCCAATGATCGCGCTGGGGCAATTGTTTTTGAACCTAAGTTACTGAGTGATATCTATACCTATAACGGAAAAACACAGAGTCATCGTCAGCACATCATTGATTATATTGCCAGCGCCAATATGGACTCAAAAGGTGAGTTTAGTCTGCAAAGTTTATTGACGATTGTTCCTAAACTGGTGGGTGGTTTGCTTAATGATGTGGTTGCAACGCTTGGGCGAGTTTTAAAAAATCCATTTGATGCAGTGGGTGAACTCTTAAATTTAGAAAACACGAACAATGCATTAAAAGATGTTTTGAATATGCTGGGGTTAGGTGGCAACAATCCAATGGCAAGTACTTATGCAGAAACTGGGGCTTATTTACTTGGCAATACCACCAAAGGGACTGGAGCAAGACAATATGGAAAACGCAATTATCTTCTTAAAATAGGAGGGTTGGGAATTCCAACTAGTTATAAATGTACTGGATGGGAGACAGATAGTACAACATGTGCAACTTGGGATGATGTTGGTTTTTTAGGTCTAGGTAGTCTAGATACGAATGGCTATAAATCTGTTGATGCGAATTTGCTCAATGTGTTAGGGATATTAAGTGTAGGATCACAAGAGATATATTATGAATATCGCTCTGATGTAAATGCGAAATATAGCGGTTTTACGGATAGTCAAAAGAATAACAGTACAATTAATCCATTGATTAAGAGTAATGCTAACTTCTATCAAGCACCTTCAACTGCACCGCAATGTGATGCCAATGGCTTAATGGTCATTGCGGGTGGCGTACCGACAATAGCACCGACTTTAACTGACTCTTTATTACAGCCTAAAGGCAGCCAGTCCGAAGCGACTAAGGTTGCGATGGAACGTTTAATGGCACGCTCTTTAGATAACTCTCAGAGTTTAAGTGTCCAATATAAAGATGGCCGTTTGAATGATAGTTGGAACTTTAGATGTAATTCAACAGACTTGAAGCCAACCACGCTAGGTAATAACAAGAACTCAAATGACAATACTGACTTTGCGACCTGGCAGTGTATCGGCGCCTATGCACGTGATATTCGTGCATTAAAAACCAATCCAATTAAGACGGCCGTGATTGGACTTGATCGTTCTTTCTTGCAACTTCCTGAATATATCGCTGGGCAAGAAAATAGCACGGATACGAAAGGCCTAACCCAGATTTCAACTACCAATGTTGCGCAGGATCAGTTGTTAACAGGTATTGTGCCTAAAGCGGTAAGAGATTTGCTGGGTGTAACAGGTTCCCTCTTGGATGGTTTATTGCCAAATAGTCTGATTGGAAGTGGCCTGACCACAGGAATTACCAGTTTGTTAGATCGTTTATTACCGCGTAATCCAGAAGACATCAAGAATATGGCGCGTTGGGGCGTGATTGGTGGTGGGGGTTGGTATAACGCCGCCAATAGCCAGAATATTGCACAAAGTATTAAGGATTTTCACGATAATTTAGGTGTAACCGATGGTGATCCGATTGGGTTGCAGACGATACCTGAAGATCCGCTTACGCCTTATCGTATGAGTAACGATGTGTATAAAAGTATGTTTGAACCGACTGAAAAAGCCAGTTGGATCGGGAACTTCAAAAAATACTACGTTGAAACAGACAACTCGGTGAATAAGCTGAAAGATGCCTGGGATATTTCAGCAAACAGCTATGATGTACAGGACTGGAATAAGGGCGGGTTACTTGCCAAACTTAAAAATCTGAAAAATAAAACCGATAATTCAGATCCGACCAAGCCGATCATTACAGAGCGTAAAGTCCTGATCAATCGCGACTGTCAGCAAATTGACAATACCACCACCTATCAATTCACTGAAGTGGGTGCCTTAAAGACAATTAATAATAAATATCTGGACATCAAATGTGGTTCCGCTACAACAGCCCGTTCCGATGATAAAGGTTATCTGCTGATGAATCTGTTGGGGTATAACGTGGGGAATGCGGCAACCACAGCAGATCTGACAGAAGCAAACCGGACCAACTGGAAAGTGGGCATGAACCTGCATTCAACACCGGTTAAATTGACTCAGGAAGCGGTCTTTAATGCAGACAACAGTGTGAAAGAGCGTAAGGACTATATGTTATTTGGCACCACCCAAGGTGTGTTACATGTCGTTGATGCCAAAACTGGTGAAGAAAGTTTTGCTTTCGTACCGAATGAAATGCTGGAAAATACCCAGCAAAGCAAAGCATTTCTGGAAAAGCCAGCTGGTGTAAAAGCCGATATGGCTTATGGGATCGATGGTGCCTGGACCATATATAGCGAATACGCTTACGGCATGAAAGCAGTAAGTAGTGGCAGTGTCAGCAGTGAGATTGTCGCGACTGTGGGCGAGATCAAGAGCGATGGTAAAGTTGTCGCGAAAGGCAAGCAAATCGCCTATGGTGGTTTACGTATGGGAGGACGCAGTTATTACGCCCTGGATCTCAGCGACATCAGTCAACCCAAACTTAAATTTCATATTGATCCGGATCGCAATCGCATTATTAGCCTGCAAGCTGATGGAACCTATAAAACCACAACCAATACGGCATTAGCTGCGATGGGGCAAAGCTGGTCTAAACCGACCATTACCAGCATTATGTATAACGGTGCAGCAAAACGTGTCATGGTTGTTGGCGGTGGCTATGATATGGAATATGAAAAAACTGCACCAGTGATTACCAATGCCACCAAAGGACGTATGGTGTATATGTTCGATGCAGACAATGGTGACCTGATCTGGTATGCAGGCGGCGATAATCAAAGCACATCATGTGGATCTGGAGATAGCAACCATGGCATGAAAATGAAAGACTTATATAGTGTAGTGAGCCGGATCAATGCAGTAGACCGAGATGGGGATGGACTGGCTGATCATCTTTATTTTGGTGACTTGGGAGGACAAGTCTGGCGGATCGATTTGAATAAGGATCTTGGAACCAAAGATAGCGGATGTGGCAGTTATACAATGTTGTTTAAAGATAGCAATAGCCGTTTTTATGAAGCACCAAACTTTAGTGTTTACGGTTATGAACAACCTCTTGCCGTGGTGAGTATTGCCTCAGGAAACCGCAGCCTGCCATATAGCGATAAGAACTCAAGTAGTACGGTTTATAATCTTTTTGATCAGGATGTGGTGCGCAGCAACTTTTCGATCGGTAATAGTAGTAGCACACCAAAACTTTTGGCAACGGATCTTAAAGCGATGCTGACAGCCAGTGATCTAAAAGGTAAAAATCTGGTGCAAGTCAAGGCCATGATTCCAAATGGCTGGTATGTACAAGCCAATAGCGTTGTTGGCAAAGAGCTGGATGACCAGGGCAATGAGACGGCTTTAAGTAGCCAGATCGGAAGTAAAGTTCTGGGCGAAATGGTGGTGATGAACAAGAGTCTCTATGTCAGTGTTTATAATCCAAATACCACTGCAGGGAATGGTTGTAAAATTCAAGCCAATGGTGCTACGACAGTGCAACGTTATTGCTTACCTTTTGGGGTTTGTGAACAAGACGTAAAAGATAGCACGATGAGCTTTGGCGCCGGGCATGGAATTGTTGAATCGATGGTGGGCGCGGGTATCGGACTCAATGACAAAAATGGAATTACCCGTCAGTTACTTAATCCGAATGCCAAGGATAAAATCGGAAGTAGCAAATTATCTGCGAATACCATGCGTCGCCAACTGGTTCCACTGACTTGGTATGAACGTAATGAATAAAAGCAAGAGATGCCATCATTTTGCTCCAAAGAGAGGGAGAGATATACACGCTTTCTCTTTGGAGTGGCATAGACTGGCTCTGGTAAAGCTCGGCGTGGCGGGCTTTACCTTAATTGAACTGATGATTACGGTGGCGATTGTTGCAATTATCGCAGCGATCGCGATTCCGAGTTATGAGGTCTATATCCGTCGTGCGGAACTGTCTACGGCACAACAGGAGATGCTTAAGGTTGCAGAACTGCTGGAAAAACACCGGGCACGTAACTTTAGTTACGATGGTTTTGTGCTAAAAGGCACCTCGACCAATCAGGGACCCTATTATTCGGTAGCGAGTGCAAGCAATAACAGCCTGTTGTTACCTTTGGATGCAAGCAGCGGCAAGCAGAAATTTACCATGACCTTAACGCTGAATGCGCAAACATGGGCTTTAACAACGCTGAGTGCAAACCCCCGAAATTATTCCTTGCTTTTGACCAGTGCGGGAATTAAATGTAAGACCAAAACACCTGCCAATATCACCGCTCAAGCTTGTGGACTCGGGCAGGAAGACTGGTAAGACAGCAGATTTTATCAATTAAATTCAAAGCTGTGGATAAGCCGAAAAATAATCTTTATTTCAGCGTCGATTTAACGTAGAATATCGCCCTCTATGAAAGGGGTTTGAAGTGTTGCCGATGGTCGGCGCAGGGATAATCCGTAAAAATTATAAGGTTGTTCTCATGGTTGTTATTCGTTTAGCGCGCGGTGGTGCAAAAAAACGTCCATTCTATCAAATCGTTGTAACTGATAGCCGTAACGCACGTGACGGTCGTTTCATCGAACGTATTGGTTTCTTTAACCCAACTGCACAAGGTAAAGCTGAAAAAGTTCGTTTAGACGCTGACCGTTTTGCTCACTGGGTTGCTCAAGGTGCTCAACCTTCAGAGCGCGTTGCTTCTTTAGCTGCTCAAGCTAAAAAAGCTGCAACTGCTGCGTAATAGTAGTAGGTAGCCCATGACATCGACACAGAATGTGCCAGAAGATCGTATTCAGATTGGACAGTTACGTTCAGCTTATGGATTGAATGGGTGGCTCTGGGTTTATTCAAATACTGAACCTATGAGTAATATGTTTGACTACCTTCCTTGGTACATTGAGACCAAGGCGGGTTGGCAAACCATAGATGTGAAACGTTGGAAACCACATGGCAAAGGCTTGGTTGTTGCATTAAAAGGCGTAAATGATCGCACGGGTGCAGAAAATCTGGTTGGCGCAAATATCTGGATTGCCAAATCTCAGCTTCCAAAAGCAGATGTAGACGAGTACTACTGGTCTGATCTTAAAGGTCTAACGGTGTTAGGTCTTGGAGAGGATGAACAGGAAGTCAATCTCGGTCAAATCTACGAACTGTTTGAAACAGGTGCCAATGATGTCATGGTGGTCAAAGCGACTGCTGACAGTGTTGATGCCGAAGAGCGAATGATTCCGTGGCATAAAGATGTGGTACAACGCGTTGATCTTGAAGCTGGTCGTATTTACGTCAATTGGGGCGTAGACTACTAATCCTTTTGGGGAAAGTAGCGCAGCAGGAAAATAGAGGAGTCTGCGGTGTTTTTTGCAGTCATCACATTGTTTCCTGAAATGTTTGAAGCGATTACAGCGTACGGGATTAGCGGACGTGCAGCAAAGCGTGACATCGTGCAAGTGACTTGCATTAACCCACGAGATTTTGCTGAGGGTAATTACAAACGGGTGGACGAACGTCCTTTCGGTGGTGGCCCTGGTATGGTGATGATGGCTGAGCCTTTGGCAAAAGCAATTAATCATGCCAAACAACTTGCTTCACAAGCAGGCTGTGTTCATGCCCCGGTGGTGTATATGTCACCGCAAGGCAAAACCTTAAATGAACAGGCAGTACAACAATTCGTTGATTATGATGGTTTGATTGTATTGTGTGGGCGTTATGAGGGTGTTGATGAGCGTTTAATCCAGCATTATGTTGATCAGGAATGGTCAATCGGGGATTACGTTTTATCGGGTGGTGAACTTCCTGCCATGGTGTTGCTGGATAGTATTATTCGCCGTTTGCCGAATGTCATGACTGACGAGCAATCTGCGATCCAAGATTCTTTTGTGGATGGTCTGCTGGATTGTCCACAATATACCAAGCCTGACCATTTTGAAGGGCTGGATGTGCCTGAGGTACTTAAATCAGGACATCATGCCAATATTGAGAAATGGCGTTTTTTGCAGCGTTATCAACGAACTTTAGATCGTCGACCAGAACTGGTTGAAAAAGTAGCGTTGAGCAAACAGCAAATGAAATGGTTAAAAAATTCGAAAGGTTAAACTGCTATCAGTTGATCTTCGTGCCCAACGAGAAGCTTTGCTTCGAGTTCTACTTAAACATTGTTTAAGTTAAAAATAGGCTCTTTAAGACGTTTGTCTTAAGGGGAAAGTTAAACGGGAAATATGCGCTTTAGCCTCTATTCCCAGCGGCGTCAGAGACCTCTTCTCTCCCGCACATATTGGAGATTCCACATGAGTGGTAAACATCCTTTAGTTCAAGCTGTTGAAAATGCACAGTTAAAATCAGACATCCCTGCTTTTGCACCGGGCGATACAGTTATCGTTCAAGTTAAAGTAAAAGAGGGTGACCGTGAGCGTCTTCAAGCATTTGAAGGTGTTGTAATCGCGAAGAAAAACCGTGGTTTAAACTCTGCTTTCACAGTTCGTAAAATCTCTAGCGGTGTTGGTGTTGAGCGTGTTTTCCAAACTCACTCTCCAATCGTTGCTAAGATCGAAGTGAAACGTCGTGGTGACGTTCGTCGTGCTAAACTTTACTACCTACGCGAGTTGTCTGGTAAAGCTGCACGTATTCGTGAAAAGTTACCAGCTCGTAAACAAGGTTAATTTTAACTTTGTTGTAAAGCAAAAAAATGCGCCTTTGGCGCATTTTTTTATGTCCGTATCGGCTGAAAAGCCAATCCTTTTCTAAAACTTCGACCTAGTTTTGCTAAAATAGGTCTTTATGCTTTGACTTTTCTTTTATGAAAAAAAGTGCTTACCGCCATTTAAGCGGTGTATTCCTATTAAACAAACCTTTAGGTTTAAGTTCTAACTCGGCACTACAAAAGGTGCGTCGTCTGTTTAATGCGCAAAAGGCTGGCCATACAGGGGCGCTTGACCCCTTGGCGACCGGGTTATTGCCGATCTGTCTGGGGGAAGCGACCAAATTTTCACATTATTTACTCGATTCAACCAAACGTTATCAAACCACGGTCAAGTTAGGACAAACCACGGCGACGGGTGATGTTGAAGGTGAAATTCTCCAGCAGAGAGAAGTACCGGTTTTAACGGCAGAAGGTGTTGAACAGGTGCTGGCACAGTTCAGAGGCGATATTCAGCAAGTTCCGCCGATGTATTCAGCATTGAAGCGTGAAGGCCGTCCATTGTATGAACTGGCGCGCAAAGGGATCGAGATTGAACGTGAAGCACGTCCAGTAACCATTTATGATTTAACCCTAGTGGATTTCTCTGAAGATAGCCTGACGCTGGATGTGACCTGTTCGAAAGGTACCTATATCCGTGTATTGGGTGAAGATATTGGTGAAGCTTTGGGTTGCGGTGGACACCTCACCAAGTTACATCGTACCCAAACCGGACATTTTGAGATTAATCCAAGTTATACCATTGAGTATCTTGAAAGTCTGACCCAAGAACAGCGCGATGCTTTATTGTTACCTGTGTATGCACCTGTTGAGCATTTCCCGCGCGTGCAATTGCCAGAAGGCCGTGAAAAATATTTCGGCAATGGTCAGGAAAGCAATATTGATCATGAAGCTGCGCCCGAAGTACTGGTGTTTAATGGCGAACGTTGTCTGGGGCTGGCTGAAATCACGGATAAAAAACGTTTGGTCCCTAAACGTTTGTTAAATCTATAAGGATATTGTCCATGGATTGGGAACTGATTCTGACACTGGTGTTCTTTGCTTTTTGTGCCGGAACCATTGATGCCGCCGTCGGTGGAGGTGGGCTGATTCAGATTCCCGCATTGATGGGTACTTTACCTCAAACCGCACCTGCCACCTTATTTGGTACCAATAAGCTGGCGTCTATTTGTGGGACAGGCTCGGCTGCATTTTCATTTGTACGACGGGTGAAATTGCAGTGGTCGCTGTTGGGTGTGATTGCACTGTTCGCCTTTATCAGTTCCTTTATTGGTGCAGCCTGTGTCTCTCTGATCCCTACTCATATCTTAAGACCGATTGTCTTGGTCATGCTGATTGTGATCGCGATTTATACCTTCGCCAAAAAGCAGTTTGGGCAAGTCCATGTTGATCAGCAGATCACGCCAAAGTTACTGCTGCTTGCTGCAATCGGTAGTTTAGCCATTGGTTTCTATGATGGTATTTTTGGCCCGGGTACAGGCAGTTTTTTTATTTTCTTTTTTATCCGGTTTTTGCAGGTCGATTTTTTACATGCCTCGGCATTGGCAAAGATTGGCAATCTAATGACCAATCTGGCGGCATTAAGCTTCTTTATTCCAACCGGTCATGTGCTGTTTGAATTAGGCTTGATGATGGCGGTTGCTAACATTGCTGGTTCATTATTGGGTGTCCGCTTGGCTTTAAAATATGGCAGTGGCTTTATCCGTATTTTATTCCTGATTCTGGTGAGTATCTTGATTTGCCGCTTGGGCTATCAGATTTTGAGTGGAAGCTGATTCATCATCGAGACTATCCGCCCTAGGATTATCCTCCTTGCTCAGCAATCATTAACCTGAGGTTAATAACTGGCACTATAGGTTGATTGATCAAAATTTCATAAAGCGCTTTTATAGATTCAGAATAAAACTGTGATCTATAGGTAAGCATACATGGAAGGTTCAGTTCAGAATAAACAAGGGTTATGGAACAAGCGACGTCAGGCTAAACAACTCAAGCTGGATATGGTCAAGTCGTACACCGATGGTGTCGTCATTCCCACCTCAGATATTATCAAAGTCCTGGAAACACTGATCACACCCGGTGATAAAGTGGTACTCGAAGGCAATAACCAGAAACAGGCCGATTTTTTATCACGTTCTTTAGCGCAAACCAATCCGGATGTATTGCATGATCTGCATATGATCATGCCGAGTGTAGGCCGTTCAGAACATCTTGACCTGTTTGAAAAAGGCATTGCGCGTAAGCTGGATTTTTCTTTTGCGGGCCCGCAGAGTTTAAGAATCAGTCAGCTGATTGAAGATGGTCTATTAGAAGTGGGTGCAATTCACACTTATATTGAACTGTATTCACGTCTTGTGGTCGATCTGATTCCCAACGTGGTGCTCTCTGCAGGCTTTATGGCAGACCGCCAAGGCAATATCTATACCGGTCCAAGTACTGAAGATTCTCCTGCGCTGATTGAACCTGCAGCATTTAGCGACGGTATTGTCATTGTTCAGGTCAATGAGCTGGTGGACGATGTTTCAGAGCTGCCACGTGTCGATATTCCTGCCTCCTGGGTGGATTATGTGGTAGTAGCAGACCAGCCTTTTTATATCGAACCGCTGTTTACCCGTGATCCAAAACATATTAAGCCTGTGCATGTGCTCATGGCGATGATGGCGATTCGCGGTATTTATGAAAAGCATAATGTGCAATCGTTAAATCATGGCATTGGTTTTAATACCGCAGCGATTGAACTGATTTTACCCACCTATGGTGAGTCTTTAGGATTAAAAGGAAAAATCTGTCGGAACTGGGCACTGAATCCACATCCGACCCTGATTCCAGCCATCGAAACAGGCTGGGTTGAAAGCGTACATTGCTTCGGTACCGAGCTGGGTATGGAAAATTATGTTGCTGCTCGCCCTGATGTTTTCTTTACTGGCCGTGATGGTGCGTTACGTTCCAACCGCATGATGTGTCAGCTGGCAGGTCAATATGCGGTTGATTTGTTTATTGGGGCGACATTGCAGGTTGATGGCATGGGCCACTCTTCAACTGTGACCAAGGGGCGTTTGGCAGGTTTCGGTGGTGCACCAAACATGGGGCATGATCCACGCGGTCGGCGTCACGATACGCCAGCATGGCTGGATATGCGTTTGCAAGGTGCCAATGAAACTGAAACCTATTTGGCACGCGGTAAAAAACTGGTGGTGCAAATGGTGGAAACCTTCCAAGAGGGCGGTAAGCCGACTTTTGTAGATCGTCTGGATGCGATTGATGTGGCTAAAACAGCGGGCCTAGCTTTAGCACCGATCATGATTTATGGCGATGATGTCACTCATCTACTGACCGAAGAGGGCATTGCTTATCTGTATAAAGCCAGTAGCCAGGAAGAGCGTCAAGCCATGATTGCTGCAGTGGCAGGTGTGACCAGTATTGGTTTAAGCCAAGACCCGAAAACCACGGCGCGTTTAAGACGTGAAGGTCTAGTGGTATTCCCTGAGGATTTAGGCATTCGCCGTACCGATGCTACACGTGAACTGTTAGCGGCAAAAAATATTGCCGACTTAGTGACGTGGTCAGATGGCTTATATCAACTCCCTGCAAAATTCAGGAGTTGGTAATGATGGCACAAATTCAATATCAAACCCTCAGCGATAGTCAGCTTCTGGCAGAGATGGCAGTAGAGGCTCTGATTGATGAAGTCAATCTGACACCAAAACCAGCACTGGTTGATCGCCGTGGCAGTGGGGCGCATGCTGACCTGACCTTGGCATTAATGGAGCGTTCGGCAAAAAGTTTACAGCCCATGTTCGAAGCAATGGCTCAAGCAGCCATGCATCATGCTGACCTATGTCTGGCCTTACGTGAAGAGATTGGTGAAATTGGTCGGCAAGGTGAAAAGGCCATGATGTTGGCGACAGAGGGTGTCAATACACATCGCGGGGCCATCTGGGCCTTAGGTCTAATGGTCACTGCGGTAGCCTTGGCACGCGCGAAGCAGCAATATTTATCTGCGGTTGAATTATGTCAGCTGGCAGGACAGATTGCCCGGCTTGAAGATCGCTTTATTCCCGAGCAGGGTTTAAGCCATGGGCAGCAGGTACAGCAAAAACTAGGTATTTCAGGTGCAAAGCTACAGGCACAACAAGGCTTTCCGACCATTGTGAATTTAGGTCTAAAGCAACTGAAGCAAAGTCGCCAGAAAATGATGAAAGAAGACTTTGCGCGTTTGGATGCCTTGCTGGCCATGATGACGGATCTGAGCGATACCTGCGTGCTTTATCGTTCAGGCACCAAGGGTTTAAAGCGGATGCAACAAGGGGCACAGCAGGTACTGGATCTAGGTGGCAGTTCAAGTCTGGAAGGTCGACGTGCATTACATTTTTTAGAGATTGACTTGCTGCGCATGAGAGCCTCCGCTGGCGGTGCTGCAGATTTATTGGCCGCGACATTATTTATCGATCGTGTTGAGCAATCATCGTTCAGGAATAAAGCGGGAGTTTGAGTATGGAAACACTTCATTTTGAGTTTATGGCCGCAGAGCCCCCTGTAAAACAAGCCTTGGTCGGTTGTGTAGGGTCGGGTGACCTGGAAATTTTGATGCAACCTGGAGAAACTGGAAAAACCGCTATTCAGGTGGTCACTTCGGTGGATGGAAGTGCAACGCGCTGGAAGAATTTATTTGAAAGAATTTTTACGGCGCAGATCCACCCTGCGGTCAACATTGAGATCCATGATTTTGGTGCTACCCCAGGGGTGGTTCGCTTACGTCTGGAACAGGCATTCGAGGAGATTGAACATGACTGATATTCAGGACTTGCTCAATAAACAGGATTTTATTGAGCTGAGTGCAAGAGCACGTGCCAAAGCTTTGCTGGATGATGGTTCTTTTCGAGAACTGCTTGATCCATTTGCACGGGTGATGTCACCTTGGCTTATTCAGCAGAATATTGTGCCGCAAGCGGATGACGGGGTGGTGATTGCCAAGGGGACTCTTCAACAACGTCCTGTAGTCTTAATTTCGATTGAAGGTTTATTTCAAGGCGGGAGCCTGGGTGAAGTCGGTGGCGCCAAAATTGCGGGTGCTTTGGAACTGGCGGTAGAAGACAACCTCAACGGCATTCCCACTGCTGCAGTATTACTGTTAGAAACGGGTGGTGTTCGCTTGCAAGAAGCCAATCTGGGTTTGGCTGCAATAGCCGAGATTCAGGCTGCTATCGTGAATTTACGTCAGTATCAGCCCGTCATTGCGGTAGTCGCGGGGAGCGTTGGCTGCTTTGGGGGGATGTCAATTGCTGCCGGATTATGCAGTTATATCGTGATGACCCAAGAGGGGCGTTTGGGACTCAATGGCCCGCAAGTGATTGAGCAAGAAGCGGGCATACAGGAATATAACGCCAAAGATCGTCCGTTTATCTGGAGTATCACCGGTGGCAGCCAACGCTTTGCCAGTGCTCTGGCCGATGCATATGTGGATGATGACCGCAATAAAATTCGTCAACAAGTGATTGATTATTTGCAACAAGGTATCCCTGATCAGCATCGCAGTTCAAATTACCCGTTTTATTTAGCACAGCTACAACAAGTCGATACTGCGGAGCAGATCACGCCAGCACAGGTTCAGGCTTTGTATCAGGGAGAGTCGGCATGAATAGCGCAGTTGAGACATTAACAGCCTCTACCCGAGGCGCACACTGGTTTAAGGCAGTCACGCAGGGCTTTCAGGTGGCGCAAGGTTTCCCTGCTTCAGTCTGGGTGGCAGACGGACAGCTTGATCAACAGGCGGTACGCGTCATTGCAGTGATTCAGGACAGCAATAATCCATTCCCGCGAGCACGGCAGGGTGAAGTTGGGCTGGTGGAAGGCTGGAGCTTGGCTAAAGCGGTTGATGAGGTGATTCAAGCCGATGCGCACGCTAAAAGCAAACGCGGCATTTTATGTGTGGTAGATGTACCTAGTCAGGCTTATGGGCGCCGTGAAGAGTTATTGGGTATCCATCAGGCCTTGGCAGGGGCAGTAGATAGCTATGCCAGAGCTAGACTGGCAGGACATCCTATTGTGAGTTTACTGGTAGGCAAATCGATGTCAGGGGCTTTCTTGGCGCACGGTTATCAAGCCAATCGTATGATTGCCTTAAAAGACTCAGGTGTTATGGTGCATGCCATGGGGAAAGAATCCGCCGCTCGTGTCACCTTAAGATCAGTGGATGAGCTTGAACAATTGGCATCAAGCATTCCGCCAATGGCTTATGACATTGAAAGTTATGCAACACTGAGTTTGTTATCTGAACTTTTATCTGTTGAGAACCCTGAACAACCGACAAACGATGATCTTTTGTTAGCGAAGCAGGTAATTGCGCGAGCATTTCAAGCCATTAAGGCCGAGCAATCGAGAGGACTGGAACATCGACTTCACGGCCAAAATCGTCAGATGTCTAAGCGGGTGCGTGAATTATTGCGTGAGCAATGGTCATGAGTGCTCAGCTTGAAGCCCATGATTTATTGTGGGGCATGTCAGCCGATGCTTTGGCTGGAGATGCGCCGCTGTGGGTGAAGGCGGTATTACAGCGTGGCGATCCGGTGGTGGTTCGCCGGGCTATAACTGCTGCAGATCAGGTTGCGGTGGGGATCAGAGGTCAGTTTCGTCATCAACGATACGCCGCTGTGATGCCACGATCGACGATCACCAGACAACTCAAGCCAGAAGCGCTAACTCAGGTAGCAATACATCAGTTTAAGCATCTGGCAGAACGCTTACAGAGTATTTCCCGCATTATGAAAAACTTTTCAGGATGTTGGGGATATACAGGAAGTTTTGGCTTTGAGCTGGCAACGGGTATTGCAACCGTCACTGCGCAAAGTGACATCGATTTACTGATTCGCACGGAACAGCCTTTTGCCAAACAGCAGGCGATTGAGCTACTCGAAAATTTTCAACAAGCGGGGTTGAATGTGGATATTCAGTTACAGCTCCCCCAAGGCGGATTGGCCTTAAAAGAATGGGCACGGAATAGCGGGAAAGTACTATTAAAACGGCCCGATGGCGCTGTTTTAGTCGGAAATCCATGGCATTAGGGAATAGGTATCATGGCTTCAATTTGGGTTTATCCAGGGCAAGGTGTGCAAAGAAGCAATATGCTGCATGATCTGCCGCAAAGCACGCTGGTGAAAGAACACCTTGAGCGTGCCTCGGATGCACTCAAACAAAATGTGTTGCTGCTGGACAGTGCAGCGGCATTGCAATCGACACGAGCGGTACAGTTGTGCCTCCTCATTTCTGGCGTAATCAGTTCAGCGCTACTCAGTGCTGAAAACTTAAAACCGGACTATGTTGCGGGGCTATCGATTGGTGCTTGGTCGGCTGCAGTGGTTGCAGGCGTTTTAGCGTACGAAGATGCCGTCCGTCTGGTCGCTTATCGCGGTGAACTCATGCAAAACGCTTATCCGGCAGGCTATGGCATGACAGCGTTGATTGGTACAGATCGTTCAACAGTTGAAGCATGGATAAAACAGGTTGAGGCAACAACACCACAGGTATATGTCGCGAACATCAATGCGCATAACCAGATTGTTATTTCAGGATGTTTTGAAGCCATGAACCAAGTTGCTGGATTGGCGAAACAGCAGGGTGTCGTGGCAAGGAAACTGGATGTAGCAGTGCCATCGCACTGTGAATTATTAAGTCAGCAAGCACTGCAACTTGCGACATCGATGGAGGGCGTCACTCTAAAGCAACCTAAAATTGGTTATTTAAGTGGTACCACAGCACGTATCTTGCGCAAGCCAGAACAGATTGCGGATGATCTGGCTTTTAATATGAGCCGTACTGTGGATTGGGAAAGTACGCTTCAGGCTGCATGGGAACGAGGTGTCAGGTTACAGGTCGAAGCTTTACCCGGCACGGTACTTACCACACTTGCACGTCGGATATTTAAAGATGGAACCGTATTGTCATTTCAGGGAACGCGCATAGATAGCATTCGGATGGCCATGCAAAAATAACAGGAAAATCAGATTTCTATGGGAATGTGATTTAAAAAAACCAAGTAATCCAAGGATATGAGGGATTTACAATGATTATATATGGAACAGCAATTTTGGCGATTTGTCACCTACTCGGTGATTATCTGGGTAATACCCTCGGCATGTTGATCGGTGTCAAAGCCAATGTCGGTGGCGTCGCGATTTCAATGATTTTGTTGATTCTCTCTAAAGAGTTATTGGCAAAAAAAGGTTATTTACCCCAAGTGACACAGTTCGGGATCTTGTACTGGTCAGGTATGTATATTCCGATTGTGGTGGCAATGTCAGCTGGGCAAAACGTCGTGGCTGCACTTTCAGGTGGGATGCTGGGATTGATTGTCTCGGTCGCATCACTGATCGGCACAGTGCTGGTAATCCGTTATCTGAATAAACTTAGTGGCGATTATGAGACCTATAAATGGACGATTGAGGCAAAGGAAAAAATTGCCTGAAAAATCATAATTAACTGACAAAGCAATAAAAAAAGGATGTTCATCATGGATGCTATCATTGCTGTATTAACAAAAAATGCGTTAGTGACAGCGCTTGCAGTCACAGGTTTGATGATGTTTGTATCGCATCTGCTTTCCAAATATTTGACCAAAGGAAAGCTACAAAGCTCTGCAATTGCCATTACTTTAGGACTAGTGGTGGCATATTTTGCCGGCGTTTATACGCAAGGCACCAAAGGTATTTCCGATATTGCCATCTTCTCTGGTTTTGCATTATTGGGCGGTGCCATGATCCGTGATCTGGCCATTGCCTCGACTGCATTTGAGGTCGATGTAAAAGAAGTCAAAAAGGCCGGGAGAATTGGTCTCATTGCACTGACACTGGGGTGTATTGTGCCTTTTGTGATTGGTGTGATGGTGGCCTGGGCCATGGGCTATCGCGACCCGGTATCGATGACCACGATTGGCGCAGGAGCGATGACTTATATTGTGGGCCCAATTACAGGCACAGCCATTGGTGCAAGTTCAGATGTGATTGCATTATCAATTGCAATTGGGCTGATCAAATCCGTGTTCTTTATGGTGGGTACACCCTTGCTGGCAAAGTTTATGTATTTAAAAAGTCCCCGTTCAGCCATGGTTTTTGGTGGACTGGCAGGTACCACCAGCGGTACGGCGGCAGGATTGGCGGGTACCGATGTTCGTCTGGTGCCTTACGGCGCGCTGGTCGCAACTTTTTATACCGGCTTGGGCTGTTTATTGGGCCCCTCTGTATTTTTTCTGACGGTCAATGCCATTTTTGGATAATGTATCTAGAGTCAGTACAGGCAGCTTATTTACAGTGGAATAAGTTGCCCGTTTTAAGCCGATCTCAAAACAGGGGAGAAGAAAGCTAAAATTCTATAATGAGGTTCTAGCTTGTCTGACTGCCACGTAAGGTAACCCCAATCGAAGCCACCATAATACAGGCTAAAGCCACCCACTGAATCAGGCTGATTCGTTCATGCAGCAGGACTAGACCTGCTAAGGCTGCTAATGCAGGCGCAAGGCTGGAAAGGGTCCCATAACTGAGCTTGGTCAGCCGTTTCAGTGCCATTAAATCTAGTGCATAAGGAATTGCTGTGGCCAGCAGTGCAATCACCAGTGCTTTGCCCCAATATTGGGTATCCATCAGCGCATGTGCATTATTCCAGAGCCCAAAAGGCAGCAGGGTCAGTGCAGATAAACTGATGGCAATGGTCAGGGCATGCATGCCGATGTTTTGCTGGACCACACGATGCCCAAAATAAATATACAGCGCCCAGAACAAACCGGCACTCAGAGCACACGCTGCACCAATATAGGAAAAATTTTGGGCATTGGCATCGTGCCACGGCACCATTAAAGCAATACCTAAAATCGCAAATGCCACCCAAATATAGTCACTGCGCTGTTTAATCGAGAGTAGGGCTAAACCGAGTGGACCAATAAATTCCAGACCGACCGCAATCCCTTGAGGCAGTTTGCCCAAAGAGGTGTAAAACAGAATATTCATACAGCACAAGGCAGCGCTATAGCACAGTAAATCTCGCCATTTGAGTTCCTTTAATTTGGCAATGATCTTCCAGGAACGAAACATCACTGCAACCAGAATAGTGGCAAAACAGAGTCTTAAAATCGTCACGGTGAGTGGATCGAGTGTGGCAATCAATTGCTTGGCGAATGAGGCACTGATCTGATAAGCCACCATGGAAAGGACCATATACAGCACAGCGATTAACTGGATATTTTTCATGACTGGCCTAAAAAACAATAGAAAAGGGGATAAGCGGGCAACATTTTTATTTGGCCTGTTTTTGCTGGCGGGCATGTTGTGTTGTAAAGGTACAGCCAATTGAAGCTATGATAATCGTACCCAACGCTAGCCACTGATTCCAGAGTAATACTTCACCGAGGAAAATAAAGCCTGAGAGGGCAGCCACCGCAGGTTCCAGACTCATTAAGGTGCCAAAGCTCAGTGGGGTTAAACTCCGTAGGGCAATCATTTCCAAGGTAAAAGGCAGGGCGCTGGCTAAAATTGCAAGGCCAATAAAATAATATAAATTCGGCAGTTCAAACACCCGGTCGACTGCGCCTGAGAAGAGCGCGAAAGGCAGTAGACACAGCATGCCAATCGACATGCCTAAGCAGACGGTATGATTGCCTGAGATACCAGAAGGCTTTTGTCCGGCAATAATATATAGTGCCCAACAGGCACCTGCACTGACAGCAAACAATACCCCGATCAGGTCGAGACCTTGCTGGGCCTGTTGCAAAGGGAACAGCAAAACCAGACCGAGAATGGCACAACCAACCCAGATGAAATCGTATTTCTGCCGGGCATGATATAAAGCAACACTTAAGGGACCAATAAACTCAAAGGCAACTGCCAAACCCAGAGGTAAGCGTTCAAGTGATAAATAGAACAGCGCATTCATGCCTGCCAGTGCGACACCATAGGTCAGAATGGCTTTCCAGCGCACCACTTTGAAATTAATGGTCCAGATTTTAAAAATTACAGCCAGAATCATTGCACCAAAAAACAGGCGCATGGCAGAGACAGTCAATACGGGAAAGCTTTGAAACAGGATTTTGGCTAAAGAACCACTGCCTTGTACACATAACATGGCAATCATCAACAGCAATAAAGCATGCAGAGGTGTTTTCAGTACAGGGTTAGACATCTTATTTTTTTACATTCGGTATAATATTCACATAATAATTCAAATGCCCATAAAAAAGCCACAGCATCAGCTGTGGCTTTTTCAGCATAGTTCTAACTATAAATTAGAACAATACGCGAACGCGGATGGTGCCTTCAACATGGTTCAAGGTATCTAGCGCTTCTTGAGATGCAGATGCGTCAACATCCATCACCAGGTAACCGATATCACCTTTGGTCATTAAAGACTGACCAGAGATGTTGATGCCTTGTTCAGCAAACAATGTGTTGATCTTCGATAACACACCTGGCATGTTTTTGTGAATGTGCAGTAAACGGTGCTGACCATCAGAAAGTGGCAATGCGATTTCTGGGAAGTTCACCGCAGAAAGCGTCATACCTTTGTCTGAATAAGCAACGAATTTTTCAGCAACTTCCAGACCGATGTTGGCTTGCGCTTCCATGGTCGAACCACCCACGTGCGGGGTTAAGATCACGTTGTCTAAGCCACGAAGTGGAGACTGGAATTCTTCACCATTGGCTTTTGGTTCTTTCGGGAATACGTCAACCGCTGCACCTGCAATGTGGCCCGCTTTGATCGCATCCGCCAAGTCTTCGATTACTACACAGGTACCACGTGCTGCGTTCAAGAAGATTGAGCCTTTTTTCATTTTCGCGAACTGTTCTTTCTTGAAGAAGTTACGCGTAGATGGAACATCTGGAACGTGTAAAGTCACCACATCCGCAGTTTCTAAAAGTTCATCTAAAGAGCCAACTTGACGTGCATTACCTAATGGCAATTTAGTCACAGCATCAAAGTAGATCACTTTCATACCCAAGCTTTCTGCCAAAACAGAAAGTTGTGAACCGATCGAGCCGTAACCGACGATACCTAAAGTCTTACCACGAGTTTCAAAAGAACCCACCGCAGATTTATTCCAGCCACCCGCATGTGTATCTTTCGATTTTTCAGGTACACGACGAAGTAACAAAATGGTTTCAGCAAGAACCAGTTCTGCAACCGAACGTGTATTTGAATACGGTGCGTTGAAAACAGGGATACCACGAGACATTGCCGCTTTTAAATCAACTTGGTTGGTACCAATACAGAAACAGCCAACTGCGATCAGTTTGTTCGCAGCTGCAAAGATTTCTTCAGTCAATTGAGTACGGGAACGGATACCAATGAAGTGAGCGTCTTTAACCGCTTCTTTCAAAGCTTCGCCTTCAAGCGCAGTTTTGTGGTAATCGATGTTGGTATAACCCGCTGCGTTTAAGGTATCGATGGCATTTTGATGCACACCTTCTAACAGAAGGAAACGGATTTTGTCTTTAGGTAGTGATAGATGTTGGCTCATTACGGCTCCGCTACAAAGGCCAAAATTTAGTTGCAGTACTATAGCATACAGCTTTGAGATATAAATATTTGGTTTAAAATTAGCACAGCAGAATTGCTGATAATTTTTCAGTTGCAGCTGAATTTTATGGGTTAAACACATTTTGTTATTACAGTATCTTTATCCTGCGCTTTATCCCATGCCTGCTTCTATGTAAAATGCAGATATCTGATAGTCAAACCTGAAACCCTTAGGTTTGCGCTGTTCTGCCGAGTTTCCATATGTTGGATATTACAATTTAAAATATTGAAAAATATTGTATTGTTATCCAGACGCTCTATCTTTACTTCTTGCTAGGCCTGTAAACGATGAATGCTTCAGTCGCTTTAACACCTGAGTTATTGACCCAATTAACGGCAATTGTGGGTGAAAACCGTATTAAAACCGATGCCGACAGTTTGGAAAATTGGGGACGTGATCATACTAAACATTTTGATCCGAACCCATCAGTCATCGTTTTCCCTTCAAGCACTGAACAAGTGCAGGCCATTGTCAAACTTGCCAACCAGTTTAATGTCGCAATTACCCCATCGGGCGGTCGTACCGGCCTTTCTGCGGGCGCGGTCGCAAGCAATGGCGAGATCGTGATTAGCTTTGACAAGATGAACCAGATTCTTGAGTTCTACCCAGCGGATCGTATGGTACGCATACAAGCAGGTGTGGTGACCGAGCAATTACAGAATTATGCCGAAGAACAAGGCATGTACTATCCAGTAGACTTTGCCTCAGCGGGTTCAAGCCAGATTGGCGGTAATATCGGCACCAATGCAGGCGGTATTAAAGTCATTAAATACGGCATGACCCGTAACTGGGTGCTTGGCTTGACCGTGGTAACAGGTAAAGGCGATATCCTGCGTTTAAACAAAGGCATGATTAAGAATGCGACGGGTTATTCGCTTCAGCATTTATTTATTGGTGGCGAAGGCACATTGGGTCTAGTGACTGAAGCGGAAATCAAGCTTGAGCGTCAGCCACAAAACTTACAAGTACTGGTGCTCGGTGTACCTGATTTTGATGCCGTGATGCCGGTACTCCATGCATTCCAGAAAGATATTGACTTAACCGCATTTGAGTTCTTTGGTGAACTTGCGATGCAAAAGGTACTTGATCGCGGTCATGTACAACGTCCATTTGAAACACAATGCCCATTCTACGTATTGCTTGAGTTTGAAGCGCCGTATGAGCCAATTGTCGACAAAGCCATGGAAATCTTTGAGCATTGTATGGAACAAGGTTGGGTGCTGGATGGCGTGATGAGCCAGAGCCTTGATCAGGTCGAAAGCTTATGGCGTTTACGCGAAGATATTTCGGAATCAATCGCGCCGTTTATTCCATACA
This sequence comes from Acinetobacter sp. 'aerobic (ED)', assembly GCF_904886855.1. NCBI lineage: Bacteria > Pseudomonadati > Pseudomonadota > Gammaproteobacteria > Moraxellales > Moraxellaceae > Acinetobacter > Acinetobacter sp. 'aerobic (ED)'. The sequence goes on from NZ_CAJHGI010000003.1 coordinate 377,835, forward strand.
AAAATGATATTTCAGTATTAATTACCCACGTACCTGCATTTATTCGTGAGATTGATGCAATTGTTCAAGATAACTATCCTGACTTTGAAATCTGCTGGTTTGGTCATATTGGTGACGGTAACTTGCACTTAAATATTCTAAAACCTGAAAACCTGACCAAAGATGAGTTCTTTGCCAAGTGTCAGGTGGTGAATAAATATGTGTTTGATACCGTGAAAAAATATGATGGTTCGATCTCTGCTGAGCATGGTGTCGGTATGACCAAAAAGCCGTATTTGGAATATTCACGTTCGCCTGAAGAAATTGAATATATGAAGGCATTGAAGTTGGCATTTGACCCGAACGGGATTATGAACCCGGGTAAATTATTTGATCTTTAATGCTTGATTGAATAAAAGAAATTCTGCTAAAAGCGTATCGTAAGATGCGCTTTTTTTATTATTAAGAAAGAATAAATGATAGAAAAACAAACGATTTGTCGGGGATATATTTGCTTGCATCGTAAAGACATTACTGGTGACTACGTTGATTTTCATAACAAGAATAATGATTTATATATTAGTATGATCTTGTTTATGAAAATAGAAGATTCAACTCATATGATGCGCCTATATCTAAAAGATAAAGAAAAGAAAATTCTGAATGAGTTTCTGGTCTGTGAAATCGTATTTGGACAAATTCTAGATGAAATTATTTTGATGAAAAATTATTCAGTGTCGGATTTTCAAGGTAAAAGTATAGGAACAGCGTATATAACAAGAATTAAAGAATAAACGGCAATAAAAAATTATCTCTTGTACGCTTTCCAACCTGTCAAAATATGATAAATCAGCGGTAAAAGGCAAAGTGCAAAGAAGCCACAAATCGCAACAGCCCAGACAGGCATATTCTGTGGGTTGCCCAAAAAGAAATAAGCAAAAACCGAATAAGACAGCATCCCAAACATCACCATTGTGCCGAGTGGAAGGGTAATTCTAAAAATTAAGGCGTTAGCAAAGGCTTTGTAAGGCTCCATATTCCGATTCAAAGCATAGGCAATAATCATGACCAAGATATAGCCCATAATAAAAAGCATAAATAGGGTAGCGGCAAACAGTAAACCTGTGCGCCAACTCTTTTCTTGAGCAGACTGATCACCTGCCTCATAAACCACTTGAATATGATCTCCGACTACAGGCACATCACCTGAACGGACTGAATTATCCAAAACCAATGTTCTGTTTTGAGCATCTTTGAATTGCACTTGAGCCGTATGCATTAAAGTTTGGGTTTTATATTTACGCCCGTTGGAATCTGTACGTTCGGTATCGACCCATTCAGAGGTATAGCTCACGATAGTTGCATCGTAGCTCGGTTTGGTTGCTAAACCATATACAGCTTGCGACACCCAATAAGTAAAAGGGAAAAATAGGGAGCTGATGCTAAACACCACAACAAATAAATAAGCAAATTCAAACTTACTGCTGTTGCGATTCTTAGCTAAACGTTTTAGCCAAAACTTTGTCAGCACGAAAGACCAGACACACAAGATCGCAACCACCACCAAGAAAACCTGTCCCGCATAAGTCAGTTGCATGCATGATCCTATTTGTTATATTGAATAGAGATTGATTTTATCAAACGATAATTTTTTTAAAATCAAATTAATGAGTACGGTAGAAAAGAGTATTGTCTCTCACAAGTATAAATTTTTAAATAATGAAGTCATCGCAATGAATATCCATCACGAAATCGAAAAACTGTTTCAACAACGTCAAGATATCCCACTGTTTTATATCGAAAGTGGCAGCCGCTTATGGGGCATGGCCAGTCCTGATAGTGACTACGATGTGCGTGGTTTTCATCTACCCAGCAAAGACCAATATTTTGATTATAAAAAATATCGTGACTTGATTGAGATCATGGATGGGGACTTTGATTTTGTTTCTTATGACCTTGATAAAATGTTTGGGCTACTGACAAAAAGCAATCCAACCGTTTTAGAGTGGGTGAGAGCACATATAGTGTATTTTAATGCTTTTCCAGAATGGCAAATTTTTCGAGATGGCTTGCTAGAGCGAATTGATTATAGCGCGTTGTATCACCACTATTTATCATTGGCAAAAGGTGGAATGAAAGTGATGCAAACCGCGGATAACTTTACCTATAAAAAAGTGTTTTATTCGATTCGTGGTTTGATGTCAGCAGAGTTGGCAACCGAAGAGCAGATGCCTGAATTATTGATTACCGATCTGTTTGCGCAAGTGGATGTAAATGATCCATTACGTCATTGGGCAGAAGATTATCTGGAAATTAAAAAGCAGCAACAAGAAAAAGCACAGCTACCCCAAGCGGAGCAAGCTGCAATTCTTCAGTTGTTGGAAAGCAAGATAGAGCAATTGGCAGCAAAGCCGATGCCCAAGGCTGATCGTCGTGCCAGTTTGGAAGCTTATTTAACGGATTATAGCCGTCATTTAAAACAGCATTACTATCAGTAAAACAAAGCGTTTATTCGTCAGCTGAGTTCGACTGAAATATTCAATAATTCCATATTTTGTCGGACTCAGATTTATGATGTTATCTGTTAAATCCCGCTTTCCAGGATACGAATATTCACATTAGCCACATGGTCTTTGGTTGCTTCAAAATGTTGCTGCATATGGGCAGTTTGCATGTGAGCTTCCAGATGAGCAGTACTTTGCCATTTCTCTAACATGACAATGGTATTCTCATCAGTGGCCTGCATCTCAATCGCAGGCAGGTGATCAATCAAGGCTTCATAACCATGACAGCCATCTTCTGCCAGTACGGTTGGCGTCACTTTTTTAAATGCATCTAATACCGCTTGACGATGCCCAGCACCTGCATGGGTACGGATTTCAGCAATAATAATTAGCATGATCTGTTCTCGCTTAATGTGCTGCAAATAATTGATCTAAATGTGCTTTGTAGGCTTCAAGATAGCTTGGTACATTCGGTGCCTTGATCACATCATTGACAATAAATGTTGGAAGCGATTCCATCCCCAGGAATTGATTGGCTTTGTGGAACGGGAGATAAACACCATCCACACCAACACCGTGGAAGAACTGGTCAGGATCGGTAAAGGCTTCCATCGGTGCATTCCAGGTTAAAGACAACATGTATTTTTTACCCTGGATTAAGCCACCTGAACCATATTTTTTAGAGGCATCTGAACGGCTGCGACCGTCGCTGGCATAGAGTGAACCATGCCCGATGGTGAAGATATCATCAATATATTTTTTCATGGTCCACGGTGCACCCATCCACCAGCCTGGCATTTGGTAAATCACCACATCTGCCCATAAATATTTGGCAATTTCGGCCTGAATGTCATAGTCACTGTCGGTACGCGTCACCTGTACCTGATGACCTAAGCTGCTTAGATGTGCTTGAGACATCTCGGTCAGGGTGTCATTCAATTCACCATTGGAATGTTCAAACTTTTTCGCGCCGTTAATAATTAAAATATTGCTCATGGAATTACTCAAAAATAGATACTAAAAACTGAGCGTATTTTAGAAAATCTATTCATGAGTAAAAATGCATAAATGAGCAAAATACTATTGACCAAAAATCAACAATTAAACTATCCAGCTTTTGATTTTTTCGCCTTATAGTAACGGCGAATGCCCCATAAAATTGCAATCGCGAGATACAACGGCCATAACATCACGAGCCAGATGATCGTCTCTCTTAAGCCATAGAGTCCGATTTTAATCGCTTCCCAGATTCGGCTGAGTAAAGGATCGCTGTCTAAGGTTGCAATGCGATTGATATTGAGATCACGGGTCTTGCGGACTTGCGCTTGCTGGAAAAACTCCAGCCGGATGGTGCTATAGGCCAAACGGTCTTTGACTTCCAGATTGGTCAGTTGCTGCAACTGGTTGTTGACCGCATTTGATGCACTGTTACTTTGGTTGGCGGTATTCAGTTTTTCTTCAAGCAGTTTTAATTCATAACGTTTGGCTTCATAGCTTTGGCTATTAAAGTTCAACATCAAGGGCAATAACTGATTCAGGAAAGGCGTAACCTGTTGATTGGGGACACGGACTGTGAGTTGTACCGTGGGGGTGATTTTTTCATAAATATCGACACTGCCATCGATACGATCCCGTTCAGATCGGTCACTGACTTGATAATTAATCTGTTTCTCTTCGATATAGCCTTGGTATTGCGATAACTGCTGTTCCAGTGCCGATGTGGTTTTTAATACGTCTTTGACTTCAAACTGAAGTTGGGCACTTTTAACCAGTTGACGATTCTGCTCCAAGGCATTTTGTTGCTGACTCACCAGTTGTTCCGGATTTTTCGCGGCATTTTGTTGTACCGCTTGGCTATCGAGTGCAACACTTTCCGTCGCGACAGCTGCATCACTGGCAAGGCCTTCTTCTTTTTTCGAGCAACCGAAGGCTGTACTCCCTAGGATTAAAATAATCGTTAATTTTTTAGTAAAATCTGACATCTCTGCATGCCTAAATTGTTGTGATATGAAGGTCGTAAAATCAATATCTTCGATTTATTTGTTTATTTATAAGCAGACTGTTGAATCCAACAAATCTCTAGCACGACATAACATTTTGTTGCCTGACCATGCAGTTTTGTATAGTAGCATAAATGAGCAACATGAAGTGCAGAGGGCAAAATGTATAAAACTGCAATGATATTGGGATGTGCTTTATTGCTTAGCGCATGTAATCAACCGATTACCGAATCGCAACAGCAGGCGGCAGTTCAAAAAAGTACGGCGATGCATGCGGTACTACTGGATCAGCCGAATTTATTTCACGATGATAATAATCTAAAGATAGATCAGCAGTTTAATACGGCAGAAAATCCAAGTGATGCACAGATTACGGTGGAACAGGCGCAACTAGATGATTCTGTTGTGGCGGTGCGTACCGAATATCAGTTAAAGCGCGATCAGGACGTCTGGAAAATCGTGAATAAGAAGCAAAGTTACCAATGTGCCAGAGGTGAAAATACCGAAACCTTCCAGTTTGAGTTATGCCCATAATGATCGGGAACCTATTGTTCAGTCTAAAATCTATTCAAAAATGTGGATAACTTTCAGGTTATTCACATTGTCACAATCGCTGTGGAAGATGGATTCAAATTGCTGTCATTTTAAAAAAGTGCTAAAGTTGCGCCTGGCGATTGTGCCAAAAGGTAAAACATTTACCAGTCTCACGTAAATAGATTGTTTTTCTTATATACACCTAGTGAATACGGTGTTTTCACATTTATCACATGCTTTTTTAGGGCATGAAATCAAAATTTAATTCTAAACCATAAAATCTCGTGGTCGTGATCCTGTTTTCTTTTTTTGAAAATGGGACGGGCACTAGTTGGTTATTTTTGTGAATAAAACATGATGACGAATAATCAGAACATGACGTTAAACCGTATAACGCTCATGTTTCCTTTAGCTTTAGTGCTATTTGAATTTTCGGTTTATATCGGTAATGACCTGATTCAGCCAGCCATGCTGGCCATTACCGAACAGTTTGCCGTGAGTGCAACCTGGGCACCCTCATCCATGTCGTTCTACCTGTTGGGTGGGGCCAGTGTGGCATGGTTACTTGGCCCGCTTTCAGACCGGCTGGGACGAAAAAAAGTATTACTGGCAGGTGTAGCTTTCTTTACGATCTGCTGTTTACTGATTTTGCTGACGCATAATATCGAGCAGTTTTTAACGTTACGCTTCCTGCAAGGTATTGGTTTATCGGTGATTTCAGCAGTAGGTTATGCTGCGATTCAGGAAAGCTTTGCAGAGCGTGATGCCATCAAGGTCATGGCACTCATGGCCAATATCTCTTTGCTTGCTCCTTTGCTCGGGCCGGTACTGGGTGCTTTCCTGATTGATTATGTGTCATGGCATTGGGGCTTTGTCGCCATTGCGGCGGTGTCTTTCATGAGCTGGTTTGGTTTAAAGAAATTTATGCCTGCCACACAGGAAAGTCGCAAACAGCCGAAACAGCCATTTAGCTATATCTTTGATGACTTTAAAAAAGTGTTTAGCAATCGCCGTTTTCTTGGTTTAAGTATTGCTTTACCTTTGGTCGGTATGCCGTTAATGCTGTGGATCGCCTTGTCACCGATCATTCTGGTAGATGAGTTAAAGCTCAGCAGTGTGCAATATGGCTTGGCCCAGTTCCCGGTGTTCTTTGGCCTGATTATCGGTAATGTCATCCTGATCAAGATTATTGACCGTTTCCCTTTAGGTAAAACCATTTTAATGGGCTTGCCGATCATGTTACTGGGAACGCTGTTCTTGGTGCTGGGAGTGATCTGGCCCATTTATCTGGTGCCATGCTTATTGATTGGTATGACCTTGGTCAGTTTAGGCGAGGGGATCAGCTTCTCAGTGATGTACCGTTTTGCCTTGATGTCTTCTGAAGTGTCAAAAGGTACAGTCGCTGCGGCGGTTTCAATGCTGATGATGGTCAGTTATTTTGTCATCATTGAACTGGTGCGGGTGCTGTATACCCATGTGCATATCTGGGCCTTTGCACTGGCGAGTGTGGTGCTGATTGGGTTCTGGTTTGCACAACCTCGAAAAGTGTTAAAACAAGTGATGCTGGAGCGAAAAGCAGAAGGCCTCAACTAATCAAAAAGCTGAGATCAATGTCTCAGCTTTTTTTATACTGCTCAAAACAACAGCAAAACTGTGGATATCTTTTTAGATACCCACAGTATCTAAATTATTTAATCACACCACAGGCAATACGGTCTCCGCCACCACCTAAAGGTTTTGGTGAGTCAGAATAATTATCGCCACCGACATGCACCATGATGGCCCGACCCTGAATATCAGCCAGTTTTAAACGTGGTGCAATCACTGGTTGGGTGGCAAAGCCTTTTGCATCTACAACCAGAACTGGTAAATCACCCAAATGACCATTTTCCGGGGTACCGTGATGAGGGGCCTGATTCGGATTCAAATGACTACCAGCTGCAAGCGCTGCACCCATTTTGCCATCTTTCATTGCGGCTTCACATGAGCCATTTTCATGAATATGGAAACCATGTTCACCCGGCGAAAGCTTGCCGAGCGCAGGGGTGATGAGCAAGCCTTTTGAGGTTTCCTGAAAAGCCACTGTGCCAATAGAAGAACCCACACCTTTGGCATCGACCTGATAGACCTGTACCAGTTGTTTTTGTTGTTGCGTGGTTGATTGGGTCTGGATTTTTGATGCATTGTGATCTAAATCAGCAGAAGAACAGGCAGCAATACTCAGGCCCAGACAGCCCAGTAAAGAGAGTTTTTGAATCGTTAAAGTCATTGCGAAGATATCCTTATAAATTATCTTTATTAGACGATTCAAACAAAGTCTAGGATATCCCGCAAGCAAGTTAATCAATTGGTGACAAAAAATTAAACAAAATAAACCTATTTGGTTTCAGATGGAGCATCCAGTGTTGCAACCGGTTCATCCACATTTTCATGCAGCCATTCACGCCAGATCGCCAATAGAATCGCCAGGATCACAGGACCAATGAATAGACCGACCAAGCCAAAGCTGGCAATACCACCCAGTACCCCAAACATGATCAGGATAAACGGAATCCGGGTTGCACCTGAAATCACCAACGGTCGAATCACATTATCCGAACTGCTGACAATCAGCACGCCCCACAGCACCACCCCAATCGCTTCCATGGTTTGGCCTTGCGCAAAGAGCCACAGGCCAACACCCAGATAGGAAACCGGTGTGCCAAAAGGAATCAGCGCGAGGATAAAAGTCACCATGGTGAGTAGCATCGGATTTGGTACACCCGCCACAAAGTAGCTCAGACCTGCCAGCAGGGCTTGTGCCACTGCAGTTAAACCAACGCCATAGACTACGGCACGGGTGGTTTCTGAAATGGTGTCCAGATAATGATGCACACGTGGGCCAATCACCATTTCCAGGGCACGGCTCACCTGAGCCAGAATCATTTGCCCGTCACGATAAAAGAAGAACAGGGTCATGATGGCAAAGGTCAGTTTGACCAGATTACGGCTAATTTCACTCAGCACAAAACGTCCATAACTCAAGTGGCTTTGAATCCATTCCGCAATATTCTTGGTAATGCTGTTCGGATCATTACTGAGTTCATTTACGGTACGGCTGATATCCTTACCAATGATGGGCAGGTTCCTGATAAAGTCCGGAATCTGGATATGACCCGAGAATAGTTGACGTTGTAAATTGAAATATAAATTGCGTCCTTCCAGTTGCAACATGAAGATTGCAAAAATAAAAGGAATTCCGATCACTAAAATCACCAGCGTAATCATCAGTGTGGCATTTAGGGTAGGACGGTTTTCACCAAAGAAACGACGCTGTACCCATAAATAAACAGGCCAGGTCATATACGCAATAATGGCCGCCCAAAGCACAGGGACAATAAAGTATTTGAGAATACTGAATCCCAAAAAGAGCAGGACAAAGAACAGTCCAAATAGCAAAACGCGTTGTAATATGGGAGCGTATTGTTGCACAAGCGTCCGTCTCTAAAAGTAAAATACGAATAAAATCATATTAACTGAAAAATCTGCACAGTAAAATTTCATTCGGTAATTTCACCTTTAAATGTTTTGCTCCAGCAACAGCATAAAATTTAATATGTCAGCGCGTTCGCTGGTGAGATATGTAAAAAACAGGAAATAATGTTCAGCACAAAATACATGAACTCACGCTGGCAACATTTACTATCGAGTTTAATACAGGAGTCAGCAACGAGTTACAAAGCGTATTGTTAGATTAAATCCATCACGCATCCATAAATGAATTTTAAGGAGTAGTTCGATGGCTTATTCAAATAATCACAATCAATCACCTGAAAAAGCAGAATCGCAGAATCAAGCAAAAACGAATCCTAACGATGTTTCCCAGCCCAATGACAACGTTGCAAACCTATTCAATAACGATAAAGTCAGCTATCAAGAGGTTGAAGGGCTAATAGATACCGAGCAATTGCAACAGAGCTTAGACCAGAACGCGACTTCGCAGAACCCTGAGGGAAGTCATGGTAATGAAAATATTCGTAAAGCGGCAGAAAATCTGGATCGTGACGAAATGAAGCATAATCTGAAAGATGAAAGTGCTGAAAAAGACGGGCCGAGTGAAAATCCTGCACCGTTTATCACGCCTGAATAAACATCAAAGCTTGCTAAATCGAGCGATATCGAGAACCAAGCCTTTCACTGGTTTCATCTTTATGAGATGGAACCAGTGCATTTAAAACCATTCACTGGGATCGTCGACTAACTGGTTTAACACCGGTTGCCACTGGCTCTGGATACTGACAAAGTTTTTCTGGGTTTTATCAAAAATACTGAGACCCTGCATGGCCAATGTGCCGTAGGCACTCCGCTCGGAAATCCAGGCCACAGGTTCCTGTTCAATCTTGTTAAAGAAGTCCTGAATATCTTTAGAGCTGGAACTGTTCGGTTTGACCCGATTGGCAATCAGCAGGATTTGGACCTTGCCTTTACGAATGCGTTTAATGTCTTGCAAATGCTTGAGGAAACGACGGGTACTATCAATGTCAAAGAACGAAGGTTGCAGCGGCGTCACGATAGCATGCGCTTCGCTGACCAGTTGCTCCGCATGTTCACCTGACAGTGCACCAGGCGCATCAATAATTAAATAGTCCAGATTTTTCGGTGCTTCACCGATCGATTTTTCATGTCGCCAATCCAGACTCTGAATGCCAGTCACCGTCGCCGGACGCTGCTTTAACCATTGTAAAGAAGATTTCTGGTTGTCTGCATCGGCCAGCGCGACCTTATAGCCTTTTTGTGAGAGTGCGGCAGCGAGCGTGATCGCCGTCATGGTCTTGCCACAGCCACCTTTTTGATTTGCGATTAATATGGTTTTCATGAAATTAGATTTATTTAACTTGGCTCTCGTATTCAACCATACCTTAGCATCTTTTTAGCGCGAGTGTGTTACACATGACAAAAGTTTAATGTTGCAGTTAAATAGCGATATTCAGAAAAAGGAAGGTTTTATGTCGGTTTGGCTCGCAATGTTGATAGGTGGCTGTATTGGCGTCGTCATCACTACCATTATTTTGTCCAGTACCCGCAATGGTCGGGTACAGGCCGAATATGAAAAGTATATTGCCGAGCTGGAACTGGAACATAAACAGGCCTTGCTGGATGCACAGAAGCGCAGTGTCAATACCAGTCGGGCGGTGTTGAAGGGGAAAATGGCGGAACAGTTTGCACCGATCTTGCCTGAATTCCAGTATCTGCCCAGTGATGCCAAATTCCTCGGTGATCCGGTCGATTATGTGGTGTTTGATGGTTATACCGATTTCCGTGATGGCGATGGAACGGCCGAAGATATCGAAGTGATCTTGCTGGACATCAAAAGCGGTGGGGCACGCTTAAGCAAAGGACAGCAGGCCATTGCCCAAGCGGTTCGTGAAGGCCGGATCCGTTTTGAGACCTTAAGAATTGATTTTGAAGATTAATGCGGGATCTCTAATTTCTGTGCCCGGGCGAACAGCATCTTTTGCGCAATGGCCGGAATGCCTTCCGCATCAAAATATTGTTTTTCGATCAGTTTAAATTTGGCTTGTAACAGGTGCCGCTCCATATCGCGATTGAGATGGCAACCATCTGCAATACGCTTCTGGATCGGGGTGAGTAAAGTTTGCAAGGACTGTATTTTCGCAGAGTCTGGATGTTTGACATGTTCAACCAGATGAAAGGTCCCTGTCGGCTTGAGCACACGATAGATTTCTGCCAGTGCCTGATCAAGCTGGGCAATACTGCACAAGGTCCAGGTTGAGACCACATGATCCAGAGATGCGGTGGCAAAAGGCAATTTTTCTGCACTGGATTGGATATGCTTGATAAAGAATGGCGCCTGTTGAACCCGTTCAACCGCAAGCAGATAAATGTCCGGATTTGGCTCCAGCGCATAAAGCGTATCGACATTGCTATAGAAGGGAATATTCAGACCTGTACCAAAACCAATCTCGAGGACCTCGCCTTCGATCGGGAGCAATAATTCACGACGTCGATCCATCAGGCTGGCGGTTTGCATGACCTGATTCAGCAAATGAGGGAATATACGGCGTTGGTAAAATTGGTAAATCATACAAATCCATTCATTGATTCAAAATAAGCGGAGGGTCACTGCACCACAAAAATATGACCAAAGTGAGTTTGATTGTTACTAAAAAAAGCACTTTTTTTCACCATCTAAGCATACTATGAAGAGACGTGCTTTTCTAAGTTTTTCGTTATGTTGAGGATGATTGAGCCATGAAAAAACGTCTGTTGATGAGTTTGTGCATGGTTGTTGCAATTGGGCAGACACATGCATCGACCAGTGGGGAAGAATACAATATTGCCAATGGTTTAGCGCCCGTTGTGAAATATCAGTCGATTTCGGTACTCAAGCCGTTTGACGGCAACTTCCGGATTCTCGGTTCAAAACTCTATCATGATGATGAGCAAGCCAAATTTTCTCCGATAGATTATGCGGTCAGTTTGGGACTGTTTGCGAATCCCGAGATTGCACGAACCATTGATGTTCAACAATATGACCGTTACCTGAACTGGAAAATGAAAACATTACTGGTCCCACCCGATCAGGCCATCAAAATGGTATCGAATATGCACATTATTCCTGCCAACCCAGAGATTGCCAAACAGATTAAACAGGTGAAACGTGGTGATCTGGTGCAGTTAAAAGGTGAGCTGGTCGAGATTCGTGATAAGGATCTGGTGTGGAAATCATCGCTTACCCCTGGAGGTGTCGGTGATGGGGCCTGTGAACTGTTCCGTGTTAACTCGATTCAGTGGATTGAGAAACAGAATATTTAACTTGATGCTGTATTTAAATAAAAAAGAGGGCGCGAAATCCCTCTTTTTTTATGCATGTAAATTATTCTTCCTGTGCCTTTGTTTCAGCGGACTGAGTACTTCTCCAGTGATGTAACTGGCTTTGAGCATGTAGATATTCATTGAGCTGATCGACCGGCTGGCGAGTCTCCGTTTTAGCAGTACCCGTCTGGTCCAAAATTTTTGCTTGCTGTTCCCAATAATCATAGAGCAAGCCTTGAATATAACGGCCTTGCTCGGTTTTTAGTTCCAGATCTTTCAACATCGACAGCGCAGATTGAACATTGTCCTTTTGGCGTTGCTGTTCAAATTCCGGGGTTAAGGTATTGGCTTCTTTCATCTTGGCCAATTCCATTTCCATGCTATCGCTCATATCGGTAAAGCGGCGGTCATAGTCATCCAGTATGGCAATATCATGGCCATCATCTGCGGTTGCAGGGAACTGTTTGATCGGCAACTGCTTTAATTGACCAATCTCATCGTGGGCCGAACTGCTTTGCTGCTCCTGTTTGGCTGTCGGTTCTTTATCTTTATTACAAGCGCTCAAGAGCAGGGCTGAACTGAGCATACAGCTCAGGGCAAAGGTGGTTTTCATACTCGGCATGGATCAACTCGACAAATATTTAGTTTGCAATTTTCTGAAAATGATATGCAAAGGTGGTATAGGGGAAATCAATCTGATCTTGCGCAGTTAGACCGGTAAAATCAAATACGATTTGTTCAAACTTTGCTTTTAACTGTTGTTGTTCTGCCACTGGCATGGCGGCAATAAAGCTGGTCGATAGCAGACGCTTACTCACCACTTGCTCAACCGTACCGTGATGTTTCTGCTGGAAGGTCTGCAATTCAGCAAAGCTAAACAGTTGCTGCTGTTCAAATACCTGTTTCCATTGCTCACTGTGATAACGTGGAGTATCTCCTTCTAGCGGGGCAATTTCATCCGCCAGTGCGTTGACCCAGTCCACCGTGGTGTCGCGTTGATTCCAGATCAGCCCTAAATGTCCCGACGATGTTAATACCCGATGCATTTCCGTCAAGGTTTCAAGATTGGCAAACCAGTGGAACGATTGGGCACATAGAATGGCATCAATCGAGGCATCTGCCAGTGGCAAATGATCACTGGATGCCTGTATACATTTCACCTGTGGATGGTTGTGCTGAAGCTGTTGTAACATTTCAGCGACAGGCTCGACCGCAATCACTTTTGCCTTGCTTTGCAACAGGTAGGGTAAGAATTTGCCAGTCCCGGCACCAAGGTCAATAACAGTGGAATTTTCACCTATCTGGAGGCGATCTTGCAGCCAAACCGCAATATCTTGCGGGTAACTGGGGCGAACCTGCTGGTACAGTTCGGCACCTAAACTAAAGCCTTTTTGAGCGGCAGGGTGTAAGGATTGTGTCATCTTTTGCGCTTTTTAATCTGTCTTATCTCTATAAAATAAGATACTCCGCAATTATGGTTTGGCAAAGCCATCATTTGGTGACTTTTTGCTACAGACCCTGGATCAATTTCTCAGTGTGAGCATGGATAAGCAAATCGTATTTGAAGATGAACATATTCGCGTTATTTTTTTAAAAGGTTCAAGTGACACTTTAGTGGTTTCGTTCGGCGATTTGATTAGTCGCGCCAAAGGAATGTCCATTAATGCTGAAAAATCATTAATAAAATATCAATACAACGTCCTTGGCATTATGCCAAAACAAAAATCATGGTTTCCTAAAAGCAGCATGCTGCAAATGCAGCAACAGATATTGCCTATTTTGCAACAGTTTAAACAGATTGTCGGCTATGGCGGCTCCATGGGAGGCTATGCTGCAATTAAATATTCCAACTTGTTGAATATGCAAAAAGTGGTGGCCTTTGTCCCACAGTATTCGATCGATCCCGATGTGGTTCAGGATCGCCGTTATGCCGAGTTTTTTGATGCCAGCATTCATCAAGACATGCAGATTCAGGCTGATGAAGTCGATACATCGCGTGAATATATTATTGTTTACGACCCTTATTTTGCCGAAGATAAAGAGCATTTTTTAAAAATTCAGCCTTTATTGCCGAAGATGCATGTCATTCATTTGCCATTTACTGGCCATGAAGCACTTTCGGTGCTGGCAAGCTCGCAATTGCTGAATGATTTTGTCGAAAAACCTTTTGAAATTACTTATTTCTACAAGCGTGTACGTGAAGTTAAAAAGCAAAGTAAATTCTATTATCGTCATGTACTGGATGCCTTATTGGCAAGACATCATCAGGCCTTACTGAAGATTTTAGAAAACAATGAGTTTGAGCTGGATGAGCGCTATTTTGATGCGGTCATCAAGCAGAAGCTGGTACAACAGTTATTTAAGCTGAAACATGGCGGCGAGCAGAACCTGCATAAGTTGGGGATTCAGCCGCATTTCGTACAACACACTGATCATTCGAAGCCAACGCTCATAACGGCTCAACAGAGCTGTCTGGTCTTTAATCTGGTGAGTTTAAAACTGGAAAGTTATAGCGCTGAGACGCTTGCAGCCAATCTGAATTATCTTGTTCCGTTAAAAGTTGCGGACAGCGCATTGGTGCAACTCGAGCTGAATGATGAAACTTATTTATTGACTATGAATGATCGTGGTATTCACAAGCTGGTCAAGGTCGGTGAGGCTTTGGCCTTGGATCAGTCGCCGCTGGTGTTTAAACGTTATGCCGAGTTTTGTAGCATCAGTTATAAGCAACTGAGCTTAAGCTGTGATGAACAAGGCTTCACGCATTTTGTTGAAAATAATGTGGATGAGCAGACCAAGCTGCAATTATTTAATTAATTCTTTGCCATAAAAAAGCCCTTTGCATTGCAAAGGGCTTTTTTTTAGAACGGACTTAAAGGATTAGTTTGCACCAATTTTTGCGTTGGTATTCACATTGGCATTGACGCCTAGCACTTTAACACCGACATTGGCACCTGTTTGCAGGCCTTTCTTATCTGCATTCAAGCCAGTTTGGGCATTTACACCGGTAGTTTTACCGTTTACCTGTGCTTGTGCATTGGTTTGAGCACCTAAATTTAATGATTTAGGTTGGTTAGATGCCTTTTTGTCTTCAATACGTTTTTTGACATTTGCAGTGGTCTCCGCTGCAAACTCTTTCCCATCAACAGTTTTCTCTACTGCATAATCTTTAGTGTTTTTAATGGCTTCACCGGTTTTGTTCACGACAGTTGAACCGATATGAGTTGCTGTTCCAACGGTTTTTTGAGTTGCGCTTACGCCTGTATTGACAGCAGCGTGACCGACATTGTGTGCTGTATGACCTACGCCTTGTGCCACGTGACCAACGCCTTGAGCAGTATTTTTTACTGCGCCAGTCACGCCCTTAAGCAAGCCACCAGACTGTACGTTGACTTGAGCTGAGCCATTCGCATTGACTTCAGCGCTCTGTGCAAAAACAGAGGCAGAAGCAAGGATAGTTGTTGTCACGATAGCTGTTTTGATCATTTTTTTCATTGCGATTTCCTTAAGCGATGTACCGTAAAGCGGTACTTCATTAACGCAACTGCATCATAGCGAGCAAAAAAGCAAAAATGTGTGATTTTCATCAAAAATTACATCCAGATTACAGCTCAAACACACTTTGGTGAGAAATTATGAAGACTGGTTGTCATAATAAGCACGTGAAAAGTGATGTTTTTTAATTAATATAAAATCCTGTAAATCATCATTTTTATATTTTTAGGGCAAAACGGTTTTTAATCATTTCGAGTTATATTTTATCGAACCAAATATGAAAATTTAGAATATTTAAATAGGATTAAACCGGTTTAAAAATAATCAAAATCATGGCATTTTTATTGCTTGGTATAAATAGGTGAAATCGTAGTTGTACTTTTTTGAGTCATTTAAAGTTTTAGGACCCATTTTCGATTCCACCTCATTTTTCATTTTGAAGAATGAAATCGAGTTAAAAGATTTAAGGGATTTAGGTCCCATGAAATTTTTAATCGTTTTGACTTGAAATGTATATGTGAAATTTAAAGTGAATTTTTAAATTGTATTCGCATTATTTATAGAAAAACAACTGACAACCAGGTAATGACCAGTAACTCAAGCACTGGAGAATATAAATGAAACAGATTGCCGCATTTTTATTTGTCCTGATCGCACTTGGCGTGGTGGTGTTCTATTTTGAACCCGCAACGCCGAGCAGTGCCTCAGACGATACCGCAGTTTACCAGATGCGTCCTGAGCACTCAGGCAGCAGTTCAAGCATTTTAAAACCAGAGGAGGCCAAAACAGCAACACACACTACATCCGATATGTTGAATCAATTAAATACAACACAAAAAGATGTTCAATTTTATGACACCAAAAGTGATCCTTCGATACAACCGATTGATCCGGAAACCGACCCAGCGAATGAAATTAAAAAACTTTAAATACGCTGGATTTCTTTATCCAAGAAAACCAAAAACTCAAAAGTTCTTTATCCAAGAACGATGGAGATCCACAGTGAACAATAAAATTTTATTACTATTAAGCTTATCCGCTTTTCTAACTACCACTACCTCAGCTGCAACACTGAATGCAGTCCAACTCAAACAACGCCTGAGTTCTGCGGCATTAAATAAAGTACAGCAGGGTAAAATTAATATTGAAGCCCTGATCGATAATGATTCAAATGATTTATTGATCGAATATGATAACAGTGCAACCAGCACCACTTTTGGGCGAGAAAAACGTAGCCTGATTGCAGTGGGTAAAAATCAGTTCAAAACTAAATACAGCAAAGCCGCAGGCTTTCAAACCTTACGTGAGTTTAATGGCTTGCCTTTGGGCTTGTACCGGATTCAAAACCGCGAAACCTTGGCACAAGTGTTAAATGATCCGAGCGTTAAAGGGGTGTATCCAAACCGTAAAAATGTAACCACCACCATGGAAAGCCTCCCTTTAATTAACCAACCGCAAGCGGTTACAAATGGCTTTAACGGAGAGGGGACCAGTGTGGTGGTGATCGACACGGGCGTGAATTATAAGCATGCTGATTTTGGCTGTACCGCGGTAAATACCCCGGCATCGAGTTGTCGGGTGGTATATGCCTTTGACAGCGCTCCGGATGATAACAGTCTGGATGATGATGGGCATGGCAGTAATGTGTCAGGTATTATTGCTAAAGTTGCACCTCAAACCAAAATTATAGGGATCGATACCTTCCGTAAAATTCGTGTCAATGGTCAATGGGGTAGTACTGCCTATGACAGTGATATTCTGGCGGCCTTAAACTGGACCGTGAACAATGCCCAGACCTATAACATTAAAGCGGTGAACCTGAGTTTAGGGGTGCCAGGGGTAAAATATACCTCTGAATGTAGCAATAGCAGTTATAGCACCGCATTTGCCAATGCACGTGCTGCAGGTGTTGTGCCTGTAGTTGCGTCCGGCAATGATGGCTTTGCTGATGGTATTTCCTCACCGGCCTGTGTTGCAGGCGCTGTACGGGTAGGCGCTGTTTATGACAGTAATATTGGGGGTGTTTCCTGGGGTAATCCGGTGAAGTGTTCAGATCCGACTACTGCAGCCGATCAGGTGACCTGCTTTAGTAATGGCGGTTCACTGGTGACCTTGCTGGCACCGGGTGCCATGATTACCGCAGGCGGTGAAACTCAAGGCGGCACTTCACAGGCGGCCCCGCATGTTGCAGGCGCGATTGCCTTATTACGTGCCAATGATGTCAGCCCATCCGAGACGATAGACCAGACCGTGAACCGCTTGAAGGCAACAGGTAAGCCGATTCGCGATAAACGTACCGGTTTGATCTTCCCGCGTATTGATTTAGCTGCGGCCACCAGTGGACTCAATGCGAATTAAGCTGGGTTTAGAAGCTCAAGACTGATCCAGAAAATAGTTTAAAAGCCATAACTCGTTGCAACTAGAGATAGCAGCAACGAGTTTTTTTATGGCCTCAATGGCATTGCGCCAGTGTGCTGGCATTAAAATTACTTTGCAGTTTCTTGAAATTTGCCTGCACGGCAGGATCTTCAATATCAAATGCTGTGGAGGTGTTTGCAGAGGCACAGGTGGTATATTGTGTCGATGAGCTCGCTGAAATTAATCCAGAGTGATTGAACGTCCAGTGCTCTATGGCTTGTCCGCCGTCAAAGTAGCCGGTGAATTCAATAATGCAATTTTTATCCTGTTTCATCAGTTTCGCAATATTGCCTTCTGTTGTTGGAGAAGCGCCAATATTTTTAATCTGCTCTAATACTTGGGGAGTGGCTGGGCTCTGGTTTTGCAAGGTTGAACAGGCGGTGAAACTCATTCCACTCAGCACTGAGACTAACATGATCTTGAAGGGGCGATGCAGCATGGGCAAAATTCCGGTCCTGTGAATTAATCACTTCAGTGTGTGGTCTAGGGTCGTGAAGTTCAATGCATGTTTTGAGATAACACTGTAAATTTTAAGCTTATTTTTTTGAATGAATCCAACAGCAGCATGATTTGGCAAATTCTGTCAAAAATAACGCTATAAACGGCCTGTCTTGATAATGACCGTTTCAGAGCTTAATGCCATAGTGTTTTGGGCTTTAAGTACAGGGAACAAGAGGTCATGAAGACGAAGTCGAAAGCTGTAGCATTTCATCGGGTCATCGTCATTGGTGGCGGTTTTGCAGGATTAGGGGCTGCAATCAAACTGAAAGAAGCTGGCATCCATGATTTTATCTTGCTTGAGAAAGCGGATGAGCTGGGTGGGGTATGGCGTGAAAATACCTATCCCGGTTGTGCCTGTGATGTGCCTTCTGCCTTGTACTCCTATTCTTTTGAACCGAATCCTGCGTGGAGTCGGGTGTTCGCTGGACAGGTTGAAATCAAACAATATTTGCAAAATACCGCACTGAAATATCAGGTCATGCCGCATGTTCACTTCAATCATGAAGCCTTAGCCGCAACCTGGTCAGATGCTAAACAGTGCTGGATCATTAAAACCAATCAAGGCGAATTACATTCACAATTTGCGATTATGGCGTGTGGCCCGATGCATGAACCTGTGATACCGGATGTCAAAGGATTAAAAGACTTTAAAGGGGAAATTTTCCATTCTTCACGTTGGCGCCATGATCTGGATTTAACCGGAAAACGCGTAGCCGTTGTTGGTACGGGTGCATCAGCGATCCAGTTTATCCCCCAGATTCAACCTCTGGTAAAGCAACTGACGGTATTTCAGCGCACACCGCACTGGGTTTTACCGAAGTCGGATATGCCTTTACCTGCTCCGCTCCAGACAGTTTTTAAATATCTCCCTGTTACCCAATCGCTGATGCGTGGTTCGGTATACGGCATTTTTGAGAGCTTAAATGGCGGCTTACAAAGTAATGCAGCGATGCGACAAGTACAGCGTATTGCTGAATTTCATATTAAACAGGGAATTAAAGATCCTGAATTACGCCGTAAAGTCACGCCCAATTATGTGATTGGTTGCAAGCGGATTCTCCAGTCTAATGAATGGTATCCTGCTTTGGCACAACCGAATGTTGAAGTGGTGGCTGCTGCTCTCAGTGAAGTTAAAGACAACCGATTATTTACCAGTGATGGTCGCTGCGTCGAAGCAGATGTGATTATTCTCGGGACGGGTTTTGAAGTGGCTGAACCGCCGATTGCCCAACGAGTGTTTAACCGTCATGGTCTAAGCATGTCAGAAGTCTGGCAGGGTAGTCCGGAAGGCTATATGGGAACCATGGTGGCGGATTGTCCGAATGGCTTCTTGATGTTTGGTCCCAATATTGCGGTGAGTTCTTCGGCATTTATTATCATTGAAGCGCAACTGGCCTATATTATCGATGCACTCAAGCAAGCGATTCATCAAAATATTCAAACCATTGAACCCGATCCTGTACGGATGGCCCAGTTTAATCAGCGTGTACAAGCAGCCTTAAAAACCACGGTCTGGAATAAAGGCGGCTGTCAGAGTTATTTCATTGATCGTAATGGACGCAATAGTACCGTATGGCCATGGACAACGTTTAAGATGCGCCAGCAACTCAGTCATTTTAATTTAAATGAATATCTGATTGATCGTCAGGTTGCACCACAAACTGAACCCGTTTCCGTCTGATAAGTCAAAAAAACCTCTAGTGTAAGCTAGAGGTTTTTTGTTTAGTTTGATGAGGGCTGACTGAGTCCGGCACGCTCAATCGGCACATTGCCTTCGTTGGTTCCGACCACCGCATCTTTGGTGTCCTGCCATTTTTTAGCGGTATATTGTTTGGCTTTCTGGGTTTGCTCTTGCACGATTTCGGATTGTTCAGCGCTATATTGTTTGGTGCTTTGCCATTTTTCACTCATTTTTTGAGAGGTGTTTTCAGATGCACCCTGAATCGAGTTGCCCAAGTTCTGCATGCCTTTGCCTGTTTTATACAGCAATACACGACCGATGCTTGGGTTGTCGCCATATGGCATCGCTTTTTCAGCTTCGGCATTTGATACTGTTGCGGTGTTATTTGTGGTATCCGCTGCCCAGAGAGAAGACGAGGCCGTAAGTGCAGTGGTTAAACATATGAGTTGTACTTTATTCATCATCTTTTCTGTCCTTTCAGCGATCGTATCGCAATCGAGATTTTATATCTTATCGTTGAGTTGAAGAAAAGAGTAGGGATGATACAAAAAAGGAAAAAGAAGTTAGAAATGAAACAACTTCCATACAAAAGCTGCTACAAGACTAGAAATAACTCCATAAAATAATAAACTTATACTATAAAAATTCCAATTATTAACTTTATTAACTTTATTAAGTTTATTTTGGAATTGTGCTTCTAAATAGTTTGTTAAAATGATAAAAGATGGTGTTTGTAATCTTGATAAAGCATATTTGATATATCGAGATATTATAATTGGGAGTAAGAAAACTAAAAAACCTAAGCTGAGAGAGGAAATAAAAAGAAATTTGGCAGACTTTGCAGGTGTTTCTTGGATTGCTTTTTCAATATTTAGTTTTGATTCTTTTTCTAAGATACCGTTCTCATATATCATCTTGGAAAGGTGGGGGTTTTTAAAGTCTTTACCTAATGCTAAAGATATAATTAACTCATCTTTATTTGAGTTCCTATTATAGTTTTCTAAAATTGCATTTGATAAGGCAATATCTTGGTCTTTAGATTTGTTTATATCCATTTGATTTGTAAGTAAAAACATTACAGTTAAAAACATGAGTGCCATTGTTAATACTAAGTTTTTCTCATAACTATTGAACTTTTTATAGGTTTTTATCAGTAAATTATCTTCTTTACATATTTCATTTATTTTAGATAAAAACAGGTTTTGAATTTCAATTGCCCATGCTTGATTTGTATGAGTGATATTAAGAATTACTTTGTCGCTTTTTGCTAAAAAGCTTAGTTCGATATTTTGTGTCTCTACAGATTTATTTTTAGTAAATTTGTTGATAACTTTCCATGTTAAGGTGATTGTTTCTATTTCTAAATTAGTAATATCGTTGAATTTTAATAAAGATTCAATTCCATTAATTGTTCTATGAATATCATTTTGAAAGCCAATATCAATGGATAAATGGATAGCAAAAATATCTTTTTGATGTTCTAATTTTTGTTCAAGTAATCTATGGAATTGTTCTAAATCGTTCAAACGAATCGTAAATGTTTTTCCAGTACTTGTATATTTTAAACTTTCTTTATTTCCTAAAAACTCTAAAATAATTTTAGAAACAGTTTCAGTATCAAATGTAACCAAGGTTGCTACTTCATTATTTTGTGTTTGAATATTCATGATTCTTATCGAGTTAAAAAAAACCGCTAATTTATAGCGGTTTTTTTAGACAAATTCAATAATATTAAAATTTTAACCCTGTAACACACTTACATCTGCAATCGCCGTGAATAAATCACGCAACTGAGCCAGTAAACGTAAACGGTTGGCTTTTAATTCAGCATCATCTGCCATCACCATTACGCCTTCAAAGAAGGCATCGATTGGAGCACGAAGCGCAGCAAGCTTAGACAAGGCTTCTGTGTAGTTACGTGTAGCAAGTAAAGGCTGAACCACAGGTGTTAATGCCTGAAGCTCTGCATAAAGTGCTTTTTCAGCAGCTTCGACCAGATTCGCTTCAACCACAGCACCTTCAGGCGTTGCTTCTTTAGCAAGAATATTGGCAACACGTTTATTTGCCGCAGCCAATGCCGCCGCTTCTGGCAAGGTGCGGAAATGATTGACGGCAGTCACACGTTTATCAAAATCCAGTGGCGATTTTGGTGCAAGCGCTTGAACAGCCTGAATCACATCAACTGCAACGCCTTGATCTTCGTATTTAGCACGGTAACGGCCTTCAAGGAAAGCAACTGCATCGGTACGTGTCTTGTCATGATCTTTGATGATGTCGCCATAACCTTGCAAGGCAAAGTTCACCAATTCTTCAATCGTAATGTCTAATTCATTTTCAATGATTAAACGCAAGATACCAATCGCAGAACGACGTAATGCAAATGGATCTTTAGAACCTGTTGGTGCCTGACCAATACCAAAAATACCGACCAATGTATCTAAACGGTCCGCAAGGGCAATGGTTGTACCTGTCTTGGTTTGCGGTAATACATCGCCTGCAAACTTAGGTAAATATTGCTCACCTAAAGCTTCGGCAACTTCGTTATTCTCACCTTCAAGACGCGCATAGTACGTGCCTGCAATCCCTTGAAGTTCTGGGAATTCACCCACAAGCTCAGAGGTTAAGTCGCATTTAGCCAATAATGCTGCTTTTTCTGCATCGGCTGCATTTGCACCGGTAATCGGTGACAATGCTACAGCCAGTTTGGCAATACGTTCAGATTTATTCCAAAGTGTACCTAATTGTGCCTGGAACACCATATTAGCCAGTTTTTCTTTACGAGACGCAAGCGGTTGCTTCTGGTCTTGTAAGAAGAAGAATTCTGCATCAGACAAACGCGGGCGAACCACTTTTTCATTCCCTTCAATAATTTGAGCCGGATCTTTAGACTCAATATTTGAAACGGTAATGAAGTAAGGCTGTAATTTACCTTCGGCATTGATTAAGCAGAAATATTTTTGGTTATCCTGCATGGTGGTAATCAAGGCTTCTTGCGGAACAGCCAAATAGCGTTCTTCAAAAGTTGCACGTAAAGCTACAGGCCATTCAACGAGGCTTGTTACTTCATCAAGCAAGTCAGCTGGAACAATCGCAGTTGCGTTAACTTCATCAGCTAACTTTTTCACTTGTTCTTGAATGGTTGCTTGACGCTTTTCAAAGTTCGCAACAACGTAAGCTTTTTCTAAGGCAGCTAAGTAATCATTTGCATGCGCTAAAGTCACTGCTTCAGGTGCATGGAAGCGGTGACCATAAGTCACATTGCCAGCTTTATGATCTTGAATAGTTGCGTCAACAATTTGGTCGTCTTTGAGTAAAAGAACCCATTTCACTGGACGTACAAACTCGGTACGGCTTGCGGCTGAACGCATACGTTTTGCGATTGGCAAGTTATCCAGTGCAGTCTGTAAAATTTGCGGCAGTAAAACGTCTAGGCTTTGACCTTTGACATCTTTCAGGAAGCACACTTTTTCAACTTTACCTGCCTGGAAAGTCGAAAGCTGGTCAACGGTAATGCCTTGACCACGCATAAAGCCTTCAAGTGCTTTGGTTGGTTTGCCTTCAGCATCATAGGCTGCTTGTACCGCAGGGCCATCAAAACGTTTTTGTGTATCTGCCTGAGCTGCATCGATATCAACAATTTTCAATGCTAAACGACGTGGCGCAGCATACGCTTCGATAGCAGCGAAGTTTAAGCCAGCATCTTTTAAGCCTTTTTCAGTTTCTGCTTTGAGTGCATCACGTAAAGTTTTTAAGCTTTTTGGTGGAAGCTCTTCACAGCCAAGTTCGAATAAAACAGTATGCTTGGTCATTATTTATTCTCCTTCGCTTTTTCAGCTTGGGCTGCTTCTGCCTCAACTTGTGCTTTGAGCTGAGCCAATACTTCATCACGCAAATGCGGTTCTGCCATCGGGAAACCAAGTTTGGCACGGGCAGCCACATAACTTTGTGCAATTGAGCGTGCCAAAGTACGAACACGTAAAATATAACGTTGACGTTCAGTCACGGAAATCGCACCACGTGCATCGAGCAAGTTAAAGCAGTGTGATGCTTTGATCACCTGTTCGTAGGCAGGAAGTGGCAATTCAGCTTCGATTAAACGAGAAGCTTCAGCTTCATAGAAGTCGAATAATTCAAACATTTTATCGACAGGTGCGTATTCGAAGTTATAGGTTGATTGCTCAACTTCGTTTTGATGGAATACATCACCATAAGTTACTGTACCGAATTGACCTTTAGTCCAGACCAGATCGTAAACAGAATCTACACCTTGCAGGTACATCGCCAGACGCTCTAAGCCGTAAGTGATCTCACCTGTTACTGGGTAACATTCAATACCACCGACTTGCTGGAAGTAAGTGAACTGAGTCACTTCCATACCATTTAACCAGACTTCCCAACCCAAGCCCCAAGCGCCAAGTGTTGGAGATTCCCAGTTGTCTTCCACGAAACGGATATCGTGTGTCAGTGTATCGATGCCG
The DNA here is from genome assembly GCF_904886855.1 of Acinetobacter sp. 'aerobic (ED)'. Taxonomy (NCBI): domain Bacteria; kingdom Pseudomonadati; phylum Pseudomonadota; class Gammaproteobacteria; order Moraxellales; family Moraxellaceae; genus Acinetobacter; species Acinetobacter sp. 'aerobic (ED)'. The sequence goes on from NZ_CAJHGI010000003.1 coordinate 402,241, forward strand.
ATTGCTTTTAATGAATCGAGATAAAGCTGCTGGATATTGTCCGGGTTTGGCTTCAGCACCACCTGGAACTGATAGTAGTGTTGTAAACGGTTCGGGTTTTCACCATAACGACCGTCTTTCGGACGACGTGAAGGTTGAACATAAGCCGCGTTCCAGGTTTCTGGCCCCAACGCACGTAAGAAGGTTGCAGTGTGGAATGTCCCTGCGCCCATTTCCATATCATATGGTTGTAATACGACGCAGCCTTGCTCCGCCCAATAGTTTTGTAGGGCAAGAATCAAGCCCTGAAAGGTATCAATATGCGATATAGCACGACTCATGGTGCATCCACTGGAATCAAACAAAAATTGTGCTTAAGTATAAGGATTTTGGTGGTGGGTGGCAAAGGTTATGTATTCATACACTCTAGTTCCTTTTGCTTTATCCATGCTTGAAATGAAGGGGCATTTTCAATAGGTTTAAAATCAGGGTCAGTAATAATTTTATCCAGTGAAAGTTCAAGTATAGAAAATAAATTTTGAAAAAAAGAGTTAGATCTTTTTTTAAAGGTAAGTTTCTGTAAATAATTAATGGCTAATTCAGGTTGTTCTAGTAAAGAATGTATTCGTGCTTTTTCTAAGGATAGTTCATGGCTTTTATTTAAGCTATCTAATGCTTTATTTAATAAATTATTTTTCGTTTTTGGGTTTTTTTCATGCTTATGCAGATAACGATATAGCTCATAGAGTTTACGAGCCTTAATGTTAATATCTTCAGATGCATCTTTATCAATGGATATTAGATATTTAGATTCAGCCATATTCAAGTAAATTTCATTATTTTTATGCTCTTCTAATTTTGCTAGTGCAAACAAGGCGTCCCCCCAGTACCAATATGTTGCGTCATGATTTGGGGAAAGCTGTGATAGTTTTTCACAAATTTCAATAATAGCTTGTTGATTTTTTATATTCTCACTTTTCGATACATGTGTGTTTTTTGAATAAATATCTTCAAGATATGCTAATAAAATATCCACTTCATCAGCATGTTTAAAATGGGTTATAGCTTCTGGGCTTTCTAAAATATCAATATAATTTTTTATTTTAGAAATAAATCTATGTTGACGCCTTTTTGAGGTTTCGAAATTGATCTCATTTAAGTACATTTCTAATTCTTTGTATGGTCTTTCAATGAAGTCTAAACTGCAGCTTAAACTTTCGGCGATTTTCAAGAAGGTTTCATCTGCATCACATCCATAAATAGCCTTGCACTCCTCATCATTTTCTAGAAAATGATGACTATCCCGTTGTAAAACTTGATCGTTATATTCAAGCCAATAAAGCCAATTATTGTAAGGGCGAAGTTCGTTTAAAGCATCCATAAGAGGATCATTCTCGCCACTGTATCCTGCTACAACCCAAGTCTTAGAGCATCCCGTAGATCGCACAATTTGAGTTAAAGTTTCTTTATGTGCTTCCAGTTGATCTGTGGTATTTCGCTGAACAAAGCCAACATGTTGTCCATTTAAATATACAATACTAGGGTCATGAAGAAGTTCTGCATTTACTTTGCCCATAGCGCCTAAATCATAGATTGCAGGGAAAGGATACATACCAACCATATAACATGCATGTATCAATAATGGATCAAAGTTAACAGTAAGAATTCGGCTGAAATAACCTTGTTTTAGTAGTTCTGCAATTGCGATATGCGCAAAGTTTAGTTTAGCTTTTTCTATTCCTTTGTCTTCTTTTCCTTCTATAAACCATTTGAAAAGCTCTTTACGTTTAACATTCGAGAGTTTCGTCATAATGTCGTTATATTGAAGCTTACTTAGATCTTCTTGAGCAAGTTTCTGTTCTTCTGATGTAAAGTAATTAGGAAAATTCTCAATCGCAATTTTCATTAGTTTTTGTGCAGGAGGGATGCCAGCAGATACAGAAATACCTGCACCGACTAATAAAATTGCACCACCTTGATCTTTTGCATCTTGTAGAGAAGCTGCTAGATGTTTAAGAAGTTCTTCTTTATTTTGTTCCATTACTAATAATTTAACCTTTTGAATTTATAGTGATTATATCAATTTTATTAAACTGCGCTAGCTTGAGTAAAATTAATACGTCACCCCATGACGTTTAGCATCTCTCATGCTCTTAATTTCACAATGTGGACATGTTAATTTTTAAACGATCTTCTCTGTTTTCTTCAGGTCGTTTGAAATGTCTGATCGCATTCGTGAAAAGCTGCAAATTTTAGCGGACGCTGCCAAATATGACGTGTCCTGTTCTTCCAGTGGCAGTGACCGTAAAAACAAAGGTAAGGGGCTTGGAGATGCCAGCCATTCAGGGATTTGCCATAGCTATACCGAAGATGGACGCTGCGTTTCCTTGCTGAAAATCCTGTTTAGTAATGTCTGTATTTTTGATTGTGCTTATTGCGTATCACGCCGTTCTAATGACGTAAAACGTGCGGCATTTACCGTGCAGGAAGTGGTTGACCTGACCATTAATTTCTATCGACGTAATTATATTGAAGGGCTATTTCTCAGTTCAGGTATTTTCAAGTCCGCAGATTACACCATGGAGCGCATGCTGCAGGTGGTGAAGAAGCTGCGTCTTGAAGAAAATTTCAATGGTTATATTCATCTCAAGACCATTCCAGGTGCTTCCCCAGAACTGATTCATGAAGCAGGGCTATATGCCGACCGGATGAGTATCAATCTGGAAATGCCGACAGAAGCCGGATTGAAAACCTTTGCCCCTGAAAAATCGCATCAGGAAGTACAAAAGGATTTGGGTCTGGTTCGCGATCGCCTGATTCAGTTGAAAGATGAGCGGCAGGTGATCAAGCATGTGCCAAAATACGTGCCTGCGGGACAGACCACACAAATGGTGGTGGGGGCACATCAGGAAACCGATCAGGATGTGCTGTTAATGGCGGATCGGCATTACAAGGAATTTAAACTTAAACGGGTTTATTTTTCGGGTTATATCCCGATCAATACCGAGAATCATTATTTACCGGCTGTGGGTTCAGCACCACCGCTATTACGTGAAAACCGACTATACCAGAGTGACTGGTTGATGCGGTTTTATGGCTTTCAGGTCAATGAAATTGTAGATGAGCGTTTTCCGCATCTTGATCTGGATATTGACCCGAAACTGAGCTGGGCCTTACGCCATCCCGAACAATTCCCGGTGGATTTAAACCGTGCCGATTATCAGATGGTATTGCGTGTGCCCGGCATTGGCGTGAAATCAGCCAAGAAAATTGTGCAGGCAAGACGTTTTGGCAAAATCCATATCGATTTATTGAAACAGCTCGGTGTGGCCTATTCGCGGGCAAAGTTTTTTATTCGCTGTGAAGACAGCCCACGTTTTCAGAAGGAACTTTCTCCCCATTATATCCGTCAGCAAATCCTGACGCAGGGTTCCTCAAAATACGTGCAACAACTTTCACCGCAGCTGAGTTTAGGTTTTTAAGCGTGTTCACTGATCCAGTGGCGTATTGCTTTGATGGTTCCATGGCGGGACTGCTGAGTTGTGTTTTTCGTGCCTTTCAGTTCAAAGAATTTGAGGTGCAGCTGTGTCTGCACAATCAGGTCCAACATGGCCTGTTTGCCAGTCTGATTGAGGTGCCAACGCATGAACAGCAGGCACAACGGGTCTGGGCAGGCCTGCAACAGAAACTATCGCAATCGGCCTTGAGACAATTCTATTTTACGTCTTTATCAGAATCGCTGGAGGCCTATCAGCATTTATTTAATTACTGTATTTATGTGTTCCAGCAGCAAGTTTCCGTTGAAAAAGACTATTCACATCCGAGTGTGCTGGCTATTGCGCAATGGACCAAAAAGGTCGGGCGTGAAAAACACCGGATGGAGGCATTTATACGTTTTAAGAAAACCTCGGATGGGCTATTTCTGAGTTTGGTACGACCGGATTTTAATGTATTGCCGCTCATTCAGCCGCATTTTAAACGTCGTTATCAGGATCAACGCTGGCTGATTTATGATGAGCAGCGCCAATATGGACTGTATTACGACTTGCATGAGATTCATGAAGTCTCGATGGAGGTGAATGAGATCGACCGTAATATTGAAACGGGCTTTAGTCAAAGCTTTCAGTTAGAACTGGATGAGCAGGAAGCGTTATATGATCAGTTATGGAAAGATTACTTCAATAGCGTCAATATTAAAGAACGGCAGAATATCAAACTCCATGTGCAATATTTGCCAAAACGATACTGGCGTTATCTAAATGAAAAATATCTTTAATGCTTGGGTGAGGGGCCTGAAAAGAAGTGTGCTTGAGAGCCACTTGCAGTTTTAATTGAATCTGAGTAAAAAATAAACTTGTCCTTACGGCTTGAACACGATTTTAAAAATGACAAAACCAAGAGCTAGAAAATGAACAAATTAAGTTTTAAATGCCTATTACTGGCAATGACCTGTTTAAGTGTGGAGGTCATGGCGGAAACACCGGATAAATCTACCGATGCTTATAGCCTTTGTGTGGATGAAACCATTCAGGAATTGGGACTGGGCAATATCAATAATGCCGTGGTGGAAATCTGTAGTAGCAGAACCAAAACATTATATAGCAAGCAGATCGTACAATTACTCGACCAAATCAAGAAGCAGAGTCAAGAATATCAGCAGCCTGAACGCTACAACGACATTATGAAATCACAACAATTGTGGAAAAGTTTTGTGGATCAGGAATGCCGTAATGCGGGTGCCTATATCGGCTCGCCGATGTATGAGTTTTGCCCGATGCAAAAATATGGCGAGCGAATTGAGCAGTTAAAAGAATATCTGAACTGAGAAAATTTATTTTCAACAGCTTTACTCATAATCTAAAACTATAATTTAAATACACCTTCAGCTTGAGTCGGCGTATACTTCTGCCTCGAATAAAACAACACTATTCCAGCAAGGTGCATTGTGAGCTCTACCCAATCAGACTGGCTAAATCTGCTTAAACCTAATTATAAAGTCCTGCCTTTGAGGGAGAGGATGCTGTCAGGCGTGGGGGCTTTATGCGGTCTGGCGATTTCCTCACTCATCAGCTGGTATGTGCTAGGGGGCATGAATGCCTGGTACATTGCACCGATGGGCGCTTCTTCAGTACTCCTGTTTGCAGTACCCAATAGTCCCTTGGCGCAACCGTGGAATGTGGTGGTCGGTAATACCCTGGCAGGTTTGATTGGGGTTGCCTGTACTCAATTAATGCCTGATCTGACCACTGCTTTTAGTGTGGCCGTTGGCTTGGCAATTTTTATGATGATGACAACAGATTCGCTGCATCCACCCAGTGGGGCAGTGGCGATTACCGCCGTGTTGGGCGGGGAGGCGGTCCATCGGCTGGGTTTCCATTTTATCTTATATCCGGTGCTGCTGAACTCGATTTTATTACTGGTTTTCGCGGTGGTATTTAACCGTTTGATTGGGCGTCATTATCCTTTGACTGCGCATGTCAATGAGCGCTCTAAAGACCCGACACCGACGCAGAAAGTCTCGATTCAGCCGAAAGATATTGAATATGCTTTAGAACATCACACCGAGCTGTTAGACATTAGCCAATATGATCTGGAAAAAATCATTTTAGAAGCGCAAGAGCATGCCAATGAGCGACTGGTTAATTCATTTGTCTGTCAGGATATTATGAGTCGGGATGTCATTAAACTGCATGAAAATGATGATATCCATCAAGCCGTAGATAAATTTAAGGCGGTTAACCTGATGAGCTTGCCTGTGGTCAATGCAGAGGAAAAACTGGTCGGGACGCTGGCTTTATACGAAGTGGTGGAATGGTTTAAGGGCGCGACCGATCCACGTAATTCATGGCAGCATTTTGTGCGACAGATTATGAGCCGGAGAGTGGTGACGGTTGATCCGTTACAGCCGATTCAGGATTTGGTGCCTTATTTTGTAGAAAAATCTTTTAACTATATTCCAGTGGTTGAGAACCAGCGGCTGGTCGGCATTATCAGTCGTGCCGATATGATTGCGGCCTTGCAACAGCAGCTGAATCAAAAATTAAGTTAAAAAAAAGCTACGGTTGGATTAGGGGTAATTTCAACCGTAGCGACCAAAAAGGAAAGTGAGAAATTAACGTTTTATGCCTTGGTCTTCATAGACAGTTTTCACAGGCTGGTTATAGCCTTGAACATGGTCAACACGCGCTTGCTGACGTTTTGGAATGACCAGCCATAAAATGAGGTACACCAAAATACCCGGGAAAGCGGCGCTCATAATCGAGATCACAACAAAGATCAGGCGTAATAAATTTGCATTCCAACCAAATCGTTCCGCAATACCGCCCATCACACCAGCGATCATGCTTTGTTGGTTTGAGCGATATAAACCAGAGTTGGTCATCGAGTGTATCTCCTTAAATTCATGAAATGGCAGCAAAAAGTAAAATATGAGTTGAAGAGCTGCTGTTATTTAAGAGATATGGGCGATGAATTTTTTTTAAAGTTTAAACAGATGAGAGATTAGTTAAGTTGTGTAAATTCTTGCTGGAAAAAGCAACAGCATCGCCTAAAATGCACCGACTTAAAGCACACTGCTTTGTTAATTTGCTATTTCCATCCTATTGCGACGGTCTACATTACCTATCACAGGTATGTAGCAGCACTCAATGAAGTCCTGTTAAAAACTAGGGCACAGCGTGAAAAGTACGCGATAGCGATGTTGATGTTAGAGATTTGTAGATATGCAGTTCAGGTTATCCTTACAGCAGCTTAGTGTAGGAGTCTTATTGAGTCTAGGTTTGATGGCGTGTGATAGTCATCATCCTGAACCTGTAAGACAACAACCGCAGACGCAATCGGATCATGAAGCGAGTTATGTACTCGCAGATGAACAAGAGCAAGCAACTTCTGATACAGAAGCGATGTCGCTCAATCAGGTTGCTGGACAAGCCACCTTGCCACATCCTGTGGTGCGTCAAGATAATCATAGTCAACCCTCGGAAGCCGATCTGATCTATGTCGGTCGCTATCATGCCCGCATACCATGTACAGACCCTTTTGCAGGCTGTGTAAATAATGAAAAAGAAGCTGAATATATCCTGAATTTATTAAGTGATGGTTCAGTGTACTGGACCAATACCAGTTTTGGGCGTCTCGGTTCCGATCCAACACGTAGTGTGGCCAAGATCGAACAAACCTGTAAACAGGTGCACTGGCATGTTCATAAAGAACTGAATGAGATCATGGTGCGTTGTGATGTGGCAGATCTAAATCTTTACTATCAGATCAATGAGCAGCAGGATCTGGTATTAAATCTGGACAAGATGTGGAATGAAGGCAATGGTAATAACCGCAAGTTCTTTAAAGAATATCCTTTTCCGCAGCAAGCCTATGTCTTTAAAAGAGTAGAATAAAAATTGTTTTGATCATAAAAAAAGAGCGCAATAAGCGCTCTTTTTTTACAGCCCGGATTAGTAATCGAAGCTGAAGTGTTCTGGTGCCAGTGAAGTCAAGGTACGAGACGTAGTCACCATTGACTCGGCATGGCCTTGAGCGCGTGGTAATAAACGGTCGAAGTAGAAATCAGCAACCTTGATTTTTGCTTTATAGAATTCAGGGGTTTCAATACCGTTACCTGCTTCTAATTTCTCAGAGGCAATCACTGCTTGTTGCGCCCAGAAATAAGCCATCATGACGTAGCCAGAGAACATCAAGAAATCAGCAGAAGCTGAAGACACGATATCACGGTCCTTACGTGCAGCCAGCATGATACGAACAGTTAAAGTGTTCCATTGTGCACAAAGCTTGGTTAAGTCCCATGCAAAACGGCGGAGATATTTGTTACGTGCGTGTGCAGCACAGAATTTCAGGATTTCAGCCGTGTAATCACGAACCACTTTACCTTTCGAGCTTAACAGGACTTTACGACCAATCAGATCGAGTGCCTGAATACCTGTTGTGCCTTCATACAAGGTTGAGATACGTGCATCACGTGCGATTTGTTCCATACCCCATTCACGGATATAGCCATGACCGCCGTAAACCTGCATACCGTGATTAGCTGCTTCTAGACCCATTTCGGTCAAGAAACCTTTCAAGATCGGCGTATAGAAACCAAGCTTGTCATCATAAGCCTCATAAGCTGCCTGATCGCCACTGACCAATGCATCTGTCATTTTGTCCGCAAGTTTTGCAGCATGGTAGATCATTGAACGACCACCTTCAGCAATTGCTTTTTGCGTCAATAACATACGACGAACATCAGCATGGTGAATAATCGCATCAGCTACACGTTCAGGTTCTTTCTTGCCAGAAAGGGCACGCATTGACATACGATCTTTGGCATAAGGTAAAGCACCCTGAAAAGACAGTTCGGCGTGTGCAATACCTTGTACTGCGGTACCGATACGTGCTGTATTCATAAAGGTAAACATGGCATGTAAACCTTTGTTGATTTCACCGATCAGGTAACCTGTGGCATTGTCAAAGTTCAACACGGCAGTTGCAGAGGCCTTGATCCCCATTTTATGCTCGATAGAACCACAAGACACCGCATTGCGCTCACCTACGCCACCATCCGCAGTCGGGATGAATTTAGGCACGATGAATAGAGAGATACCACGTGTACCTGCAGGCGCATCTGGAAGGCGAGCCAATACGATATGGATGATGTTTTCAGTTAAATCGTGTTCACCCGCAGAGATGAAGATTTTGGTCCCAGAAATTTTATAGGTACCATCTGCATTTGGTTCTGCTTTGGTTTTGACCTGACCTAAGTCTGTACCACATTGAGGCTCGGTTAAGCACATGGTGCCTGACCAGGTACCTTCAACCAGTTTAGGCATATAGGTATTTTTTTGCTCGTCTGTACCGAACTGCATGATGGTGTTCATACAACCTGTACTTAAACCTGGGTACATGGTGAAAGACCAGTTCGCGGTTCCCATCATTTCTGATTTGATCAGGTTTAAAGACATTGGCAAGCCTTGACCGCCAAATTCTTCCGGATAAGAAAGACCTTGCCAGCCACCCATCACAAACTGGTCATACGCTTCTTTAAAGCCTTTCGGTGTGGTTACTTCACCGTTATTAAAAGTACAGCCTTCTTCATCACCTGACTGGTTAAGCGGAGAAAGTACGTTTTCGCAATAATCTGCCGCACCTTCAAGAATCATATCAACTGTATCAGCATCCGCATTTTGACCACTTGTCAAAGTTTGGTAATGTGCTGGATAATCTAACATTTCGTTCATTAAGAAACGAATATCACGGAGCGGGGCTTTATAAGCTGGCATAATCTTAATCCTGTATTTGAATCATTTTGGATTATCTGTTTCGATACTTTGATTATTCACAATGGTGATAAAAATACATTGATAATCACTGGGGAAAAGAATGTCAGAAAAGCGAATCTCCTAGATTTGAGGGAGATGGAAAAATCACTTTTCTGTGGGTGTTTAAACTTATATTAAACGTGAAAAATACTTAATTCTATACTTGAAAATATAATGATATAAAGGTGTTTGGTAAAGCTATGCGTCTAAAATATTTAACTTTATGTTTAATGGGTCTCAGTCTTTCGGCCTGTTCTCAACATGTCATTAAAACCAATCCAGCGACGGTCAACCTCGAGCAGAAGGCAGTGAATAGCCTGAATGCCATCTACGAATATCCAAGCTATGACTACCGTGGCAAATTCAATATTCATGTTGATCAGGAGCCAAGTAAAAATACTGCAAAAGCTGAACCTGCATCTTTAGAACCGGCACTCAAGCAAAAAGTGGATCAATACTTACGAGAGCAAAAGGTCAACTTAAACAATAAACAGAAGCAGGCTTTGTATACCGCACTGGCGCAGGAACAAAAAAGCGCTGGTCGTTCCAAGGCCGACAAGTTTACTCAGGTCATGACCAATATCCTGAACGAGATGCAGTTTGAGTACGAGGGTTCAGTGCATTATCGCCAGAAAATGGGTTCCTTGAACCTGACTGCGCGTTATGAAAAGCCCACCTTGCTGGTACAGGCCAAAGTGCCGATGGTGCTTGATCTGAATCATTATAAATTCTATATCAACTACTTTGCCTTGATGCCTTATCTGGTTAATAAAGAGAACCAGAACAAGCTGGCCTATCTGGATTTTTCAAAATATCAGGATGCTTTCAAGCAAGTGGATTACAAGAAATTTGCTGAATATGTGAAAGCATCCAGTGCGGTTTATTATCGTCTTGCCGATCAAAAGAATATTCAGGCCTTATCCGTTTCCTCTGCTGATCAGGCCGCAGGCGTGGTGGAAAAAATCCGTTTAAAGACCTCGGTTGAAGAACTGATCCTGCAAGCGAATTTATATAGCAAGGTCAATGAAAAATATTTGATGCAAAGTGTTTTAAACCTGAACGCGCAAAATTTAGAAAAACTGGTTGCAGATGAAGTGGCGAATGCCGAGCAGGCAAAATCTAAAGCATCATTACTGGACGCAAAAGATTCGGCAGATGATGCCAGCTTGGTAAGCCAACAGCTATACCGTCTTGTGAATCAGCATTTTGGTGTTGAGGATATTGAGGAAGCCGATGCTGATGAAAGTGCAGATACGGCGGAAGCAGCAGCGGCACGTGCAGCTGTAGCAGCGGCTGACGATCCCAAAGCATCTGAATATCCGGAAGAATCTGATGATCTGGAAGCAGCTGAAGATGAGCAGGCAGGTTTATCTGAGCAACAATGTACAGCCCTGCAAACAGCGCCTAAAACCACCTATGGCGATGTGCAGTATTGTCAAAGTATATATGGCATTGATGTGTTCTCGGATCAGCCAGTAGAGCCGGGTTTCTTGACTTATATCCAGAAGTTACAAGCTGTTGAAAAAGAATTTGCGGTTTACGATCAAAACCGGTTTATTGATGATCAGGCATTTAAGACACTTTGGCTGAAACATCAGGTGGATATTGAGAAAGCTTTACCGCCTGCCGATAAACGCAATCCATTTGTGATGGATGTTGGACTGGATGCTAAAGGACGTGCTGTAAAGATTGACTATGATTTGAATTATGGTCTGCCTGAGTTGAAATCACGGTTTAATATCAAGGCCGATATGCTGATTTCCAATTATGGTAATGGCACGCCGATTGACCAAGCGCAGTTGAAGCAAGCGAAAACATGGGCTGAAGCCAGCAAAGGTTCAATGCTTGAGCAGGCAGTGAACAGCTTCTCGGAAAAGTTGGGGCAGGCGGGTATTCAGGAGCGTTCAGCCGAGCCGTATCGCTTATCTTTAGATGATCAGCTCAACCTTATTGCCGAGCAGCGTTACGACGCAACACGTGCTTATGAGCCAACGTATAAGGCGGTATTCATTGCCAAATTGACAGAAAATTCACCACACATTGTGCAGCGTTACTCAAGCCAAGAGTTGCAGGAAATAGCTGCTGTATATGCGTATTGGTACGCCGATGAAGATGTTTATAATCCAGAAGGTAAAGCACTGCAAAAGATTGAAACTTTGCAAAACAAACATCACCTGCAAGGTGAAGACCAGTTTGATGATGGTTTAGGGCGTTCGGTTTACCATATTGTCAGTGAGGCGATGCAGGGTGAACAAGATCGTCAGGCCTGGAAAAAGCTACAGGCTCAATATAAGCAGCCGCAACAGTTATTTGCCAAGCAATACCAAATCCAGTTCGAACAAGAAAATGGCGCTTCAACTGAGGAAAAAGTCTTACTTGCGCAAACGGCAAATATTCTGGGACAAGTCTATGTCGATGCACGTAAAAACAGACTGTCTGAACAATCGATTAAAGCTTTAAAGATTGAACATAATGAATTTATTGATTATGAAATCTTTAAGCAAGTCTATCAGAAGATGTTAAATCTGAAGTAAGCCAGCACAAAAACAGCCTGTAACATACAGGCTGTTTTTTTATGTAATTTTCAAATGATTATAAAAAATCTTTCAGCTCAGGTTTAACCCCGTTCCAGATCGAGAAGGCTTCAATCGCTTGACCTACCAGCATGCCGAAACCATCCGTCGCAGGCACTTGGCGTTGTTGGGCCTGATCGAGAAAACTGGAGGATTTGCCGTAAGCCATTTCATAAGCATGATGGAAAATCAAGCTTTCAGGCAACTGCAAGGTATCTCCCGTTAAACTTGCTGAAGTTGCATTAATCACCAAATCAAATTCACCTGACAGTTGATCGAGACCGATCGCTTTTAGCTCAGTTTGCGGGACAGCATCTTTTAAATCTTCAACCAGTTGTTCTGCGCGAGCAAGGGTACGATTCGCAATCACAATCTGTTTTGCACCTGCCTGTCCTAGAGGATAAATCACACCACGGGTTGCACCACCAGCCCCTAAAATCAAAATACGGCTATCTTTAAGTTCCCAGCCTAGTGCTTGAATCGCAGCAACCAGACCCTGACCATCGGTATTATCGCCATACAGTTTGCCATCCTGCATCCAAAGCGTATTTACGGCTTTGGCAATCTTGGCACGTTCAGTCAATTGATCACACAGCGCAAAGGCCTGTTCTTTAAACGGTACGGTGACATTCATTCCCGCACCATTCTTGGCAAAGAAGTCTTTGGCGGTACTTTCAAAACCATCTAGTGGCGCAAGAATTTTTCTATAGTTTAAATCGACCCCGGTCTTTGCTGCGAATGCATGATGTAACTCTGGTGAGCGTGATTGTTCAATCGGGTTTCCAATTACAGCAAATTGTTTGGTCATGGGCGAATCATTCTTGTGCGTTAGTTGAAGTGTATAAATTTGGGGCAAGTGCTGCAATATTGATTTACATCTGAATATGTCAGGAAGGCATGATTTCAGCACCAGAACATGATTTGATAATTTTAGATTGTTGTAAACGTTGAGACTGGTTTTAAGGATGAGTATTTATTTAATTCGGCATGCACAAAGTGAAGCGAATATGAATGGCCGTACACGATCACATGCTGCCATTGAACTAAGTGAGCAGGGGTGGCAGCAGGCAAAACAACTTTGCGAAACCTTACCACCTATTGACCATGTCCTGATTTCTAAATACCACAGGACCTATCAGACCGCACAACCAATTTTACTCAAGTATCAGATTACAGCAGAAATCGACGACAATTTGCATGAGTTTAGTTATCTTTCGGAAAGGAGGTGTGCCAATACCAATCTGGATGATCGTAAGCAATGGGTCAATGCGTATTGGGAAAGAATGGATGATAAATATCGTGATGCCGATGACGCTGAATCTTTTGCTGACTTATATGGGCGAGTGCAATGTGTTCATGAAAAATTAAGTCAATTAGCGCAGCAATATGTGCATAAGAATTTGGCCGTATTTACGCATGGTCAGTTTTTACAATTATTGCTCACACTAAAACATGCACCACAGCCTTTGAGTCGAGAACTGATGCAAGATTTTAGAAAGAATTTAATTCAGCAACCCATCCCAAATACCGCAATCTTTTTATTTTAGGAATCCGTAAAAAAACTCATCCCTGAACTATATGTCTGGGATGAGTTTTTTCATTTATTGATTTAGACCCAACCAGTCTCTTGGTTTTAGATAATAATCGGTGAGACGCTTCTCTGCCGAATCTGCATCCCATTCAGGACGATATGACCAACCGGCCAGATTAGGCAAGCTCACCAGGATTGATTCAATGCGCCCACCTGTCTGTAGGCCAAATAAGGTACCACGGTCATAGACCAGGTTATATTCGACATAACGACCACGACGGTATAACTGGAACTCACGTTGCGCCTCGGTGTAAGGCTGTTCACGATGCTTTTCAAAAATCGGCAAGATTGCGTCTAAATAACCATTACCAACGGCCTGCATATATTTAAAACAGGTTTCAAAATCCCACTGGTTCAAATCATCAAAGAATAAACCACCGACACCACGCTGTTCATCACGATGTTTTAAATAGAAATAATCATCACACCATTGCTTATGTTCCGCATAAACCGTGTCACCAAAAGGCTGGCACAGATCATAAGCTTGTTGATGCCAATTCAGCACATCCTCATCATCTGGATAGAATGGGGTTAAGTCAAAACCGCCACCAAACCACCATACTGGATCTTGGCCTTCAGGCTCAGCGACAAATAGGCGAACATTGGCATGAGAGGTTGGGATATTTGGATTTTTTGGGTGAATGACTAAGGATACACCCAATGCTTGTGCCTTTGCGCCTGCAATTTGCGGATGACGTTCAGTGGCAGAGGCGGGCAGTTTACTGATATTGATGTGGGAGAACATGACCCCACCTTTTTCAATGACTTCACCATTTTGCAAAACACGAGAGCGGCCGCCACCGCCTTCGGTTCGTTGCCAATCATCAATGATAAACTCAGCGGTGCCACCGCCTGCACGTTCCTGTTGCTCTAGTCCTGCACAAATGCGTGCCTGTAGATCGAGTAAAAACTCGCGAACACGTTGAATATCAGCTGAAGTTGGATGCTGCATGATGATCCTCTTGATAAGATCTAGGAATTACTGATATCAAAACATAAATCCATAAAAAAAGTAAGGGATTTTCGTTGTTATAACTAAAATCCCTTAACAGTTTTATTTTTAAATATTTTAGAAAGTGAATTAAAAATCATCTTTTTTATACAGATGATCCATACGTTCACTTTTGGTCTTTAAATATTGTTCATTGAAAGGATTACGGCCCACCGTAAGCGGAACACGTTCAACCACATTAATCCCCAGATCAGTCAATGCTTTGAGTTTGAGGGGATTATTGGTCACCAGTTTCACTTCTTTGATTTGAAGATGATCCAGCATGATACTGCACATATCATAACGACGTGCATCGGCAGGCAGGTTTAATAACAGGTTCGCATCAACCGTATCATGACCTTGGTCCTGTAAGGCATAGGCACGGATCTTGTTGGTCAAGCCAATCCCACGTCCTTCCTGACGCAAATATAAAATGACACCTTGGCCCGCTTCATTAATCAGGCGTTGGGTGGCTTGTAACTGCGGGCCGCAATCGCATTTAAGCGAAGCGAAAGCATCGCCCGTCAGGCATTCAGAATGGATACGCACAAGCACAGGCTTATCTGGAGCAGTTTCTAGCCCTTTAGAAAGCGCCACATGTTCCTCGCCCGTTTCTGGATCTTGAAACACGGAAATATTGAAGTCACCAAAGGCAGTCGGCAGCTTTGATGTTGCAATAAATTCAATCGGCACAGAGAACTCACTATGATCATAAAAACTGTCTGAGTATAGCTTAATGTGTGAAGATTGCGCGAACCGGAATTTCTGATTTTTTATATAAGTTTTTCTTTTTCATACAAAGCACACAATAATGGTTGATAAACAGTGACATAATTCAGGATAATCTACGGGTCATTCTTTAAAAATTGTAGAAGAATGTTCAGCACTACATCATTCGCACGTGTGGCTGATTGAAGGTAGATCATATTTAATTGTATGATTGCCCCCATTTAACCCAGCTTCGGACTTGCCAGGCTTAAAAAGGCTTTGCCACATTATGTTGTATACCGAAATTCCAACTCAACGCCCTGTTACGCCATTGTTAGATGGAATTGATCATCCACAACAATTACGTCAGCTCGAGCAAAGCCAACTCGTTCAAGTGGCGGATGAGTTACGTCAATATATTTTGTATGCAGCTGGGCAGAGTGGCGGACACTTTGGTGCAAATCTAGGTGTGGTCGAACTGACCGTAGCCTTGCACTATAGCTTTAATACCCCTGATGATCGTCTGGTCTGGGATGTGGGTCATCAAGCTTATCCGCATAAAGTGCTGACGGGTCGTCGTGATCGTATCGCGACCATCCGTAGTAAAAATGGTTTGGCTGCGTTCCCTGCACGTGATGAATCTGAATTTGATACCTTTGGTGTAGGCCATTCTTCGACTGCCATTTCAGCAGGGCTGGGTATGGCATTGGCACGCCGTTATCAAAAAGATCCATGTGATGTTGTTGCAATCGTCGGTGATGGGGCAATGACCGCGGGCATGGCATTTGAAGCCATGAATGATGCTGTTGCGCATAATGCCGACTTGATCGTGGTATTAAATGATAACGATATGTCGATCTCGTGTAGTACCGGTGGTTTTGCCAAACATCTGGCAGCCATTTGGGAAACAGGGCAGTTGATTAACGTGAATGAACAGGGTGAAGCCTATGTTCAGCCTCATCCTAAGTGGACGTATAATTCACGGTTACATCAATCAGCGACCGATGCCGCTGATAATTTATTTAAAGCAATTGGTTTTGATTATTTCGGACCATTTGACGGGCATGATGTGGAGCAACTGGCGCAAGTGTTCCATGCGCTGAAAAAGCGTAAAGGCCCACGTCTGGTTCATATTTATACCAAAAAAGGGAAAGGTTTTGCGCCAGCGGAAGCCGATCCGATTACCTATCATGCCATTACTAAAATTGCGCCAGCCGCAGCAGCACCGGTAAAAAAATCACCCCCTAAATACTCTGATGTATTTGGGCAATGGTTATGTGATGAAGCCGCTCAAGATCAGCGCCTGCTTGCCATTACACCAGCA
Source organism: Acinetobacter sp. 'aerobic (ED)' (assembly GCF_904886855.1). Taxonomy (NCBI): domain Bacteria; kingdom Pseudomonadati; phylum Pseudomonadota; class Gammaproteobacteria; order Moraxellales; family Moraxellaceae; genus Acinetobacter; species Acinetobacter sp. 'aerobic (ED)'. The sequence continues at coordinate 418,721 of NZ_CAJHGI010000003.1, forward strand.
ATGTGTGAAGGCTCGGGTATGGTGAAATTTGCACAGCAATATCCTGAACGTTTCTTTGATGTGGCGATTGCGGAACAACATGCAGTGACTTTAGCTGCGGGTATGGCGTGTGAAGGTTTAAAACCGGTTGTCGCGATTTATTCAACCTTCTTGCAACGTGGTTACGACCAACTGATCCATGATGTGGCTTTGCAAAATCTGGATGTCACTTTTGGAATCGATCGTGCAGGTTTGGTCGGTGAAGATGGCCCAACCCATGCGGGTGCTTACGATTACGCCTATATGCGTACTGTGCCTAACATGGTGATTATGGCGCCGAAAGACGAGAATGAATGTCGTCAGATGCTACATACCGCTTACCTCTATGAAGGGCCGACAGCAGTCCGTTATCCGCGTGGCGCAGGCACGGGTGTTGAAATTCAACAACAGATGACGGCTTTGCCAATTGGTAAGTCGGAAATCGTGGCTGAATTTAATGTTGATGCTGAGCAGCACATCAGTATTCTGGCCTTTGGTAGCCGGGTTGCACCATCGGTTGAAGCGGCAGAACAGTTTGCACAGAAACATGCGATTGGCGTGCGTGTTGTGAATATGCGTTTTGTGAAGCCACTGGACGAGCAAATGATTCGTGATTTGGCAGCGACTACTCAACTATTTGTAACGGTTGAGGAACATGCCGTGATGGCGGGCGCAGGCAGTGCGGTGAATGAATTCATGGCACATGCCAAGATTGTCAAACCGATCCTGAATCTGGGTTTGCCAGACACATTCTTACACCAAGCAACGCATCAGCAAATGCTACAAGATTGTGGTCTAGATGCTCAAGGAATCTTGGCGTCCATTGAGCAAGCCTGGTTCTAGTTTCTAAGTTGATGTAAAAGCGAAAATAATTTTTCGCAACATTTTTCCCCTAAAAGCGCTTATATTTGCTAGAATATACGCGCTTTTATGCATTATTCTTTGTCAAAATCTTCAAATTTGTAGTGGGTGTTCAATGGAACCTATGGTGGTTATGGCTGCGCGTGCGGCTCAAACAGTTGGTCAAGAGCTTTTAAAGGCACATCAAAATCGTCATAAACTCGATTTACAAGTTGAAGAAAAAGGCATTGATGGTCCGGTAACACGTGTTGATCGTTACTTGGAACAACTTACAATTGATACACTTCGCAAAAGCTATAAAAACCACAGCTTCCTTGGTGAAGAGTTTGGTATGCAAGAAGGTAAAGGTCACGATGCAGACTGGTGCTGGGTGATTGATCCTTTAGACGGTACCCAAAACTTTATCAACGGTTTCCCGCATTTCTGTATTTCTATCGCAGTACAACATAAAGGTGTGACTCAACACGGTGTGATCTATGATCCGGTACGTGATGAGCTATTTTCTGCGAGCCGCGGTCGTGGTGCAGTGATGAACCAGCGCCGTATCCGTGTCAATGTTAAAGAAAACCTTGAAAATACTTTCCTTGCAGTCGGTCATCCGTACCGTGCCAAGCGTAATGGTGAAATCGTTTCTTATGCAGAGCAACATTTTGCGTCATTATTGGCAGTGACTAAATCTGGCGCGCAAATCCGTCGCGGTGGCTCAGCTGCTTTGGATTTGGCGTATGTTGCAGCAGGTCGTTTTGATGGTTTCTTTGAGCTTGGCTTAAAACCGTGGGATATCGCTGCGGGCGAATTAATCGTGAAAGAAGCGGGCGGTGTTGTTGTTGATGCGCGCGGTGGCAATGAATCATTTGACAATGGTCAGGTGCTTGCGTGTTCATTGAAGATGTTAAAGCCATTGATGCAAAACGTTGTTCCAGCTTGGGGCGAAGCTGCAAAATAATTTGTAGATATAGAAAAAACCCTCAATATGTTGAGGGTTTTTTTATGCGTTTAGAAAATAGGGAAACGAAATTCTGAGCTATTCGATTGCTTTGAGGTCGATGAGGAAATAATAATTTATTTAAATAATGAGATAGAAAAAGAGAAATTTAAAACTTATTCACGCTTTAATCTTTATGTGGATTTAAAATGTCATGTTGAATGAACAGCACAGGTGCCTTATGCGGGTAGGGTTAGGATGTAAGCTCCTTTAAATTGGCATGCTCCTCTCAATTTTTTGTAAAAATACATATTTTTTTCTGTTTGCAATTGAGCAAACTTAATTAAAAAAAAGTACTTTTTATTATTTTTAACTTGCTGATATTTCGCTGTATATCTTTTAATCTGCTGTTTAATTTTAGAGCGGTTCGAAGCTGAAAGCCCTGATAATAAATGTGATGTAATAGAAAAACCAATTAAAAAAGGTGACTTTTAAAATTATTCTGCTATAATCCGCCCACGCACTTAAATTCCAGTTCATTACCTGAACATTCAGTTCTATTCATATTAGCGCACGCTGTCCATAGAGAGGACCACATCTTGCGCCCAAATCGCTTAGCGATTCTTCAGGTTGAGGCAGTAATCAAGCGTGCGTTTAGTCCACATCGTCGTTATTCGGATCGCCGCTGAATTTCATATATTTTCAGCTTGAGTCGCTTTGCCGCTTGTTGCCGATGTCTATTTTTTGTATTTATTAAAATGGAGCACCCACAAGGGTGAAACTCTCTATGAGCAAAACTTTTGCCGAATTTTCTTTGCACGAAACCTTACAACAAGCCCTAGAAGGTTTAGGTTTTACGACACCAACTCCTGTGCAAGAACAAGCGATTCCAGCTGCATTAGAAGGTAAAGATTTATTAGTTTCAAGCCAGACCGGTTCTGGTAAAACAGCAGCATTTTTACTTCCTACATTAAACGCTTTAGCGGGTGAAGATACTTTTGTGCCATTCAAAGAGCGCATGAAAGCAGTCACTCAGCCTACGATTTTAGTTATTTCTCCTACGCGTGAATTGGCTCAACAGGTTAGCCAAGACGCGATTGCATTTGTACGTCACATGAAAGGTGTTCGTATTGCTGCAATTATGGGTGGTATGCCTTTTGGTAAGCAAATCCAGCAGCTTAAAGGTGCACAAGTTGTCGTTGCGACTCCAGGTCGTTTACTTGACCTTGTAAACCGTCGTCAAATCAAACTTGATAAAGTTGAATCATTAATTGTTGATGAAGCAGACCGTATGCTTGATCTTGGCTTCTCTGAAGATTTAGAAGCAATTGGTGAATTGGCTGCAAACCGTAATCAAACATTAATGTTCTCTGCAACTTTTGCTGATCGTATTATCCGTCTTGCTGAACGCATGATGAATGATCCGCAACGTATTGCCATTGAAACTGGCCACAGCACCAACACTGATGTAACTCAAACATTACATTGGACTGATGGCTTTGAACACAAGAAAAAATTACTAACTCACTGGTTATCTGATGAGTCTGTAGATCAAGCGGTTGTATTCGCGAGCACGCAAGAAGATACCGATATGCTTGCTGAAGAGCTGGCTGAAGCGGGTCACTCTGTTGTTGCACTCCATGGTGCGATGCCACAAACCGTTCGTAACCGCCGTTTACGTAGCATTCGTGAAGGTCGTGCAAAAATCCTGGTTGCAACAGATGTTGCGGCGCGTGGTTTAGACGTACCAACCATTTCACACGTCATTAACTTCGGTTTACCGATGAAAAATGAAGACTATGTACACCGTATTGGTCGTACAGGTCGTGCGGGTCGTACTGGTCAAGCCGTGACTTTGGCGACTTACCGTGAGCGTGGCAAAATCCGTGCTTTGGAAGATTATTTAGATGCACGTTTAAATGTATCTGAAATCGAAGGTTTAGAACCATCTCCACCTCCTGCACGTTCAGGTCGTGACGGTGGCGGTCGTGGTCGCGGTGGTCGTGATGGCGGCGGTCGTGGTCGCGGTGGTTTTGGCGGTGGCCGTCGTTTTGAAGGTGAAGGTAACTTCAAACGTCGTGAAGGCGGTGATGATCGTCCACGTCGTAGCTTCGATGACAAGCCACGTGGTGAGCGTCCATCTTTTGGTGGCGAAGATCGTCCACGTCGTGAATTCAACTCTGACCGTCCACGTCGCGAGTTCAATTCAGATCGTCCACGCCGTGAAGGTGGTTTTGAAGACCGTCCACGTCGCGAATTTAATTCTGATCGTCCACGTCGTGAAGGCGGTTTTGATGATCGTCCAAAACGCAGCTTTGGTGGTGAAGACCGTCCACGTCGCGAGTTCAATTCTGATCGCCCACGTCGTGAAGGTGGTTTCAATGATAAACCGCGTTTTGACTCAAATGATGACAACCGTGGTAACCGTGTAGATTACAAACCACGTCGTGAAGGTAGCTTCGGTGACCGTCCTAAACGTGATTTTGGCGATCGTCCACAGCGTGAAGGCGGTTTCGGTGATCGTCCAAAGCGTAGCTTCGGTGATGACCGTCCAAAACGCAGCTTCGGTGGTGATGACCGTCCAAAGCGTAAGTTTGGTAGCGATGAGCGTCCAGTACGCGGTTCACGTGAAGAAACTTTCGGTGGCGACCGTCGTCGCAAAAACGATTTTTAATCGTTAAAAACCGATAGAATGAAGAAGCCAGTTGAAAAACTGGCTTTTTTATTTCGGTTTAGTCATGTAAAATTATAAAAATGTGTACTAATTCAAACTTTATATAAGAAATGAATAAGGTGAAGCAAAATAAAAGCCTTTTGAGTCAAGCTTGGTCTTTCATGTGTAGTGAAGGGCTGCCATGCCTATTCGTCATTTTAATGCTATGTAACGGTTTGTTTTTTGCTTATGCGTTGTTTGATATGATTAATACGGAATCATTCAATGTTAATTCTCATCCAACTACCAGCCAAATTGTTCCCAAGAATAACTACATAAATTAAATACTCTTGATACATGGTTTATCAAAATGGAAACAAGCGTTTAGTGTTTCAGTGTATAGTATGCGTGCATAAAAAGTGCAGGAAAGAATGCCATTATGAATAATCCATCTCCTCTTGATCGTGAAGCCTTAATTGAAGTTAAAAACTTAAGCTTTAATCGGGGAGAGCGCGTCATTTATGACGATATCAGTCTTAAGATTCGTCGTGGTCAGATTACTGCCATTATGGGACCGTCCGGTACCGGTAAAACCACTTTGTTGCGTCTGATTGGTGGACAGTTAAGCCCAGATCATGGCGAGGTACTACTGGATGGTAAAAATATTGCCACCATGTCACGTCATGAGTTGTTCGCTGCGCGCGCGCGTATGGGCATGTTATTCCAGAGTGGTGCATTATTCACCGACATGTCGGTATATGAGAATGTCGCATTTCCAATCCGCGCACATACCAAATTGCCAGAACATCTGATTGCAGAACTGGTGGCATTAAAACTGGAATCGGTTGGATTGCGCGGTGCTGAACAGTTGATGCCAACCGAGCTTTCCGGTGGTATGAACCGTCGTGTTGCCTTGGCGCGAGCGATTGCACTGGATCCTGAGCTGATCATGTATGATGAGCCATTTGCAGGCCAAGATCCGATTGTGATGGGGGTATTGACCCGTCTGATCCGTTCCTTGCGCGATGCTTTGGATCTGACCACGATTATCGTATCGCATGATGTGGCTGAGACCTTATCAATTGCGGATTATATTTATGTGGTTGCCGAAGGTAAAATTCAGGGTGAAGGTTCACCAGAACAATTAAAAAACCATGCTTCGCCTTTTGTACGTCAGTTTTTAACAGGTTCGGCTGAGGGACCTGTGGAATATCAATTTACTCATCAAGCATATTTAGATAACGAGGTTCGTCCATGAATGCGATTGCCTGGCTAGGTAGACTCGTTATTGAGCGAATAAAAGGCATCGGCGCTGCCGCATTGATGCTCCTGCAAGTTTTATTTTCCATGCCATCGAAAGGTGGTTTTCGGCGCTTTGTTTACCAGATGTATCGTGTGGGGGTGATGTCCCTGCTGATTATTGCGGTTTCCGGTTTGTTTATTGGTGCCGTGCTGGGTTTACAGATGTATAGCATTCTGGTCACTTTTGGCAGTGAAGCAATGCTAGGCACTGCAATTTCACTGACCTTGCTGCGAGAACTTGCTTCTGTCGTTGCTGCCTTATTGTTTGCAGGGCGTGCAGGCTCGGCCTTAACTGCTGAAATTGGTTCCATGAAACAGAGTGAACAGCTTGCCAGCATGGAAATGATCGGTGTTGATCCACTGCGTCAGATCGTGGCTCCTCGTTTATGGGCCGGTATTGTCAGTTTACCCATGCTCACGGTTATTTTTGCAAGCATTGGTATTATTGGCGGCAAGCTGGTTGGTGTGGATTTTTTAGGTGCTGATGAAGGTTCGTTCTGGAGTGGTATGCAAAGCAGCGTCCAGTTCTGGCATGACATTTTTAATGGCACCATTATTAAAAGCATTGTCTTTGCTTTGATTTGTACATGGGTGGCGGTATATCAGGGCTATGCCTGTGAACCAACCCCAGAAGGTATCGCGACTTCAATGACCAGAACGGTCGTATATTCTTCACTTTGTGTATTAGGTTTTGATTTCGTGTTGACTGCGGTCATGTTCGGAGGGATTTAATGAAATCACGTACTAGTGAGCTGGCCGTAGGTATTTTTGTCATTATCTTCGGTGTCGCTCTATTTTTTCTGGCGATGAAGGTCAGTGGCTTGGTGGGTACTAATCTGCGCGACAGCTACAGCATGACAGCACAGTTTGACAATGTGAATGGCTTGAAGCCACGTGCCAAAGTGACCATGAGTGGTGTAACCATTGGTCGTGTTGAATCAATTACGCTTGATCCGGTTTCCCGTCTGGCCACTGTTAAATTTGATCTGGATGGTAAGCTGACCAGCTTTAATCCGGAGCAGCTCAAAGAAGTGCAGAACAATGCGCTGGAAGAGTTACGCTATAGTTCTGACTATGAGCAAGCGAATGCTGCGAAACAAAAAGAAATGGAACAGCAACTTACCAGTAACATGACCTCCATCACCACACTCGATGAAGATGCTTATATAATGGTAGCAACCAATGGTCTATTGGGTGAGAAATATTTGAAAGTTGTTCCGGGTGGTGGTGTGAACTACCTCAAACGGGGTGACGTAGTTTCAAATACCCAGGGCACCATGGATTTAGAAGATTTGATCAGTAAATTTATTACCGGTGGTGCTGGTAAAGCCACATCAAGCTCAACAGCGACAGAAAGTCCAGCTTCACAGCCTGCTGCTGAAGCAGAACCTTCTTTTGTTGAGTAATTCAGGTTAGGAGATTGAAGTGAATACATTATTGAAACAAACGCTAACCGCAAGCGTATTATCGACAATGCTTGCAAGTGCTGCATTTGCGGCACCAACTGAAACCCCGCCTGACTTTGTTAAACGTGTGGCTGATGGCTTAATTACGCGTCTAAAAGCGGATCATGCCAAGTTGCAGAATAACCCGGCACTGGTGAAAAGCATTATTCGTCAAAACCTTGACCCATATGTGGATTCTCAAGCGTTTACCCGTATTGTGTTAGGTACTTATGCGAATAACCAATATACCAATGCTGCACAACGTGCACAGTTCGAGAAGAACTTCCGTGAAGTGATTATCGAGAACTATGGCGGTGCTTTCGCAAAATATACCAATGAAAGCTACACCATGCGTCCGTTTAAATCGACCAACAGCAAAACCCCTGTGGTGACTTTAGACTTCTTGCACAATGGCGAGAAAATCCCGGTGTCGTTCCAGTTAACCGACAAGGGCGACCAGTGGAAAGTACGTAACATCAACGTGTCTGGTATCGATTTGGGCTTGCAGTTCCGTAACCAGTTCGCTGCAACCGTGCAACGTAATGGTGGCGATATTAATAAAGCGATTGCGACCTTTAAACCAGATGCAGATGCTGCAGTTAGCAAAAAATAAGTAGGTGACGGGTGATTCAGTATATTGATCAGCAATTAGTCGTTTCCAAAACGATTAATTTTGCAAATGCAGAGCAGATCTACCAAGCTGGCTTAAAGCATATTCAGCAGCATAAGAATTTTCCTCTGGTTGTTGATCTGGGCCAGCTTGAGCAGGGTAATACTTTATCGTTGGCGGTACTGGTGCAATGGTTGCGTCAGACACCAGACAGTAAAGGGCTACATTTCAAGAATGTGACTGAAAAAATGCTGAAAATCATTCAGGCCTGTCATTTGCAGGATGATCTGAAATTGATTTAAAGATCACTTGTCGCAATAAAAAAAGCACCGTCAGGTGCTTTTTTTATTAGATCCATTTCTTCCAGCGGAAGTAGATGGTCGGACCAATCAGGAAGGTTAACACCAGCGTGATCACGATCCAGAAACTGGTACTGCCATGTGAAAACGGTAATACTTCGGTATTCATGCCATAAATACTGGCCACCAGCATTGGAGGTGCCAGCATGCTTGGAAGAATAGAGAAGCGTTTGAAGGTCTCATTCATCTCGGTATTGGCAAAACCGGTGGTAATATCCAGTAAGAATTTTAGTTTTTGAAACAGGAAGGTATTGTGCTCCAGTAAAGAACGCACATCCTCACTCATCTCCCGGATATCAGGGTCATAAATATGGCTGCCTAAAGCACGTGGCCGCGAAAGGAAAGACAGAACTCGGCGCAGGTCGGTCAGACAGAGCTGAGCTTTCCCTAACATGTCTTCCTGATGCGCGAGTCGTGTGATCATGTCATCCAGATCAAGGATCTGTTCACGGTGGTGATCGTTTAACACCTCGGCTGAATATTCTTCCAGATACTTATGCGTATCTTCCAGAATATCTGAAAGCTCATCCAGTTTAGATTCCAGCAAGCCTAATAAAATCCACACCGGATCTTTATAATCGATGCTGTAATCATTGCGTCTTGCCCGGGCGCGAAAGGCCCGGAAGGCCACCAATTTTTCGCCACGTAGCGTGATCAGTTGTGTTTTATCCAGTAGAAACGCAACGGTGTGGACGGTAGCGGCGAGTGTATTCTCGAGATCTTCTTGTTCACGATCCGATTGAAAATTTTTATTCTTTGTTAAAAAATAGGTGCTGATATGCAAAATTCCGTCATCATCACGGTAGAATCGTGCTGATGAGGAAATATCTTCAAGTGACTTTAGGGTAGGTAGGTTTCGCTCATATGCATCCAGAATCCATTGTTGTTCTTCTTGGGATGGGGCGATAAGATCGATCCAGACCAGTTCAGGATGGAGGTCGAAACTGCCATTGATTGTTGCATCTTCTAGACTACCGCGCTCAGTGGCATAAAAGGCTTCAAGCATGTCTTTTTTCCTTGCGCAGTCGAGGTAAAGTTTCCGGTGTTTTTCCGAAAAGCAGGGTGTATTTTAGACAAGGATGAAACGAAAAACACTTGCCTAAACGTTATTTTTTAAAAAATCTTGTTACATAGCCTACTTTATCAGCATGACAGTTCTATAAAACGGTTTTAATTGTATGAATTCTATATGTGTTTTCTGTGGTTCCTCTCTCGGGAATGATCCTGTTTTCAAGCAAATGGCCCAGTTAACCGGGCAGGTGATTGCCGCACAAGGCAAAACGCTGGTCTATGGCGGTGGACGTTCGGGTCTGATGGGTGTGGTGGCTGATAGTGCGCTACAGGCGGGCGGCCGTGTGATTGGTGTGATTCCCCATGCCTTGGTGGATCGAGAGCTGGCCCATACCGGTTTAACCGAATTGTACCGGGTCAACAATATGCATGAGCGCAAGACCAAAATGGCTGAGCTATCTGATGCATTTGTGGCTTTGCCCGGCGGTGCAGGCACACTCGAAGAAATCTTTGAGCAATGGACCTGGAGTCAGTTGGGTATCCATCAAAAGCCTTGTGCTTTTTTAAATGTGAATGGTTTCTATACCGATTTGCTGAAAATGCTGCAAGCCTCGGTTGACAGTGGTTTTACCCAAGCACGTTTTGTGGATAAGCTGATTGTGGCCGAGCAGATTGAAGAGGTCCTGGCTGCATTTGCGGCTTATCAGCCTGCGGCCCCGAAGTGGCTATCTAGCACTGAAATTCAGGCCTGAGGATACGATTGTGAAAACCATTACTGTTGCTGCTGCCATTATCTTGAACGAGCACAATCAATTACTGTTGGTGCGTAAGCAGAATACCCATGCCTTTATGCAGGTCGGCGGTAAGCTTGAGCTGGATGAAGCACCTGAAGTGACGATTCAGCGTGAGATTCTGGAAGAAATCGGCTGTGAGTGCGAGCTTAAAGAGTTTGTCGGTGAATTTAAAACAGCAGCGGCCAATGAACCTGATCATGCCTTGATCAGCTATGTATATGCGGTTGAGTTAAAACAGCAGCCACAAATCGCGGCTGAGATTGCAGAGATGAAATGGATCGATCTGGATGACCAGTCAACGGTACTGGCGCCACTGACTAAAGAAGTGGTGATTCCGTGGTGTCAGCAGCAGCATTTGAATTAATTTCCTGATGCTGCGCGGCTGCCAGACACAGACTATAGACCTGTTGGCAGCCCAGTTGTTGCAGCACCTGAGATAATGCAGTAATCGAACTGCCTGTGGTGACCACATCATCGACAATGAGGACCTTGCGATAGCGAATCTGGTTCGGTGGAGCAGCAACAAATTGCTGTTCAATATTTTCTAGCCGTTCTAGACGGCTTAATCCTTTTTGAGAATGCTGGGCCAAGCGCTGGACTGGTTGCCAGACGGGAATGTTCAAGTGCTCACTTAAGGCTTGTGCCAAGAGCAGGCTCTGGTTAAAACCACGCTCGACCAGACGATCTGTTGAAATAGGCATGGGCACAATGGCATGCACTTTGGGCAGTCTGGGTTGCAATAGCAAGCCATTTAATAGACGTTGATGATGCAGTTTCTGCTCATATTTAAATTGTTGGATAATCCGGTCAATCGGGTACTGATAATGGCAGGCCACCATGATTTGCTGCTGATTGCGTTCAATGGTTTGCTTGAGCCAGGGCAATTGTTGCCAGCAGCTTTGACAAACACCGAAGTGCCGTTTCATGCCAATATCACACAGGCTACATGGGGTAAAATAATCAAATAGCTGCTGTGCTGATCTGCCCAATAATTTAAACATAGGCATATCTTGGTGCTTCGGGTAACCAGCGTTTCAATAGACCTTCCGCATGTTGCGGATAATCTTTCAGGATTTGCTCTGCGACATAATGTGCCTGAGTCAGCAGGTGGTCATCCCGTTCTAGACGAGCCACACGAAAGCCCATATCACCGGTTTGCTTGGTCCCGAGTAATTCACCGGGGCCACGAATTTCCAGATCTTTTTCTGCAATCACAAAGCCATCATTACTTTCCCGTAAAATCGAAAGCCGTTCTTGCCCATTTTGTGATAACGGGGTTTTATAGAGTAAGGCACAAAAACTGGCTGTAGCACCACGACCGACACGGCCACGCAGCTGATGCAGTTGAGACAGGCCTAAACGTTCTGCATTTTCAATCACCATAATCGAGGCATTAGGTACATCGACACCTACTTCAATCACCGTGGTGGCAATCAACAGTTGTGATTGATTGTCTTTAAAAGCTTGCATCACAGCCTGCTTTTCATCGGCTTTCATCTTGCCGTGTACCAGCCCAATGTTAATGTCTGGAAAACGTTCTTTAATTTCCTGATAAGTGGCCTCTGCGGCTTGCGCATCCAGTGTTTCAGATTGCTCCACCAAGGTACAGACCCAGTAGGCCTGTTTACCTTCACGACAATTGCTGGCAATGCGTTGCAAGACCTGTTCCCGCCGTTCCAGGGGGATGGTGACAGTCTGGATCGGGGTACGGCCGGGTGGCAGCTCATCAATAATTGAAGTGTCCAGATCACCATAGGCACTCATGGCGAGGGTGCGGGGAATCGGGGTTGCGGTCATTACCAGTTGGTGCGGGGTGAACTGGTCCGCGCCTTTATTGCGCAAGGCGAGGCGTTGATCAACCCCGAAACGGTGCTGTTCATCGATAATCACCAAGCCGAGCTTGGAAAAACCGACCGTATCCTGAAACAGCGCATGGGTACCCACGATCAACTGGGCATGACCTTCTTTAATCTGCTGTTCAGCTTGTGTTCTGGCTTTGCCTTTTTGTTTACCCGACAGCCATGCCACCTGAATACCCAATGGTTCAAACCAGCGTTTAAAGTTTAAGTAATGCTGTTCGGCTAGAATTTCAGTGGGTGCCATCAGTGCCACCTGCCAGTCGGCTTCCAGTGCATGACAGGCAGCGACCGCAGCCACCAAGGTTTTGCCAGCACCGACATCGCCTTGCACCAGACGTAACATCGGTTGATCTTGTTTAAGGTCCTGCAAGATTTCCTTGGAAACGCGTTTTTGCGCATTGGTCATCTGGAAAGGTAGCCCTTCTAATAATGTCTTGGCCAGTACTTTACTGCTACTAAAGCGTGGTGCTGAAATCTGACGGATATAGGCACGGCGTGTGAGTAAACTGATTTGATGCGCCACCAGTTCTTCAAAAATCAGCCGTTGCTGTGCCGGATGTGAGCCTTGATTGAGCTGCAACATGTTGGCATCAGTGGGCGGCTCATGAATGTAATGCAATGCCTCTTTCAGCTCATAGCCATTGCTATATTTGCTGGGTAATAATTCGGGCAGATCATCACTGTGATAGGTAAGTGCCTGACGGACATACTCACGTAATTTAGGTTGGGTCAGGCCTTCGGTACTGGGATAAATCGCGGTCAGCTGGGTCTTGGGCAGGGCCGTATGTTGCTGGATCACCTGAATTTCGGGATGATACAGTTCCAGACCACGTGCACCGACACGCACTTCGCCAAAAATGCGCAGCCGTTGCCCCATTTTAATGCGATCCGTAAGACCTTTATAAATATGATAGAAGCGTAAGGTAACCTTGCCGAAATCGTCCTGGACCAGTGCAGCAAGAGATTTCTTTTTTCCAGGTGGAAAGTCAACAGAGCGGACTTCACCTTCAAGCAAGTAACTTCGTCCAACGACCAGCTGATTCATTGGAATAATAGTGCTACGATCTTCATAGTCACGGGGAAGATGGAATAACAAATCATCCGTGCTAAAAATATGAAGCTTTTCTAAGAGGGTCGCTGCGGCAGCACCAACGCCTTGTAATTGCTGAACTGATGTCATCTCTGGTCAAAGGTGTGTATGCATATTTTATTTATTGGTTATGGTAAAACATCTCAGCGTGTCGCTAAACACTTATTTGAGCAAGGACACCACATTAGCACAATAAGTCGCAGTGCAAAAACAGATTGTTACGCGACCCATTATATTCAGGACATTCATCAACTTGATTTGACCGGGCTGGCGCCTGTGGATATGGTGTATATCATTCTGGCGCCTTCTGAAAGTGGGATTGAGGCTTATCAGCAGACCTATGTCGATAGCGTGGAGCCGATTGCTCAGGCCTTAAAAGCCCATCCGGTGCAACGTATCGTGATTGTGTCCTCAACCCGCGTCTATGGCGAAAATGCAGGGCAACGTATTGATGACGAGAGCGAGATCCATCCTGCTGATCCACAAGGTGAGCTATTGCGACGTATGGAGTTGCTGTGGCAGCAGCATTACCCACAACACAGTATCATTGTCCGTCCTACGGGTATTTATGGGACTTCAATTGCCCGACTGAAAAAGCTGGCCGAGCAAAGCACGACTTATCCGACTGTTCATTATAGCAACCGGATTCATATTGATGATCTGGCTAGGTTTTTAGCATTACTGGTGAATTTGGTTCACGTTGAACAGAGCTATATCGTCACCAATAATCGACCGCTTCCGATGCATGAAATTCTATTGTGGTTCCAACAGCAATTGCATTTAGCGCCTTTAAAGTTGCTTTCGGACCGACCGAGCGGCAAGCAAATTTATGCCACCCGCTTGCCAAAAACCGGATTTAAATTTGACCATTTGATTTGCTTTAATGACTACGCTGCGGCCTTATCTGTCCATAGTAATGAAAAATAATTCGATTACACTGTAAAGAACGCTTAAAGAGTTGGTATGGATTTTGAACTTAAAATACCAACAGATTCCGCAAAGGAACTGCCTGAATTAAGCACGGGGTTTGCTGCAAGGCATAAAAGGTGAAACATGAAAAAAATAATCTGCATGAGCCTGCTTGGATTAATGACGACAACGGGTTGGGCGGCAGAACAAAGCTGGTGTGTATTTGATCCTTTAAGCACGCAAGGCGATATTAGTCGCCGTTTACAAGACGTGCGGGCCTATGCCTTAAAAAATCAGGTGCAATTAAAACTGAAAATCTTTAAGAATGAAAAGGATGCAATACGTTCATTTGAGCAAAAGCAATGTTCTGGACTGGTCGCTTCGAATTTCAATACCTATCGCTACAATCGTTTTATGGGCACCACCGGGGGAATTGGACTCATTCCGAATAATCGGGTGGCCCGGGCTTTTCTGCAACTGCTGAATCATTCCAATGTCGAAAAGCGTATGGTGGCAAAGGATTATGAAGTATTGGGCATGATTCCGATTGGAACGGTTTATATGATCATGAACACACAACAGATCAATAAGGTTTCACAATTACGCAATAAAACTATTGGAATCCTGGCAGATAATCCGCCGCAACTGGCACTGGTGCAAAGTGTTGGTGCCAAACCGGTATATGTCGATTTTTCCAATGCAGTGGATTCATTCAAGCATAAAAAGATCGACATTCTGGCAGCGCCTGCGTATGGCATACTGCCTTATAATCTTAAAAAGGAATTTGGTGAGACGACGCAGGTGGTGAATTTTCCTGTGGCTTATTTTGCAATGAATGTGGTCATCCGGCCACAAGCTTATCCGGCTGGATTTGGCCATCAAATACGCGACTGGTTTGTGAATAACAGTAATGTATTAGCCGCGCAGGCGATCCAGTGGGAAAACCACTTACCCGCTTATTACTGGGCAGATATCTCGGGCTATGAAAAGCAGGGATATGATGCGTTAGTGGCTAAAATCAGTAAACGTTATGTCGATGCAGAGTATTACGATGGCTACTTTGTCGAGCTGATTAACCGCTTGCGCTGTCAGGATGATCCTAAATATCTGGCATGTCGCCGTTAACAGTGCAAGAAAAAGGCAGCTGAAGTTGTAATATTGATCACTGAGTAAAACTTTTTAATTATTCATTTAAAAATCTCCCCTAACCCCTCTTTAAAAAGAGGGGAATGGTTGAGAATCTAAGATAATTTTAGACGTCATGAACTCCCTCCTTTTTAAAGGTGAGCTGCGGTTATAGCAGCGCAAGAGGGAGGATTTATTTTCTATTTATGCTTTCTTACGTTTTAAACGACGTTTGGCTTGTTGTGACGCCACGGCTTCCAATGCTTCAGCCAGTTCTTCATCGCTAAAGGTGGTGATGTGCTGCAACATTTGCAAGGTGGTTTCATCCAGTACCAGTTGGGCACCTGCAGCCATTTCGCTGAAGTTGTCATCATATTCAATGAAGCCTTGTTCATTGTTACGAATATAATTTTGCTGGGTCAGCACTTTAATAAAGCTCTGGAATAATGCTTTATCGAAGAACTCTGGTGAGTTGAACTCATACAGCACAGACAGGCGCTGACCGAGTAAATGACTTAGCTCTTCCACCTGCTTGGTCGAGATATTGCCGGAACCACGTTGGGTGATCAGTGCCAGCGTCATGTAGTAACGTTCCAGACTCTGTTTGACCGGCATTGCCAAAGTCACCAGTTTCTGATGTTCTTCACTGTTTGGTGTTGGGCTAAACAGGTTACCTTCTTGATCCTGAAAAATCAGGCCAATCTTCACCAAAGCATCGATATAGCTATCAATCTGCTGCTGCAAGTCGCTTGCTTGCCACTTCATGAACAGTTCGGCTTTCAAGAATGGATATAAGGTGCGAATCACGTTACTTAAGTCATTCTTGTGAATTTTTCCGTTGTGTTCAACCAGAGATGCGACCAATGACGGTAACACAAAGGCATGCAAAATATTATTACGGAAGTAAGTCAGCAACACGGCCTGATTATCTTCAATCGCAATAATATCGCCCAGCACGTGTTGTACACGTTTGATCAGCTTCAGCTTGAGACCATAGGCAACGATTTCTTTACCTGATAATGAAGTCACTTGAGTGCGTTCATCATAAGGTTGCTGGGTGGCCAGATCACGATAGATGTCGAGTTGTTTGGCACAGATCTCTTCATCTAAGGTGTGTTTCGGTGTCGCCAATAAAATTAACGAGAGCAATGAAACCGGATTAATCACGACAGCGCGGTTGATATTTTCCAGAATCAGATGTGCTGAGTCTGCAACTACGGTTGAAATCTCGGTCGAGCTTGGTACGTCAGTCGGGTTTTGCTCTACATTATTCTGTTTCAGGATATCATTCAGGAATACCGGTTCGCCAAAATTCACATGCACCTTACCGAAGATCCGTTCAATTTTGCGTAAGGTTTTAACAATACCAAAAATGGATTCGGCTTCTTTCGGTTTACCTTGCATTTCACCGACATAGGTTGAGCCTTCCATCAGGCGCTCATAACCGATATAGGTTGGTACGAATACGATCGGTTTGGCCGGGCCGCGTAAATGCCCTTGAATGGTCATTGCCAGCATACCGGTTTTTGGCGGGAGTAAACGCCCTGTACGTGAACGGCCACCTTCAATGAAGTATTCGATTGGGGTGTTGCGCGATAAGATGCTATATAAATATTCTTTAAATACAGAGGTATAAAGTGCATTGCCGCGGAAGGAACGACGAATAAAGAAGGCACCGCCCCCACGTAATAACTGACCGACAAATGGTAAGTTGAGGTTATCACCGGCTGCGATATAAGGAATCATCAAGCCACGTTTATAAATCACGTATGACAATAATAAATAATCGATATGGCTGCGGTGACACGGGGTGTAAACGATTTCATAGTCTTTTGCCAGTTCACGGACCGTACTGAAGTTATGTACTTCAACGCCGTCATAGAGCTGTGTCCATAAACGGGTCAGGGCCATATCGGCAAAACGGACTGCCGAGGCAGAATAATCCGAAACGATCTCATTGACATAACCGATGGCACGACGTTCTGCCTCAAGCATGCTGATTTTATGCTGGATGCTTTCACGACGAATCGCATCTTGTACTTCAGGAGATTTGATCACCGATTGCATGACGTTACGACGATCGGATAAATCGGGGCCAAGCACCACTTCACGCTGTTGATCGAGGTAAGTATCTAATGAGCTGGCAATATAGGTAGCGGGTGAAACATTCGGGTGATTGCTCTTGGCATAGTCAACCAGTTCACGCAATGATTGCGGCTCATGAAACTCTAAATAAGACTGGCGGCCATGTAGGCCAATATTCATTAACTGTTTGACGGTACCTGGGGTTGCCCAGGTATCAGAGAATAAGAGTTTGAACCATGAATCTTCTTTATCTGGTGAACGTCCCCAAAGTACGGTTACAGGTACCAGCTGAATATCCACTTCAGGGTGCTGTTCCAGTGCTTCAACCAGTTGTAATAGGCGAGGAGGAAAGGTTTGGGTATTAAAGAAATTATTTTCGTTATGATGTAAGAACAGGACGGAGTTTTTTTCTTGATACGATCCAAAACTCAACGGGTCTAGCGCGGGTTTTAAATTGAGGCGACGGGTTTCACCATCGACCACCAAGGCGTTACTACGCGAATAATTCTGTAAAACATAGCAGACTAGCTTATTTGATTCTGTTGTCTGTTGCTCGGTTGTGGTGGATTCTGTAGGAACTTCACCAAGAACATGTGGGGTGACCACCAGGTCAAGTAACTTACTCGAAAGTTGGCGATACATTTGACCAAATCCAGTCTTGGACATTACAAACTCCTAAATCATAATCCTGGCATCGATTCATGATGAACACGACATTCTGCGGTATTCTGACATAAAACGGTATGTTATTTTCTGACAGAATATAGCGTATTTGGTAGATTTTATCGTTAAAAATCGTATTTTTAGCAGTTATAAATACAATTAACGTGACGGATGAATCATTTTATCCTGAGCACTGTTATCTGAATTTGTGGCACAATCACAATTATCAACCCTGAAAGGATTGGTTGATCTCTCCTCATTGATGTTGGAAGAATATTACATGAATGCGTTAACTCAAGAACTGGTTGAACTTTTGACTCTGGAAAAGCTGGAAGAGCATATTTTCCGAGGCAATAGCCGCAATCTGGTTGGCAAACGAGTATTCGGTGGACAGGTTCTTGGACAAGCCTTGAGAGCAGCGTCATATACCACAGATCGTCCAGCCCACTCCCTGCATGCCTATTTCCTCTATGGCGGCGATGTGAATGCACCGATTATCTACGAAGTTGATCCACTTCGCGATGGCAAGAGTTTTGCCAGTCGGCAGGTTCGGGCTATTCAGCATGGACGTATTATTTTTTCTGCGATGGTTTCTTTTGCCAATCCCGAAGAGGGGCTGAACTATCAGCACAAAGAGCCAGAATACCCGTTGCCTGAGAGCTTAAAGTCTGAAAATGAGCTGAAGGAAAGCCTGATTAATTTTGTGCCTGAAAATGTGCGTGCCAGCTTTATGCGTGAACGCCATGTCGAGATTCGTCCAACCCAGCTGATCAATCCGTTTCAGCCGCAGCCCGAAGCACCGTTCTATGCGCATTACATCCGGACCCATGGCACGATTGCGCAAGATCTGGATGAAATTTCCTTACACCAGGCCATCGTCGCATTCTATTCCGACTTTACCCTGATGACCACAGCGTTACGTCCGCATGGCTTATCCTGGATTTCACCGAATCTGCAATGTGCCAGTATTGATCACACCATTTATTTTCATCGTCCGCTCCGGGCTGACGAATGGATGCTCTATGAGATGGAAGCAACCGTGAGTGCCAGTTCACGTGGTCTGAACTTTGGACGGATGTGGCAAAATGGTCAACTGGTCTGTAGTACAGTCCAGGAAGGTTTGATTCGGCTCAGAGAAATCGAAACCCAGTAAAAAATAAACCCACATTAAGGCCATCATTCTGATGGCTTTTTTTATCATAAAGATGTGACAAAAAATTGCTCGATTCTTCAACATGAGCATGCCATAGTACGGCTAAGTTAAAAGATTTTATCCATTCACAATGAATCTAAATACACAAATTTTAATTGCCGCCGTGCTCGGTGTGGCCTTTGGTTTTCTGCTGATTGCTTATCCGCAAACGGCATTTGTTGACTACAGTCTATATGGCCTGGGGGTGTTGAGTAGCATTTTTATCGGCTTATTGAAAATGCTACTGATTCCACTGATCTTTAGTTCGATTGTGGTGGGTGTTTCTAATTTGCAGGCAGGTGGTCAATTCGGTCGGGTCTGGAAAATTACCGCGTTGAGCTGTTTAACCACGACGACTTTAGCTTTGATTTTAGGAATCAGTTGTGCGCATTTATTTGATGTCGGTAAAGGCGTGGATATCCAGCTGTTTCAGGCTGCCATGGATAGTCATCAGACTCCTGATACCTTAACCCCATCCAGTTTCTTTACTACCTTTATTCAAAATACCTTAATTAATCCATTTAAGGCCTTTAGTGAAGGCAATGTGCTGGCCGTGGTGGTGTTTGCCCTGTTTCTGGGTGTGGCTTTGGTCAAGGGCGGGGAACGTTTTACTTTAGTCCGCAACATCAGCCAGCAATTTTTTGACATCATGATGATGCTGGTCGGCTGGGTAATGAAGTTGGCGCCAATTGGTATTTTTGCACTCTTGGCGAAGTTGATTGCGACCGAGGATCTGTCGGTACTGAGCCGCTTGGTCGAGTTTGCGGCGGTGGTGACGGGAACCACCATTTTCCACGGTGTGGTGGTATTACCTGCCTTACTGTGGATTTTTGGGCGCATGAATCCGATCACCTTTTTCAGAGGAGCGAGAACCGCACTGGTCACCGCATTTGCCACCAGTTCCAGCTCTGCCACCATGCCGCTGAGCATGAAATGTGCACAGGAAAATCTGGGGGTTCGGCCGCAGACCGCAGGTTTTGTCATCCCGCTTGGAACGCAGTTGAATATGGATGGTACGGCGCTGTATGAAGCTGCTGCGGCTTTATTTATTGCCAATTTAATGGGGCTGGATCTCAGTCTGACGCAGCAAATTATTGTCTGTTTAACCGCCATGATTGCATCATTGGGGGCGCCGGGGATTCCGAGTGCGGGTATGGTGACCATGATTATGGTGCTGCAATCGGTCGGTTTGCCTGCGGAAGCGATTGCCATCTTATTACCGATTGATCGTGTGCTTGATACTGTACGCACCGTGGTGAATGTACAAGGTGACATGATGATCAGTGTGGTGGTGGATCGCTATGCCAAACAGGCAGAAGCTGAGGCAAGCTAAGCTGTATTGGAATAAAAAAAGCAGGAGATTATTCCTGCTTTTTTTATGTCTTAAGCTTTAAGCGGCTTGTTGTAAAGCGCGTTTTGCGGCTGGTGAATTGTTTAAGTAATTCACGGCATCTTGAGTATTGCCTTCCTTAACTGGGTCGTACCACGGCATCAGGTAGTCAAGCTGTTGTGCCACCAGCCATGCAGGGCCGGGTAAGATTTTAGAATCTTTTAAGGCAATCTTGGACCATTCAATCCAGATCCATGGCTTGAACACACTTGGTTTTTTATCAGCAAAACGTGGGTCTTGGCTCATGATATGGGCTGCGCCGTCAACCCAGAGTCCTAAGACACCCGCAATGACTGCAACACTCAGGTAGTAACGTGCAAGATAGCCTCCACCTAAATGACGGTAAAGATCAAAAGCTACCGTACGGTGTTCGATTTCTTCCGACCCATGCCATTTGATCAGGTCAAGCATTTCAGGATCGGCGCCCAGTTCTTCCCAGCGTTTGTTGTAAAGCGCATATTTACCGAGTACACAGGTCATGTGCTCAACGGTGGCAATCACACCGAGACGGAATAAGTCCCATTGGTGATCCAGCGCTTTCGGGATTTCTTTGCCGAAAGGTTTATCTGCCAAAGCTTTGGTAAATAAGAAGTCCATAATGTCGAGATTACGCTGAATATCGATATTGCGCTGGCTGAGATATTCCTTGTTGGCAGAGGTGTGGGCCACAGCATGCATGGCTTCTTGACGAATAAACGCCTGCACATCCTGTTTTAGTTTTTCATCGGTAATTTCAGGCAGGACTTTGTTATATAAACGACAAAACCAGAACTCACCAGCAGGTAAGATGTTGTTAATTTCATTAATAAAATAGCTGGCAAATGGCTGGTTTGGAATCCAGTCCACTGGTGTATTTTCCCAATCAAATTTTACTTTGCGCGGGAGGATTTTATAGTCAATCGAAGAACCAAGTTTGCTCTTCACAAATGATAGTAATTTCATTGTTGTTTAGTCCTAATCGATAGTGCAATGAACCAACACTAAGCAGTATATGAAAACTGCCTAGTGTTTGTGATTAGCAATACGGGACAATTAAAAATTATTTAATGCATCAAGTTGCATAAAATGCATGTTTTATTGTTCTACATCAGTTTCCGAGGCTTCAGGGATCTGATCAAGGTCAAATTCAGTCGGTTGATCGAGGGTGAAATTCAAGCGACCTGCCATCACACTGGCTAGTTCTTCTAAGCCGATTCGGTTCAAGGACGAGAACAACTGAATTGAGAAATCAAGCTTCATCTTTTTCAATTGCTGTTTAACTTCTAATAGCACTTTATTGGCTGGGCCACGGTTCAGCTTGTCGGCTTTGGTCAGCAGGATATGTACG
The DNA here is from genome assembly GCF_904886855.1 of Acinetobacter sp. 'aerobic (ED)'. Classification (NCBI taxonomy): domain Bacteria; kingdom Pseudomonadati; phylum Pseudomonadota; class Gammaproteobacteria; order Moraxellales; family Moraxellaceae; genus Acinetobacter; species Acinetobacter sp. 'aerobic (ED)'. Next base: position 440,339 of record NZ_CAJHGI010000003.1, read on the forward strand.
AATAAATGACGTGAATGCGCCCATTCCAGCATCATCAGGTCAAAGTGTTGTAAGGGATGACGAATATCCATCAATAACACCAGACCTTGCAAACTCTTACGATGGATCAGATAGTTTTCCAGCTCTTTCTGCCAGACGATTTTCATGGCTTCCGGAACCGCCGCATACCCATAACCGGGTAAATCGACCAGACGTTGATCAGGATTACCCAAGCTGAAAAAGTTGATCATCTGGGTGCGGCCCGGTTTTTTAGATGCGCGCGCCAGTTGCTTTTGGTTGGTTAAGGTGTTGATCGCACTGGACTTGCCGGCATTAGAACGGCCAGCAAATGCAATTTCATAGCCTGTATCTTCTACGCACAAAGACAGTTTTGGCGCACTCATCAAAAATTCAGCTTGGCGTAACCACGTCAGAGACTGTACTGCGTATTCAGTCACTGCAGGGTCAGCTTTTTTCTCATAACTGATTTTTTGTTTCGGAGCGAGTCTGGCTTTGGTGTCTTTGGATTTTTCACTGCGACGCATAGAAGCTTACTTTTGAATTGAAATAGCAACGACCATTATAAAGGATGTGACGGCTTCGTGCGAATCTTGATGTTGAAGCGCTGTTTAGGCTTTCTGCGACAACTCTAAAAAATTGATTTCTGAATGGATCGGAGAAGGAACAATACCGTGCTGAACCACTTCACCGAGCGTATATTGATTCAGGCTTTGATAAAAGCTTTCCAGTGCCTGATCTAAAATACCCTTCAGGCCACAATGGGAACGTAATACGCAGGGCGGGGTATTGCACTCTACGATTTGCTGGTTGCCTTGCAGGGTGCGGACAATTTCGCCCAATTTCAGGCTTTTGGCTTCTGGGTTTAGGCGAAGACCGCCTCCCTTGCCGCGAATGGTGACAATCCATTGCTGCTTGCCCATGAAGTGAACCACCTTTACCAGATGATTTTGCGACACATGCAAGTCTTGCGCGATATCTGCAATCGTATAGGGTACATCACTCGGACGAGCGACATACATCAGGATTCTGAGTGCATAATCTGTAAACTTATTGAGTTGCATGGGGTTTGACTCAATCTGCCGCAATAAATGGAAAAGGCTAGTCTATCACAGGCTAGCCTTATACAAAAACGCGCCACAGTTTAGCTAAGCTTAACACCGCCAGTACCAAAGGCTTCGCTGTGAATATTTTCAGCTGGAATACCACGTGCTACAAGCGCCTGATGTTGTGCTGCCATAAATGGCATCGGCCCACATAGATAGTAATCGGCATTCACTGGCAGTAGCGCAGCATCCATCGTACTTAGATCCAGACGACCAGCGACATCATAATCTGCACCGAGCACATCAGATTCATGCGGGAACTCATAAGCAGTGAATGTACTCAAGCGTGGATATTTGCTTTTCAGTTCCTGAATATGCTGCTTCATGGCATGCACCTGACTACTGCGGCAGGCATGAATAAAGCTCACCGGTTGTGGCATATCTAAAGTCACCAGTTGATTCAGCATGGCAATCATTGGGGTTAAACCGACACCACCACTGATAAAGACATTGCGTTTATTGCTATCAATTAAATAGAAGTTGCCTGTAGGTGCAGATACTTCAATTTCTGAGCCTTCCGCTAAACCATGTAAGGTGCTTGAGACCCAACCACCAGCAAGTTCGCCTTTTTCATCCTCACGTTTCACCGAGATACGCAGGTAATCTGCTTGTGGGCTGGTTGAAAGGGTGTACTGACGCGGCTGTCTTAAGTTTAGTTCAGGCACAAATACGCGAACTGAAATGTATTGTCCTGCTTCATATTTGGGTAATTCGCCCCCATCCACAGGTGCAAGGTAGAACGAGGTGATTTCGTCGCTTTCTACAACTTTTTTGGCGATTTTGAAACTGCGCCAGCCCAACCAGCTACCTTTGGTTTGTTGATGCTGCTCATAAATTGCTTTTTCAGTGCTGATAAATAAATCGGCCAGTTGACCATAAGCCGCAGCCCATGCACCAATTAGCGGATCTTCCATGGAAATATTCAATACTTCACTAATCGAATGCAGCAGGTTTTCACCCACGATGCCGTAATCTGGTGACTGGATGTTTAAGCTGACATGTTTATGTGCAATCAGTTCAACCACAGGTAAAAGCACGGAAGGATCTTCAATGTTCTCTGCATAAGCTAAAACTGCCCCCGCAAGCGCCTGTGCTTGCGCACCGCTACGTTGATGCCCCATGTTAAAGGTTTCTTTTAAATCAGGGTTATTACCCAACATGCGGTTATAAAAGTATCCAGTCAAGGCTACGCCGTTTTCACGGAGTACTGGAACAGTGGCTTTTACAAGGTCAATTTGCTGCGGAGTCATTGTTGATCTCTCTTGGCTATCATTTATAAGATGTATTTAAAATATACCTTTAAGAATAGATTTGCAATGCTAAATGAAATAAAAGCCATAAAAAAATTAAGGGATAATAAATTATCCCTTAATTTTCAAAATAGTACCACTTTATTTTTTGCCGAAAAGAGAACCGAGTAGACCACGCACAATTTTCTGTCCAGTACTACCGCCTAGACTACGCGCGGCACTTTTGGCAAATGTTCCCACGATATCCTGTGTCAGTTTTTCACGGTCACGTTGTGCTTTTTCAGCAGCTTTTTGCTGTTCACGGGCAAAACGCTCTTGCTCTTTGGCTTGCTGCTTGGCGAGCGCTTCCTGTTCTTTACTTTGTTGTTTTGCCAGATCGTCAGCCTCTTTTTGCTGGGATTGTTGCAATACTTTCTTTTGCAACATTTCATAGGCGCTATCACGATCTACCGCTTGATCGTAAACACCCGCGACGATGCTTTGTGAAATGATCAGTTGGCGTTCTTCGGGACTAATTGGGGTAAAGGAAGAGTAAGGGGGCATCACCCAACCGCGCTCTACGATTTGCGGTGTGCCTTGTTCATCCAGACAGCTAATTAATGCTTCGCCAACTGCGAGCTCGGTAATGGCTTGATCCACTTTAAATTCTGGATTGGCGCGGAAGGTGTCCGCGGCAGTTTTAACAGCTTTCTGGTCTTTAGGGGTAAAAGCACGTAAGGCATGTTGTACGCGATTGCCGAGTTGTCCTAAAACGCTTTCCGGTAGATCCAGTGGGTTCTGGGTAATAAAGTAAATCCCGACCCCCTTAGAACGGATCAGACGCACCACTTGTTCAATCTTCTGTTGTAAAGCTGGGCTGGCATTGTCAAAGAGCAGGTGAGCTTCATCAAAGAAGAATACCAGTTTGGGTTTGTCCATATCGCCGACTTCTGGTAGTTGTTCGAACAGTTCCGACATCATCCATAGTAAGAAAGTTGCGTACAGCTTCGGCGTGTTCATTAGCTTGTCGGCAGCTAAAATATTGATATAGCCATGACCATTGGTATCGGTCTGAATGAAGTCGAGAATATTCAGACTAGGTTCGCCAAAGAACTGTTCTCCACCTTGATCGCCTAAGGCCAGTAAATTGCGTTGAATGGCACCGAGGCTGGCAGGAGAGAGATTGCCATATTCAGCTTTTAGTTCGGCTGCATTTTCACTGACATAGGTCAGCATGGCTTTTAGGTCTTTAAAATCAATCAGGAGCAGGCCTTGGTCATCTGCAACACGAAACACGGCTGAAAGGACACCTTCCTGGGTGTCATTCAGATTGAGCATTTGTGCTAGAAGTAAGGGGCCGATTTCTGAAATGGTGGTGCGGATCGGGTGGCCTTGCTGAGCAAATAAATCCCAGAAAACCACAGGTGAAGCGGCAAATGGGATCGGTTCAAGTTGTAAGGTTTTCAGTCGTTCATCAAATTTAGGATTACTCTCGCCAGCCTTGGCAAGGCTGGAAACATCGCCTTTGGCATCGGCAAGGAAAACCGGTACACCCAGTCGGGAAAAGCTTTCTGCCAGTACTTTGAGGGTCACGGTTTTCCCTGTCCCTGTTGCACCAGCAATCAAACCATGTCGGTTGACGAATTTAGAATGCAAAACAATATCTTGTGTTGTATCTGTGGTTTTTTTAGCAATAACGATTGGTGTACTCATTCTTCACCTGTTGTTTTTGATCTCAATCGAGCTGTTTTAATGCATTTTGAATATCTTGGATTAAATCTTCTGGATGTTCTAGTCCTATACAGAAGCGCACCAATAAACCTTGTTGTAAATGTGTATTGTCCAGCGAACGCATCTGCTTTAAATCATAGAGCATGGCTAGGCTGACTGGGCCACCCCAGCTAAATCCAAGTTTAAACAATTTTAAGTTATCACAGAATTGTCGAACCGCCGTCAAGTCATAGTTGGCTTTAAAAATGACACTGACCAGACCTGCGCTTTTGCCGGTGGTACACGTTTCTGACCAGAACGAATGTCCTGCTGAATCTGGTGAGCTCGGGTGTAAAACCTGACTAAATTGAGGCCGTTGCTTGAGCCATTCCAATAACACAAGAGCGCTTTGTGCTTGCTGTTCATAGCGGAGCGACATGTGTGCCAGACTACGTTGAATCTGGGCCGTATCATCGCCTGACACAGAGATCCCTTGAATGGCATGCATGCGATACAGCTTGTGATGTAACTGTTGATCACGGGTCACCACTGAACCCATCAGAATATCGCCGCCGCCGCTTGGATATTTGGTCAGTGCATGCACGGTGATATCGACCGCCAAATGTTCATCAGAGAAATCGAAGGCATTAAACGCCAGTCCTGCACCCCAAGTGTTGTCTAATGCAGTCAGTACATTGGCCTGTTGTGCTTTTTTGACCAGATTTTTGAGATCGGGAAACTCTAGTGTGACCGAGCCTGCAGCTTCCAGCCAGATCAGTTTGGCTTTCTCAGTCGGTTGAAAGCTGGCGGCATCAACCGGATTATAAATTTTAACTCTAATGCCATAACGGTCTTGCAAATGATTCAAGTGTTCAAGATTGGGGCCATAGATATTGTCGGCGACCCAAACTTCATCGCCACTGCTTAAAAATGCACTATTCACTAGATTAATCGCAGATAAGCCGCTGGGTGCAAGCAGGCAATAATTGCCACCTTCTATTCTTGCGATATTGTCGCCTAAGGTAAAAGTGGTTGGGGTGCCGTGTGTACCATAACTATAGTCATAAGCATCGGTCCAGTGGCGATCAAAAAGGTGCGCTGTGCTTTTAAAAATAATCGTAGATGCACGAAATAGGGGAGGCTGGATGGTTTCTATGTATTGAGGGGCTTGGCGTGGTGCATGAATGAGATCAGTTTGTGCTTTATTGTGAGATGTCATAGGGCAAAATCAAATCGATATAATGCATCTCAGGTTAAGAGAAAATCATGAAAGCTGCTAGTGCTTTGCTGCTTTTGTACAGAATCGGTACAGATTCGGGTGATCAATAAAAACTGGCTTTATTTTTGCTAAGACTAAGCATCATTCTAACGATAATAGGTTTTCGCGCATGAAGTCGCATTTAAGAGTGCATTATTTTCAGCACATCGCTGGCGAAGGTTTTGGCAGTTGCTACGACTTTTTAAAAGCACATCACGCAAAAATTACCGCAACCGAATTTTTTGCTTTACCTGTCGATTTGCCCTTGGAACTGGAAGCTTTACCACGCGTAGATGAAGTGGATCTATTGATTATCATGGGGGGCACCATGAGCGTAAATGATGAAGCGAATTATCCCTGGTTAAAATTAGAAAAAAGATGGCTCAGACGTTATCTGGCGGCTGGAAAACCCGCGATTGGCTTGTGTCTGGGCGGGCAACTGATTGCCAATGCCTTGGGTGCAGCGGTGAGTCGCAATCCACATCAGGAGCTGGGCTGGATGGATGTCGGGCGAGCTGCTTACGTGCCTAAGGATTATTTTCAAATCCCGGAGCAATTGAATGTGTTGCAGTGGCATAGCGAAACCTTTGAAATTCCCAAAGGCGCTGTACGTTTGGCCGAGAATAAGGTATGCATAAACCAGATGTATCAAATTGGCCGTAATGTACTGGGTTTTCAGTTTCATCCGGAAATGACCCCTCATGCCTTGGCGCTGTTGATCGAGGGAGAGGAGGAGTTGGCGGTTTTTAATGGCACCTATGTACAACCCATGGCTGAATTGAAAAAAAGCTTGAAACATAAATTTGAACAGGGAAATCGTTTGCTGAATCAGGCGATTGATTATGTGGTCAGTGCCTGAGCTGAGAAAATGCTTAAAAAATGAAAAGAAGAATTGCATAAGACTTAAACAATCGTTATAATGGGCGACCCTCAAAAGGAGGGTGTTTACTACGAAGAAAGTAGTTAACGCATTACAGTCGTGGCATCGATCACGACCATAGTGATTTTCACTGCCCTTGACACTTACCAAAAGGTGAGGTGCGTCATGGGTGATTCTTTATATATTTGGCTTGGAGTTTACTGGTATGTCTAACCAGAGAATTCGTATCCGTTTGAAGTCTTTTGATCATCGTCTGATTGATCAATCTGCTCAAGAGATCGTAGAAACCGCTAAGCGTACTGGCGCACAAGTGTGTGGTCCAATTCCGATGCCTACTCGCATCGAACGCTTCAACGTTCTTACTTCACCACACGTCAACAAAGACGCTCGTGATCAGTACGAAATCCGCACTTATAAACGTTTGATCGACATCGTTCAACCAACAGATAAAACTGTTGATGCATTGATGAAGTTAGATCTTGCTGCTGGTGTTGATGTTCAGATCGCTTTGGGTTAAGGCTTTCGGTTGATTAACTTTTAAGTTAATTAGGCCGCTTTATTAGAGGTTTATGCACATGGCTATTGGTTTAGTCGGTCGCAAATGTGGTATGACTCGCGTCTTTACGGATGCTGGTGTATCTGTACCTGTTACAGTTATCGAAGTCGATCCAAACCGCATTACGCAAATCAAAACACTTGAAACTGATGGTTATCAAGCAATTCAAGTAACTACTGGTGAACGTCGCGAATCGCGCGTAACTAACGCTCAGAAAGGTCACTTCGCGAAAGCGAGTGTTGCTGCTGGTCGTTTAGTTAAAGAGTTCCGTGTTACTGAAGCTGAGCTTGAAGGCCGTGAAGTTGGTGCTTCTATCGGTGTTGATTTGTTCACAGTTGGTCAAATTGTTGACGTAACTGGTCAATCAAAAGGTAAAGGTTTCCAAGGTGGTGTTAAGCGTTGGAATTTCCGTACGCAAGATGCTACTCATGGTAACTCTGTATCTCACCGTGTATTAGGTTCTACAGGTCAAAACCAGACTCCTGGTCGCGTGTTCAAAGGCAAGAAAATGGCTGGTCACTTAGGTGACGAACGCGTAACAGTTCAAGGTCTTGAAATCGTATCTATTGACGCTGAACGTTCTGTTTTAGTTGTTAAGGGTGCTATTCCTGGTTCAACTGGCGGTGACGTTATCGTACGTCCTACCATCAAGGCCTGAGGGGAAATACTGTGAATTTAAAAACTGTTTCCGGCTCTGCTGTTGAATTGTCTGAAGTTGCTTTCGGACGTGAATTTAACGAAGCTCTTGTACACCAAGTTGTTACAGCTTACTTAGCTGGTGGTCGTCAAGGTACTCGTGCTCACAAATCACGTGCAGATGTTTCTGGCGGTGGTAAAAAACCATTCCGTCAAAAAGGTACTGGTCGCGCTCGTGCGGGTTCTATTCGTAGCCCGATCTGGGTTGGTGGTGGTAAAACTTTTGCTGCTCGTCCACAAGACTGGTCTCAAAAAGTAAACCGTAAGATGTACCGCGGTGCAATGCAATGTATCTTAGCTGAACTTGTTCGCCAAGATCGTCTTGTATTAGTTGAAGAGTTTGCTGTTGCAGCTCCAAAAACTAAAGAATTGCTTGCAAAGCTTACTGACTTGAATGCAACTCGCGCATTGATCATTACAGATGCTGTAGATGAGAACTTGTATCTCGCAGCTCGCAACCTTCCACACGTTGATGTGGTTGATGCTACTGCTATTGATCCTGTTAGCTTGATCGCATTCGATAAAGTTGTAATGTCTGTAGCTGCTGCTAAGAAAATTGAGGTAGAACTCGGATGAACAACGAACGTATCTATCAAGTCCTATTAGGACCAGTATTCTCAGAAAAAGCACAAGTTTTAGGTGATACTGCTGGTGTTCAAGTGTTCAAAGTTGCATTAAATGCAAACAAACTTGAAATCAAGAAAGCAGTTGAGCAGCTCTTCGGTGTTGAAGTTGTAAAAATCAATACAACGATCACTAAAGGTAAAACAAAACGCTTTGGTAAAACATTAGGACGTCGTTCTGATGTGAAAAAAGCATACGTCACCCTGAAAGCCGGCCAAGATGTAGAAATGGCTGACTTGGGCGATACCGCTGAAAACGCAGCGGAATAAGGACGAGAATTATGCCAATTCAAAAATGTAAGCCAACGTCTCCAGGACGTCGCTTTGTAGAGAAAGTGGTTCATGACCACCTTCACAAAGGCGCGCCTTATGCACCGTTGGTAGAAGCTAAAAAACGTACTGGTGGTCGTAATAACAATGGTCACATCACTACACGTCACGTGGGTGGTGGTCATAAGCAAAACTACCGTATTGTTGACTTTAAACGTAACAAAGATGGTATTCCAGCGACTGTAGAGCGCATCGAATACGATCCTAACCGTACAGCGCATATTGCTTTATTGAAATATGCTGACGGTGAACGTCGTTACATCATTGCACCTAAAGGCTTACGTGCTGGTGATAAAGTTCAATCTGGTAACGATGCTCCAATTCGTCCAGGTAACTGCTTGCCACTTCGCAACATGCCAATCGGTTCTACACTTCACAACCTTGAACTTAAAATCGGTAAAGGTGCTCAATTAGCACGTTCTGCTGGTACTTCAGTTCAGTTGTTGGGTCGTGATGGTTCTTACGCTATCGTTCGTTTACGTTCTGGTGAAATGCGTAAAGTCCATGTTGAATGTCGCGCTGTAATTGGTGAAGTTTCTAACCAAGAAAGCAACCTTCGTTCATTGGGTAAAGCTGGTGCTGCGCGCTGGCGTGGTATTCGTCCTACCGTTCGTGGTATGGCGATGAACCCAGTAGATCACCCGCACGGTGGTGGTGAAGGGCGTAGTAAAGGTATTCAACCTGTAAGCCCATGGGGTCAAAAAGCTAAAGGGTACAAGACACGTACCAACAAGCGTACGACTAAGATGATTATTCGCGACCGTCGCGTCAAGTAAGGGAATCTGAATAATGCCTCGTTCATTAAAAAAAGGTCCATTCGTCGACGCACATTTGTTCGCTAAGGTTGAAGCTGCTGTAGCTGCTAACAACCGTAAGCCGATCAAAACTTGGTCACGTCGTTCAATGATCCTTCCAGACTTTGTTGGTTTAACAATTTCTGTTCACAATGGCCGTAACCACGTTCCAGTAATTGTTACTGAACACATGGTTGGTCATAAATTGGGTGAATTCGCGCCAACTCGTACCTATCGTGGTCACGGTGTTGATAAGAAGTCTAAACGTTAATAGGTGCTATGATGGAAGTAACTGCTAAATTACGCGGTGCCGCTATCTCGGCACAAAAAGCACGTTTAGTTGCTGATTTGATCCGTGGTAAGTCGGTTGCACGTGCGATAGACATTTTAAACTTCAGCAACAAGAAAGCAGCTGTGCTCGTTAAAAAAGCACTTGAATCTGCAATCGCGAATGCTGAACACAACAACAGCTTAGATGTTGATGACCTTAAAGTAACTACGATTTACGTTGATGAAGGCATGAGCCTTAAACGTATCATGCCACGTGCTAAAGGCCGTGCAGATCGTATTACTAAGCGTACTTGTCACATCACCGTTAAGGTAGGGGTTTGATATGGGTCAGAAGGTTCATCCAATCGGTATCCGCCTAGGTGTTGTGAAACGCCATAACGCTAACTGGTATGCGAATCCGAAACAATACGCTGAATACTTGCTTAAAGATCTTCAAGTTCGTGAGTTTTTAATCAAAAAACTTAAAAACGCGATGATCAGCAATATTCTTATCGAACGTCCTACAGGCGCTGCTAAAGTAACTATTAGCACTGCTCGTCCTGGTATCGTTATCGGTAAAAAAGGCGAAGATATTGAGAAATTACAGCGCGAACTCACCAACATCATGGGTGTTCCGGCTCAAGTTAGCATCAATGAAATTGATCGCCCTGACTTGGACGCACGTCTAGTTGCTGAAGCAATTGCTTCTCAATTGGAAAAGCGTGTTATGTTCCGTCGTGCTATGAAGCGTGCGGTTCAAAACACAATGCGTGCTGGCGCTAAAGGTATCAAAGTTGAAGTTTCTGGCCGTTTAGGTGGTGCAGAGATCGCTCGTACTGAGTGGTATCGTGAAGGTCGTGTACCTTTGCATACGCTTCGTGCTGACATCGACTATGCAACTATGCGCGCAGAAACAACATACGGTACGATCGGTGTTAAAGTTTGGATTTTCCGTGGCGAGATCTTAGGTGGCATGAAACAAGTCATGAACCCTGCTCCTGCTGAAGAGCGTCCAGCTAAACGCGGTCGTGGTCGTGGTGAAGGTCAAGAGCGTCGTGGTCGTCGCGGTGACCGTGCTGCTGACAAGGGAGAATAATCCATGTTGCAACCTAAACGTACCAAATTCCGTAAAGTGCACAAAGGCCGTAACACTGGTCTAGCGCATCGTGGTAGTACAGTATCATTTGGTTCGATTGCAATTAAAGCAACTGAACGTGGTCGTATGACTGCGCGTCAGATTGAAGCTGCACGTCGTACCATTAGCCGTCGTATCAAACGTGGTGGTAAAATCTTCATCCGCGTATTCCCAGACAAACCAATTACCGAAAAACCATTAGAAGTTCGTATGGGTAAAGGTAAAGGTAGCGTGGAATACTGGGTTTGTCAGATCCAGCCAGGTAAGATCCTGTACGAAATTGAAGGTGTTAGCGATGAGTTAGCGCGTGAAGCTTTTGCTTTAGCTGCTGCTAAACTCCCGTTTAAAACCACTATCGTGACTCGGACGGTGATGTAATGAAAACTAAAGATCTACGTGAAAAGTCGGTAGAAGAGTTGAAGGCTTTGCTTGATGAGCAACAGCTTAACCAATTCCGTCTTCGTATGGCGAAAGCAACTGGTCAGCTAGGCAAATCGCATGAAGTGCAAATTGCTCGTAAGACAATTGCTCGTATCAAGACACTCCTTACCGAAAAACAGGGGAACGGACAATGAGTGAAAAAACAGTCCGCACGTTAACCGGCAAAGTCGTAAGCGACAAAATGGACAAGTCTATTGTTGTGCTTATTGAACGCCGCGTTCAACACCCGTTGTACGGCAAATCAATCCGCCGTTCAACTAAATTACACGCTCATGATGAGAACAATGTTGCTAAATTAGGCGACTTGGTAACCATCAAAGAAAGCCGCCCAATTTCTAAAACTAAAGCTTGGACTTTAGTGGAAGTAGTTGAAGCTGCTGCTGAGTAATTAGACGTTCTTGTTGCATCATCGGACAATTTCGAGTACTCTTTGAGCCTTTCGAAATTGTGACCGGTGATGCTCGGTTTTGGAGTAGGGCAATGATTCAAACCGAAAGTATGCTCGACGTAGCAGACAACAGTGGTGCACGCCGCGTACAATGTATTAAAGTACTTGGTGGTTCACACCGTCGTTATGCTTCAGTTGGCGACATTATTAAAGTTACTGTAAAAGAAGCAATCCCACGCGCACGTGTTAAAAAAGGTGACGTGATGAATGCTGTAGTTGTTCGTACAAAATTCGGCATCCGTCGTCCAGACGGTTCAGTGATTCGTTTCGACGATAACGCAGCTGTTATTTTGAACAACAACAAAGCTCCGATTGCTACTCGTATCTTCGGACCAGTGACTCGTGAACTTCGTACTGAACAGTTCATGAAAATCATTTCATTGGCTCCTGAAGTTCTATAAGAGGCAATCATGGCTAAGATTAAAAAAGGCGATCAAGTAATCGTGATCGCAGGTAAAGAAAAAGGCAAACAAGGTATCGTTTTGTCTGTTTCTGAAGATCGAGTTAAGGTTGAAGGCCTTAACTTAGTGAAGAAGCATCAAAAGCCAAACCGTGTAACTGGCGCTGAAGGCGGCATCGTTACTCAAGAGGCGACGCTTCATATCTCAAACGTGGCAATTTTTAATGCTACAACCCAAAAGGCTGACCGTATTGGTTACCAAGTGATTGATGGCGCGAAAACTCGTGTTTATAAATCAAATGGTGAATCAGTGGCGGTAGCGAAGTAATAGGTTGAATAGGCAATGGCCAGACTTAAAGCACGTTACAACGACGAACTTAAAGCAAAGTTAAAAGAAGAACTTAGCGTTAAGAACGTGATGGATATTCCTCGCATCACGAAAATCACCCTGAACATGGGTGTAGGCGCAGCTGCAACTGATAAGAAATTATTAGATGGCGCTGTTGCTGATATGCAACTCATTGCTGGTCAAAAACCAGTTGTGACTCTTGCTCGTAAATCAATCGCTGGTTTCAAAATCCGTGACGGTTGGCCGATCGGTTGTAAAGTTACTTTACGCGGCGACCAAATGTACGAATTCTTGGATCGTTTGATCTCGATCGCAATCCCTCGTATCCGTGACTTCCGTGGTTTCTCTGCGAAATCATTTGATGGTCGTGGTAACTACTCTATGGGTTTAAAAGAGCAAATCGTTTTCCCTGAAATCGATTTTGACAAAATTGATCGTATCCGTGGTTTAGATATCACTATTACGACCACTGCTCGTAGCGATGACGAAGGCCGTGCGCTTATGCGTGCATTCGGCTTCCCGTTCAAATAAGAGGTCGATATGGCTAAGAAAGGTATGATTAATCGCGAATTGAAACGCGAAAAGACAGTTGCTAAATACGCTGCAAAACGTGCTGAATTAAAAGCAACGATTGCAAATGTAAATGCGAGTGACGAAGAACGTTTCGAAGCGACATTAAAGTTACAGGCATTGCCACGTAACGCATCTCCAGTACGTCTTCGTAACCGTTGTGGTTTAACTGGTCGTCCTCATGGTTACTTCCGTAAGTTCGGTTTAAGCCGTAACAAATTACGTGACACAGTAATGCAAGGTGATGTACCGGGCGTTGTTAAGGCAAGCTGGTAAGGAGCGACTAAATGAGTATGCAAGATACCGTTGCCGACATGTTAACCCGTGTTCGTAACGCGCAAATGGCAAAGAAACAAACTGTTTCTATGCCTTCTTCTAAGTTGAAAGTTGCGATTGCAAACGTTCTTCAACAAGAAGGTTATATTTCAGATGTAGCCGTTGCTCAAGAAGAGACAAAAGCTACACTGACAATTACGTTAAAATATTTCGAAGGCAAACCAGTTATCGAAACCGTTAAGCGTGTAAGCCGTCCAGGTCTTCGCCAATACCGCGGTAAAGATAAAATTCCTAGCGTTAAGCAAGGTTTAGGTATTGCAATTGTTTCTACAAGCAAAGGCATCATGACTGATCGCGCTGCACGTGCTGCGGGCATCGGTGGTGAAGTTATTGCTTTTGTTTCTTAATAGGTGATTCCTCATGTCTCGTGTGGCTAAAGCCCCAGTAACTGTACCTAATGGTGTAACAGTTACTCAGAACGGCCGGCAGGTCGAAGTGAAAGGCAGCAAAGGTACATTGTCTTTCAACCTGCATGCGCTGGTCGAGCTAAAACAGGAAGAAGGTAAACTTCAACTTGCTCCGGCTAAAGAGTCGAAAGACGCTTGGATGCAAGCTGGTACTGCTCGCGCTGTATTGAACAACCTTGTAAAAGGTGTTAGCGAAGGCTTCGAACGTAAGTTACAGCTTGTTGGTGTTGGTTATAAAGCTGCGGTTAAAGGTACTTCTGTAAACCTTAACCTCGGTTACTCACACCCAATTGACTACGCTTTACCTGAAGGTGTAACAGCGGAAACTCCAACTGCTACTGAAATCATTTTGAAATCAGCAAACAAGCAGTTGTTAGGTCAAGTGGCAGCGGAAATCCGTGCATACCGTGCTCCTGAACCATATAAAGGTAAAGGTGTTCGTTATTCGGATGAAGTTATTCTTCGTAAAGAAGCTAAGAAGAAATAAGGCGCGAGGTTCTTATGAACGAAAAGAAACAAACCCGTTTGCGTCGTGCGAAAAGCACACGCTTGCACATTCGTGCATTGGGTGCGACTCGTTTGTGTGTAAACCGCACTCCGCGTCACATCTATGCGCAAGTTATTTCAGCAGATGGTGGCAAAGTTTTAGCGCAAGCTTCAACTTTAGATGCATCTTTGCGTAGCGGTACTACGGGTAACGTAGATGCAGCTACAAAAGTTGGTGCTTTGATCGCAGAACGTGCTAAAGCAGCTGGTGTTACTAAAGTTGCATTTGACCGTTCTGGTTTTAAATATCATGGTCGTATCAAAGCCTTGGCTGATGCTGCTCGTGAAGGCGGCTTGGAGTTCTAATCATGGCGAAAGTTGAACAAAACGAAGGTCTCGTTGAAAAGCTGGTTGCCGTTGATCGTGTAGCCAAGGTTGTTAAAGGTGGTCGTATCTTCTCTTTCACAGCATTAACTGTTGTGGGCGACGGTAACGGTCGTGTAGGTTTTGGTCGTGGTAAAGCACGTGAAGTTCCAGCTGCTATTTCTAAAGCACTTGAAGCTGCTCGTCGTAACATGATCACTGTAGACCTCGCGGGTACTACTTTACAACACCCTGTGAATGCTCGTCATGGCGCAAGCCGTGTATACATGCAACCTGCTTCAGAAGGTACTGGCGTAATTGCTGGTGGCGCTATGCGTGCTGTTCTTGAAGCTGCAGGTGTACATAACGTACTTGCTAAATGTTATGGTTCTACAAATGCTGCTAACGTAGTAAACGCAACTTTCAAAGGTTTGCGTGATATGACTTCTCCTGAGAAAGTCGCTGCGAAACGTGGTCTTTCAGTAGAACAAATTCAAGGGTAATCAATCATGAAAACGATTAAAGTTACCCAGACTAAATCTTCATCGCATCGTTTAAAAAATCATAAACTTTGCCTTCAAGGTTTAGGTCTGCGTCGTATTGGTCATACTGTAGAAGTGCAAGATACGCCTTCTAACCGTGGTATGATCAACAAAGTTTACTATATGGTTAGTGTAGAGGAATAAGCCATGACTCTGCGTTTAAATGAACTTTCACCTGCAGAAGGTGCAAAACGTGAAAACCGTCGTCTAGGCCGTGGTATCGGTTCTGGCGTAGGTAAGACTGGTGGTCGTGGTATCAAAGGTCAAAACTCACGTAAAAGTGGTGGTACTCGTCCAGGCTTTGAAGGCGGTCAAACTGCGTTATATCGTCGTTTGCCTAAATTCGGTTTCACTAGCCAAATCGCTTTGAAAACTGCTGAAGTACGTTTGTCTGAGCTCAACAAAGTTGAAGGCGATGTAGTTAGCCTTGAAACTTTGAAAGCTGCGAATGTTGTTCGTCGTGACCAAATTCGTGCTCGCATCGTTCTTTCTGGTGAAATCACTCGCGCATTCACTGTTAAAGGTGTTGTGTTGACTAAAGGCGCTAAAGCTGCTGTTGAAGCTGCTGGCGGTAAAGTCGAGGAGTAATCTCGAGTGTCTATGACTCCTAGTTCTTCAGGTCATGTCAACATGATGAAAGGCCAACCGTTTCATGTGAAATACCGTGAAATTATTCGTCGATTAATGTTCTTGATTGGCGCGTTGTTGGTCTTTCGACTAGGAGCGCATATTCCGTTGCCGGGGATTGATAATGTAGCGCTAGCACATTTTTTTAAAGCTAATGAAGGTACCTTCTTAGGTTTATTTAACATGTTCTCTGGCGGTGCATTAGAACGCATGTCGATTCTGGCGTTAGGGATCATGCCGTACATTTCTGCATCGATTATCGTGCAGTTAATGTCTACGGTGGTTCCTTCGCTGGAAGCTTTGAAAAAAGAAGGCGAGCAAGGCAAACGTAAGATCAATCAATATACGCGTTATGGCACCTTATTTCTTGCACTAGTGCAAGGTGTAGGGATGTGTGCCGGCTTGATCAGTCAAGGTATTACCTTAACCTCAGGTCTGGCATTCTATGTTCCGGCAGTGACTTCGTTAGTTGCTGGAACCATGTTCTTGATGTGGTTGGGCGAGCAGATTACCGAACGTGGTGTTGGTAATGGAATCTCGATGATCATTTTTGCAGGAATTGTGGCAGGTTTGCCAAATCTTGTGATTCAGTCGTTTACGTCTGTACAGAATGGTCAGGGTAGTTTAATTGGTTTAGTTGTCTTCGGCTTACTCTCATTAGCCGTTTTAGCTGCGATCGTGTTTATTGAAAAAGCACAACGTCGTATTCCAGTGAACTATGCTCAAAAACAGCAAGGCCGTCGTATATTTACTGCACAGCAGACGCATTTGCCATTAAAAATTAATATGGCGGGTGTAATTCCAGCAATTTTTGCAAGCTCATTGTTATTATTTCCAGCGAGCTTGGGACAATGGTTAGGAAGTGCTGATCCAAATGCAGGGATTGTGAAGCGTAGCCTACAAGATCTGGCATTGGTGTTATCGCCTGGACAGCCGTTGTATCTAATGCTCTTTGGCGCGTTAATTATCTTCTTCTGTTATTTCTATACGGCGCTTGTATTTAGCCCAAAAGAAGTTTCGGAGAATTTAAAACGTAGCGGGGCATATGTGCCTGGTATCCGCCCAGGTGAGCAAACGGCTCGTTATTTAGATCATATTCTTAACCGTTTGACCTTCATTGGTGCAATCTACATCACTGTAGTGTGTTTAATGCCTATGGTGCTACAAAGCTCGTTCGGTATTCCATTCCATCTGGGTGGGACATCGTTACTGATTGTAGTGGTAGTGGTAATGGACTTTATGGCGCAACTCCAAGCGCACCTTACTTCGCATCAATATGATAATCAAACGTTAATGAGAAAAACGACTGCTCATCCTAAGGGATAAGCGCACTTAGAAGGTTTCATCATGAAAGTACAAGCTTCTGTAAAGAAAATTTGTGGTAGCTGTAAAGTTATCCGTCGTAATGGGGTAATTCGCGTAATTTGTAGCGCAGAACCTCGTCATAAGCAGCGTCAAGGTTAATTTAATTAAGACCTGTTGATTTCAGTAGGCTAATTAGGTTATTATCCGCCCCTCAAGATTTTTGTGGGGCGGTTGATTATCTTGACTGCCTTTTTGGAGAAAATTGAATGGCTCGTATTGCCGGTGTAAACATTCCGGATAACAAGCATGCTGTTATCTCTCTCACGTATATTTTTGGTATCGGTCGCCACACTGCTAAGAACATCTTGGCTGCTGTAGGTATCACTGAAACTACAAAGATCCGTGAATTAGATGATGCTCAGCTTGATGCGATTCGTGCAGAAGTTGCTAAGGTTCCGACCGAAGGTGACTTACGTCGCGAAATTTCCATGAACATTAAACGTTTAATGGATTTAGGCTGCTACCGCGGTCTTCGTCATCGTCGCAGCTTGCCTGTTCGCGGACAACGCACCAAAACTAACGCACGTACCCGTAAAGGTCCGCGCAAACCGATTAAGAAATAAGATTTCTGGAAGCTAAAAGATGGCTAAAGATACTCGCGCACGCAAGAAGGTCACTCGTACCGTCTCTGAAGGTGTCGCACACATTCACGCTTCTTTTAATAACACCATTGTTACGATTACCGATCGTCAAGGTAATGCATTGGCTTGGGCTACCTCAGGTGGACAAGGCTTCCGTGGATCACGTAAATCAACACCGTTTGCTGCTCAGGTAGCTGCTGAAGTTGCTGGTAAAGCTGCTTTAGATTACGGTTTGAAAAACTTGGACGTCCTTGTAAAAGGTCCTGGTCCTGGTCGTGAATCTGCGGTTCGTGCATTAGGTGCAGTGGGTTATAAAATTAACAGCATTACCGATGTGACTCCAATTCCGCACAACGGTTGCCGTCCACCTAAAAAACGTCGCGTGTAAGGAGAAACATTCATGGCTCGTTATATTGGTCCAAAATGCAAACTCTCTCGCCGCGAAGGGACAGACCTGCAATTAAAATCTGGCGTTAAACCATTTGACGTTAAGACTAAAAAACATGCTAAAGCTCCTGGCCAACATGGCGGAGCTCGTGGTAGCAAACAATCTGAGTACTCACTACAATTACGTGAAAAACAAAAAGTACGTCGTATGTACGGTGTGTTAGAGCGTCAATTTAGTAACTACTATAAAGAAGCTGCTCGTGTTAAAGGCGCAACAGGTGAGAACTTGTTGAAGTTGCTTGAAAGCCGTCTTGATAACGTTGTTTATCGCATGGGTTTTGGTTCTACACGTGCAGAAGCTCGTCAGTTAGTATCTCACCGTAGCATCACTTTGAACGGTCGTCGTGTTAACATTGCATCTATCCAAGTTAAAGCTGGTGATGTAATTGCAGTACATGAAGGCGCTAAACAACAATTACGTATTAAAAGCGCAATTGAATTAGCTGCTCAACGTGGTATCCCTGCTTGGATGGAAGTTGATCATTCTAAGTTAGAAGGTACGTTTAAAGCTGCGCCAGATCGTTCTGATTTACCTGCTGAAATCAACGAAAGCTTGATTGTAGAATTGTATTCTAAATAATCCTTGAGGTAGCAATAAATGACGCGTACTGCAAACGAGTTTCTAACTCCGCAAGCGATCAAGGTCGAAGCGGTGAGCGGGACCTCGGCAAAAGTGATTCTGGAACCTTTAGAGCGTGGCTTTGGTCATACTCTAGGTAATGCTTTACGTCGCATTCTATTGTCTTCTTTACCTGGCGCTGCTGTGGTTGAAGTAGAAATAGAAGGTGTCGAGCACGAGTACAGTACTTTAGAAGGCTTGCAGCAGGACATCGTCGAGCTCTTGCTGAACCTAAAAGGATTGTCTATTAAGCTGTTCGATCAAAATGAAGCATATTTAACATTAGAGAAACAAGGGGCAGGTGACGTAACTGCAGCTGACCTTCGTTTACCTCATAATGTTGAAGTGGTTAACCCTGATCATTTAATCGGTACTTTGAGTTCTTCTGGTTCATTAAAAATGCGCCTGAAAGTTGCTCAAGGTCGTGGTTATGAAACATCTGACTCACGTTTCCCTGAAGGTGAGACACGTCCAGTAGGTCGTTTACAGTTAGATGCTTCTTATAGCCCAATCAAGCGTGTTTCATACACAGTAGAAAATGCTCGTGTTGAACAACGTACCGATCTTGATAAGTTAGTGATCGATCTTGAGACTAACGGAACTGTTGATCCAGAAGAAGCAATCCGCAAAGCGGCAACAATCTTGCAACAACAAATTGCAATTTTTGTTGATCTTCAGAAAGATCAAACTCCGGTTGCTCAAGAACCTCGCGAAGAAGTTGACCCGATTTTGCTTCGTCCAGTAGATGATCTCGAGCTAACTGTTCGTTCTGCTAACTGTTTGAAGGCAGAAAATATTTACTACATTGGTGATCTTGTTCAACGTACCGAAGTTGAGTTGTTAAAAACTCCTAACCTAGGTAAAAAATCGTTAACAGAGATCAAAGATGTTTTGGCATCGAAAGGTTTACAACTCGGCATGCGTTTAGAGAACTGGCCACCAGCTAGTCTCCGTATGGATGACCGTTTTGCCTATCGTAGCCGTTAATTAAGTAGGACTATCACCATGCGTCATCGTAATAGTGGTGTGAAATTAGGCCGTACAAGCAGCCACCGTAAGGCGTTGTTCCAAAACTTAACAAATGCTTTAGTTGAGCACGAGTTAATTAAAACAACTTTGCCTAAGGCGAAAGAACTTCGCCGCGTTGCTGAGCCTTTAATCACTTTGGCAAAAAACGATACAGTAGCAAACCGTCGTTTAGCGTTTGCTCGTACTCGTTCTGCAGCAACTGTTGGTAAATTATTTACCGTTCTTGGCCCTCGTTACAAAGAACGTAACGGCGGTTATCTTCGTGTTCTTAAAGCGGGCTTCCGTGCAGGTGATGCTGCACCGATGGCTTACGTTGAACTCGTTGACCGTGAAGTAAAATAATACTTCTACGTGTAGAACAGTCAGTTGTTCCAAAAAAGGCCGGTGTAATAACCGGCCTTTTTTATTAGCTATATTTTTTATAATATTTCGTAGTATGGGTAGTTTGTTGATTCACTATCATTCAGTGAAAATGCTATGTTTAAGATTTACATAATTTTTAGAGCGTCGGAAATAGATTGTAGGGAATCGCTATTATTACAAATGAATACTGCCTGAGGACAGTCATCTAGGCAATCCACTAATATTTGGTTTGGTCTTTTCTTATGAAAAGTGATTGAGGCATTACTTCCGAATTCGCTTTTTAGATCAGATGATAAAATTATTGTACATTCATCATCTCTTAAGTGATTCCATAAATTTTGAATAAACTGTACTAAGGAAAAGCCTATATTTATCACTTCACTTATGGTGAAATTTTCAGTGTTAATATAATCATCAAGATGAATTCTATTAGTATTTGCCTCAAACCCTGTTAGATCACCATATCTGCTAATGATGATCTCATAGTCCCAATATTTTAATCGAGCTTTGTAAAAATCAAAGACAATTACATCAGAGTGTTCATAAAAACCTTTTAACAATTTAAGTTCTAATGTTGAGGGGATAGCAACTTCAGATCTCATTAACAAGAATTTATTCATTTGAGGACTTAAGAGACTCATTCTTATACCTGAAATATTGTGAATATGATTAAAATCATTTGTTTATAATAAGATTTATAGAAAACATTTTAGATTTTACTTTTATATTGGTCATTTGTATGCAAATGAATCAAACTTTTTCTTTCATTTCATAATTTTAATGGCTCTTTTTGATGATTTAACACCATATTCAGAATATAAGGGCTATAAAATTACATATATTTATTGTTACATATTGAGTCCTTCTAAAATCCAAGCAAAAATCTCAACATTTTTGACAGCAAATTTTTATCAAAATGTCCCGAACTGATATAAAAAAACCGATGAATGACTAAACTTGACATTGTGTATTGTCAAATTTGTGCTTTAATAAAGACATGGTTTATACAGGGTATAAAAAAAATGGAAAAGCAAGTTGATGTATTAATTATTGGTGCAGGGATCTCAGGAATCGGATTGGCTGTACATCTCTCTAAGAACTGTCCACAACGTAAATTTGAAATCTTAGAACGTCGTGACAGTTTTGGTGGAACTTGGGATTTATTCCGTTACCCTGGTATTCGCTCTGATTCGGACATGTCGACCTTCGGTTTTAACTTCAAACCATGGGCAAAAGAAAAAGTGCTTGCGAGTGGCGCTGAAATCAAAAGCTACTTAAGCGATGTGATTAGCGAAAATCAGTTGAAAGAAAAAATCCATTTTGGTCATCGTGTGCTTTCTGCAAATTACGATTCAAGCAAGAAAAAATGGTCTGTTGAGATTGAAGATAGCAACAAGAAAAAGCAAACTTGGTCAGCAAACTTTGTGATGGGCTGTACCGGTTATTATAATTATGATCAGGGTTATGCACCAAAATTCCCGAAACAGGAAGATTTCAAAGGTCAGTTTATTCATCCGCAACATTGGCCTGAAAACCTGGATTACACTGGTAAGAAAGTCGTGATCATTGGTAGTGGTGCAACTGCAATTACCTTGGTGCCTTCAATGGTCAAAGGTGGGGCAGGTCATGTAACCATGTTGCAGCGTTCACCAACCTATATTGCAACCGTGCCTTCAATCGACTTTATTTATGAAAAAACCCGTAAATTTATGTCTGAAGAAACGGCTTATAAATTTACCCGTGCACGTAACATTGGCATGCAACGTGGTATTTATGCGCTTGCACAAAAATATCCAAAAACAGTACGTCGCTTATTGCTGAAAGGGATTGAATTGCAGTTGAAAGGTAAAGTCGACATGAAACACTTTACCCCGAGCTATAACCCTTGGGATCAACGCTTATGTGTGGTACCAGATGGCGATTTATTCAAAGCATTACGTCAGGGGCAGGCCAGCGTAGAAACAGATCAAATTGAGAAGTTCACGGCCAATGGCATCCAGCTAAAATCTGGTAAGCATCTTGAAGCGGATATCGTCATTTCTGCAACCGGTCTGGAAATTCAAATTCTGGGTGGTGTGAAAGGGTTAATTGACGGTAAGCCGATGAATACTTCACAACATATGCTCTATCAAGGGGTAATGGTCAGCGATGTACCAAATATGGCCATGATCATTGGTTATATCAATGCGTCTTGGACCTTAAAAGTTGATATTGCAGCTGAATATATTTGCCGTTTGCTCAATCATATGGACAAGAATGGTTTTGATGAAGTGATTGCGCATGCGGACCCATCACAACTGGAACACGACACGATTATGGGCAAAATGTCTTCTGGCTATATTGCGCGTGCCGCAGATGTGATGCCGAAACAAGGTAAGCAAGCGCCTTGGAAAATTACCAATAACTATCTGGCAGACCGTAAAGAATTGAAAGATGCTAAATTTAATGATGGTGTTCTACAGTTCCACAAACGTGATGAACATGCTGACCGTAAACCAAAACTGGTCTCGTAATGTAGTAACCTGATCATTGAAAACCCTATGTCGATACATAGGGTTTTTTATTGGAAATAGGCTTTGAATTCTAAAAATATCACGTATATTGGGCAGATTAGAAAATTAAGATAGGGATAATTGGATGAAAAAACTCATCATTTTGGGGATCATGTTATCAAGCAGTCTGGCTTTTGCTGATGATGCAAAACAGAAGGTAGCGATTGCACAAAAACTGGTATCGGTCGATGGCACGGAACAGGGTTTGCAAAACACCGATAAAATGATTCTAGAGCAAATCCGGATGCGTTTACCCAAGGATTTGCCAGAAAGCTTCTATACTGATTTAACTAAGAATCTGGATAGTGAGCAACGCAAGCAGTTTATTGTACAGCGCTATGTCGAGAGCTTTAGTGAAAAAGAATTACAGGCTGCGTTGAATTTCTATCAATCTGCTGAAGGGAAGGTCTGGGCCAAGAAAGCTAGTGATGTTGGTAGTGAGGTGGCACATTTCACCACACAAAATGCGCGCAATGCACTGAATACCACCATGCAACAGTATAGTGAAAACCCTAAGGTCAAGCAGTTAATGCAACGGATGAATCCGCAAGCTGCCCAGACGGGCAATGAGAAAACAGAAATTAAGTAAATAAAAAGGGATCATACATTAAGCATGATCCCTTTTTGTTTTTCTGTCTTTAGAGAGTACGGGAAATCAACTCTTTCATGATTTCATTGGTACCTGCATAAATACGGTTGGCACGGTTGTCGATATAGGCACGTGCGATTGGATATTCCAGCATGTAGCCATAACCGCCGTGTAACTGTAAACATTCATCCACCACTTTCGAGAACATATCGGAAATTTTATATTTTGCAGCGGCAGCAGCATCAACACCTAAGCTTTCTTCGAGTTGTAACTCCATACAGCGATCTAAATAAGTGCGACAGAAATCAATTTCAGTCCGTAATTCAGCCAGTTTAAAACGGGTGTTCTGGAAGGTGCTAATGGCTTTGCCGAAGGCTTTACGGTCTTTGGTATATTGCACAGTATGTGCAAAAGCGGCTTCAGCGCCCGCCTGACAAATGATTGCAACCAGCATACGTTCCCATGCCAATTCTTTCATTAGCATCATAAAGCCCATGCCTTCCATACCGAGTAGGTTTTCTTTCGGAACGCGTACATTGTCAAAGAACAGTTCACAGGTATCCTGACCTTTCATCCCGATTTTATTCAGAGGCTTGCCTTTACTGAAGCCCGCACGATCGGCTTCCACAATAATTAACGACAGATTGGCAGAACCTTTTTCACTATTGCCAGTCTTACACACCACGATGGCCATATCGCATAGATAGCCATTGGTAATAAAGATTTTTGAACCATTAATCACATAGTCATCGCCATCCAGTACCGCGGTAGTACGAACGGCTTGCAGGTCTGAACCTGTTCCTGGTTCAGTCATGGCAATCGCGGTGACCGCTTCACCCGTTGCCATTTTTGGCAGCCAGTGCTGCTTTTGTGCTTCATTACCAAAGTTGTTGATATAGTTGGCCACGATATCTGAATGTAATGAAAAACCAGTGCTGGAGTCCATGGCATAGGCTTGTTCTTCAATCAGAATCATACTGTAGAGGCGATCAACACCTGAACCGCCATATTGCTCTGGCATGGTGGTACACAGCAAGCCAAGCTCACCGGCCTTATTCCATAAGTCGCGGTCAACATGTTGTTGTTTTTCATATTTTTCAATATTTGGAACAACTTCTTTTTCATAGAATTTACGTACAGTTTCACGAAATGCTTCATGATCAGAAGTAAAGAGTTTACGCGCGAGCATGTTTGGAACTGGACGAATTGCACCTGATTGCATTTGTTATATTTTCCCTGGTTTGTTGAATGTAGATCATCCTCTTCACCATACAAGAAAGGGAAAATAGTGAACAATGTGATCAATGCTCAATTTGATTGATGTATTTGGTCACTTGAGAAAAAACGCTGCGAAGTTAAAGGGGGATCAGGTACACTATCAGAGTAAATGGTTGCATAGTGGAACAGATAATGTCTGATGAAATGACACTGGAAGAACGTAAGGTCGTGTATCGTGCACGTCGTGGTTTAAAAGAAATCGATGTATATTTTGACCCATATGTTAAAAATTACTATCTCACTGCCGATCCGGCTGAAAAGGCCTTATTCGCAGAGCTGGTTGATCAGGAAGATCCGGACTTGCTGGACTGGTTCATGGAAGTTGGGGAACCGCCACGGACTGAACTGAAAGCATTTATTCTCAAACTAAAACATTATGTCCACGGCTGATCGTGTTTTTGAGTTGCAATACAGTCGTTTTTCGATGGTATTGCAACTGTTTATGCTGCTGTTGATTGTTAGCCTGACTTATTCTTTGCTTTCTTTGGCGGTATGGTTAGGCAGTTGCTTCATATTGGCATTGAGCTGGTTGCTATTTCTGCAACAACCCCGATTAAAACGTTTTGAGCATCTCGACCAACAGGCGTGGTCATTTGAATTTTACGATTCATCTCTTCCGATCCAGACCCGATCCATCACAAGAATAATTGATCATCAAGCTTATATCGTGCTGTGTTTTTCTGATCCAAAACATAAAAATTTCATCATCTGGTGGGACCAGTTATCATTTTTACAGTGGAAATCCTTAAAATTACAGGCAAAACTAGGCTAATTGTTTGACAATTTTACATCTGTGTATAATTAATTATTTTATAAATTTCAATGATATATGGTTTTAAAGCGTATATTTTGCTTCGATTGTTAGGTTAAAAACTCTAAAAAATAGTGAAAATTATGATTGTCAGACAATCTGCCCCTCAAGACCGATTTATTTTCGTTAAAGTACAAACACCAACGTAAAGTGTGGTGGAGGTCCAAAATGGAAATTCCAACATGGTCGTTTCTGGTGATCGCAATTGTCTTTGCGATTGTAGTAGGAAGAGCAGGAACTTTACTCAGGGAATATCTTGAATCACATCAACCTGTTGCTGTGACCAAGAGAAAGAGATTGAAAGTATCATCAATATATCACGCTCCTGTGAATATCGATGGTGAACGCCAATCTAGTATCTATCAAAAGTAGATACGAAAAGTATAGGAGGTCTCTATGGAGATTTCAATGTGGATGTTTCTGGTAATTGCGATCGTTATGGCGATTGTAGTAGGAAGAGCCGGTACATTACTCAAGGATTATTTTCAACAAAACTAAAAGATAAAGAGTTTCACGATTTTACCAGTTAATAAGTAGCATGTGCTGAACCGTCGCAATGCTACTTTTTTTTGCCTGAAATTTCTGTATTCCCGCAGATCTGTCAATTTATTCATGTGTGAAGTATGTCAAAATGTCCCTGTAAAATTAGAGTAATTACTCTTTAATTCAGGAATTGCATCTGATAATGTACAGCTAAAAGGAAAAAACAAATTATTAGAGGGACAGGAAGTATGTCTAAACTCCATAAAATTGGACAAGGCGTCGCGGTAGCTTTGCTGACAACATCAATGTTATCTGGATGCTCATACGTTGTTAAAACTGGAGCAAATGTCGCATTAGGTTTTGGTGAAAAACATATCGTTCCACCGATTTTGGCCATGGATGATGCTGAAATGGTGTGTAACTCAGGCAATGCATTAACGCCTGCAGTGATGTCAACCAAAGATATGGGGGCAGACCCGACCCGTATGGCTGTGCTGCTGTATACCGCAGCCGGGATTTGTGCTGAGAATCAGGCATTGGAAGCAGAATTACGTTATTTACGTGCCTCTAAAGCCGGTCAGGTTTCGGAAGCTCAAGACGCGCGTATCGAGCAGAAACGTTGGGCTGGGATTGCGGCTGAACGCCAATATGCAGGCTATCAACTTTTTGCAAATCGTTGGGAATCAAAATACAAATATAAATTAGGTGATTCATGCCCAACCATGCGTAATGATCTGGATCAGACCGTGTATTTACTCGGTATGGTGAGTGGCTTGCAAGCCATGACCAATGACATTAACTCGGGCGGTGCAATCAATGTGCCTAAGGATATTGCCGGGATTGTTGAACGTGGCATGACCTGTCTGGACAATGAAAAATTCTGGGGTGCGCCAATGGCGACTCGCGCCGTGATCTGGACTTTATTGCCTGGCGCTGGCGATGGTAAACCTGAACCGTATGCCACCATGAAACAATCAATGGCGATTGGCGAGAAGAAAGGTGTGCGCTTATCGCATGCTTTATATGCCGTGGCAGCACAAGCCAGCGGTGATGATGCCAAATTACGTGATGCACTGCGTTCTTATGCAGCCGCAACAGGGGATGACAAACCTGCAAATCCGCAGTTCAGACTGATTGATAAAATGGCTGGTTTGATGGTACGTGGCATCGCAGACCGTTACTGGACTGAAAATACCGGTGTCAGAGCAAGCGATGAGGGTATGACCACATTCTGGGATGACAAACAAGAAAGTTCAGCTGAACTGGATTCACTCTTTGATGGGGGTGGCGAGGCAGCCTCTGCACCAGCACAGGATGAGGCCGCTCCAACGCAAGAAACGCCAGCTGAGTAACCTGAATTAAACGGCCTTTTACTTCACCAGCACTTACACTGGGTAAAAGGTCTGTTTTTTCAAGAGGTGGTCAATCAATGAAAGATCAAATATGGATAGAAAAAGTCATTTTGATCGCGATATGTGTATCCATATCGGCATGTCTGCAAGTTTTTTCCGATTATTTCATTTATTGGAGACCGAGTTTACTCACTGAATTCTGGCGGTTATGGACTGCACATTGGGTACACGTGGGCTGGATACATTTTCTGTTAAATATGCTGGCCTTTGCATGTTTACCTTTTATTTTTCCGCATGTCCGTAATTGGCATTTATGGTCATTACTGCTGGTTTTGCCACCATTCATCAGTTTGGTTTTCTATTTCTATTTACCTTATATTGATGCCTATGCCGGGCTTTCTGGTGTATTGCATGGCTTGTACACTGCTGTAGGACTGGTATATCTGCAATATAAGAAAGAACGTAAGTTCGCCTTACTGGTTTTAGCGCTGATTGCAGCAAAATTGATTTGGGAAAATACCTTTGGACAGACGGGAACAGCGCAGTTAATTGGCAGTCCCGTGCTTACTGAGGCCCATCTGATTGGTGCTATCGGGGGCGTACTAGCCGGTTTAAGTTATTTATTTATAAAAAGGAAAAAAATAGAGCACATCTAGATTGATAAAAACAACCAACAAAAAAGTGATTGTAGTCATTCTTTTTTGAAAAAATTTGATTCAAATTTAAGCGGTTTAAAGGGATTGGTTAATAAGAGGGTAAATTCATTTATCTATCAACCATGGACAGCGCATGATTCAACATCTTTGGATGGATGTTGATAAGAATAAACTGGAATAGACATGCAAAATGATCAAGAGAAAAAGTATGGATTAGCCCGGTTAGGCTATATCTGGAATGATTGGATATCAACCTTCATCATTCTTGCTTTGTTGCTAATGACTTTGCTTATTGGTACTGGCGAGATGATTCACGGTCAAATGCTCCGTATGGGGGAGCGACTTTACGGTGATCAAACCACAGGGATGCAATATTCGTTTTTGCGGGCTGAGCCTGAAAAACCATCTTGTGATCGACATCCGAATATTGATGCACAAGTACAGGCGCAGATGAAGGCCAATGCTGCGGATGAATTTGCCAGTATGTTTGGTGCAGCTTCTGAGTCTGATGTACGTACATCTTTGTTGGCCGCACAGCAACAATGTGAAGAAAAGTATCAATTTTATGATAAAGCCATGAAGCACTTGGAAGCTCATCCAAGTATTCGTACTTATCGCAAAGTTGAAACGACTTTCTTTGGTATTTTTAAATATGGTACTGAAAATCAAACCATCATTTTATTGATCATGGTGTTGTTTGCTTCAGTAACAGCTTCTTTACGTTATCACCATATCAGTTTACGTGCGCCAAAAACCAAGATTGATTTCCGGGTTTATTCAGCGTTGATGGTAGCGGGCAATGCCTTACTGAGCTATTCAGTGGTCAGCCAGTATCATTCTGTACTGAACTCTGGGGTTGAGGTTGCTGGTAAAACCACAGTCTTATATTGGTTATGGATTGCGTTATTTGTATCCCTAACCATTATCAGTATCTTCCAGTTTATCTTTATACCGAAGACGGCTCAGCCGAAGGGTAATTTTGGTTTAGCCTTACTCAGTGTGCCACTGTACGCGTTCATGTCGCTAGTGACCGGTATTGTATTTACCTTCTTCATGGACTATCCAATGGGGCAAGGGATCTACTTGGGTATTCTGGTGGAATTCTCGGGTATTTTCCTGAATCTTGCACTGTTTATCTGGGCCGGTATGTTACTGACCCAAACCCGTGTGATGGATTTATTCTTAAATATCCTGCGTCCATGGAACCTGGCGCCGGAAACTTTAACCTGGTTGATTCTGATTGCAGCAGCGATTCCAACCGCCTATACCGGCGCTTCTGGAATTTTCGTAATTGCAGCCGGCGCAATCATTTATAAGGAAGTCTGGAACTCAGGCGCGCGTCGTCAATATGCATTGGCTGTATCGGCCATGTCAGGTTCTTTAGGTGTGGTGATTCGCCCATGCTTACTGGTGATCCTGATCTCGATGCTCGACAGTCGTCATGTGACCTCTACCGAATTATTTGATCACGGTATCTATGTTTTCTGGTTAACTGCGTTTATTTTCCTCGGTGTTTCATTGATTCTTGCCGAAGAAAAATTCCGTGTGAATTCACCGAAAGTGGCGGTACCGGGCATGTTACGTGCGTGTGTACCTGTCATTCCTTATGTGATTATCGGCTTTGCTGTTGTGATGTTCTATAAGCTGGCTTTAGATACGTCTATTAATGAATTCACTGCACCAATGATTTTACCGTTGGTGTTGATTGCAATGATCTTGTTTGACAAGTTATTTGCATCAAAAGTGGCACCAGCATCTGTGGTTGATCCTAAGCATGAAGCTCTGGTTCGTGAACATGAGAAAAAATCTGAGTTCCTGAAGTCTCATGATCCACATGGGGGTAAGCACTTTGGTTTTGGTGGTGCATTACGTTTTGCAACCTCAGAAACAGTTGGACATATCGGTGCGTTGATTCTGTTGATGGCTTTATCTGCAAGTGTCGGTGGCTTAATTGAACGTGCTGAAGTGGTGGAATTATTACCAACACACTTGGGCAATATCTATATTTCACTTGCCTTTATTGCACTGTTACTGGCGATTATTGGTATGACGACCGATCCATTCGGTGCGGTGATTTTGGTGGCGGCAACGGTTGCACCTGTGGCCTACGAGAATGGTATTCATCCGATCCACTTCTGGATGATTGTACTAGTCGCCTTCGAATTTGGTTATGTAACGCCACCGGTTGCCTTGAACCACTTGCTGACGCGACTCTCCGTCGGGGATGAGGAGGTCTCGGCCGCCGACAGGGAAGCGAAAGAGAAATACACCAGTTTCTACTTCCGTTATGAACGTTGGTTATTGCCGATTATCGTATTGTTCTCATCCTTGGTGCTGGTGACCTATGCACCGTATATCTTCCAGATGTTTGGCTGGTATAAACACTAATAGTGAAAATTAAAAAAGCACCTTCGGGTGCTTTTTTTAACGTCTTTATTTTTATTTATTGAGTCTGCTTTTTGCTTTGGATCAGCGGACTGCATAATAAAATTGCCAATAAAATAATGCCAAAACCAATCACACTGTATAAATCTGGCACTTCGTTCCAGAGTAAAAAGCCCCAGATTCCGGCGAAGATAATCGCAATATAATTCACAGGGGCAATTTGTCCAGCAGGGGCAAGACGGTAGGCATGCGACATAAAAATCTGGCTGACATTAGCTAGGACACCTGCCGCGACCAGGAAAAATAATTCATGCAGATGATAAGGTCGCCATACCCAGAACATCGGAATCACCGAAAGCAGGGAACCAATCAGACAGAAATAAAATACGATCCGTTCTGGTGGTTCGGTTTGGGTCAGGGCACGAACGGTGACAAAGGCCATAGAGGCCAATAAACTTGAACTGATGCCGACAATGGAGATCCAGTTTAATAAACCTTGATCGGGTTTTGCCACACAGAATACGCCAATAAATCCCAGCCCTGCAGCGCATAGCATCGCCGTGGTAACTTTTTCTTTCAGGAATAACCAAGCAATTAAAGGAATAAAAATCGGAGAAGAATAGGTAAATACCATGGCATTGGAGAGTTTCAGATGTGCAATGGCATAGAAGAAGCCATACATGGCAGCAAGGCCAACAATACTGCGCCAGGTATGCATCCACAGTTTTTCTGTTTTTACAAATCCAATGCCTTGCTTAAAAATAAAAGGCAGAAACAGGATCAGCCCCACCACATTACGGAAAAACACAATGGTGTAATTATCGACCGTATGAGAAGCATAACGAATACAAATGCCCATCACAGAGAAAAGTAGTGCAGAAATCGTTAGGCAACCAATCGCCACAAAGAGATTGCGATTCGTTTGGGGAGTATTCATAACCAGGGCAGTATCGAGAATTTGGGCTTATTTTATGCCTGTGCGGAAGTGAAAGGAATGTATTTTTCTAATAGGACTGCTTGATACACATCAAACGATGTGATCAGAAAATTGTTTCAGATAATCACTCGGTGTCATGCCAGTTTCACGTTTAAACATGGCACTAAAGGCGCTGGGACTCTCATAGCCTAAATCTAAGGCCACATTCAGCACGGGTTTATACATGGCTAAATCAATCATGGCTTGCATCAGTTTTGCCTGCCGAACCCAATGGGAAAAATGTAGGCCAGTTTCTTTTTGAAAATGACGTGCCAGCGTTTTAGTGCTGATATGTAAGTGTTGCGCACTTTGTTCCAGACTCCATTCCCAAGCCAGATTTTCTTTAATGCGCTGGCATAACTGTTGAAGCTTGGGGCTTTGGGGTTCGGGCAAATTAAAAGCCAGTGCGGGTAGGAGACGAACTTCGTCCAGAATTAGCTGTAATAGCCTTTCATTGCGACTAACTGGTTGAATCGTGCTTTGTATATGCATCGCACTACTGATCAATTCACGTAATAACGCTGGAATTGCCACCACGCGACATTGGTCTGGCAGATCATTTTGAGTGGAACTTTCAATAAAAACGCCTCTTGCTTTAACTTCACCACTGCTCAGTAGCGCATGGGGTTTTTGGGCAGGTATCCAGACGCCTCTTCCAGGCGGTGTAATCCAGATGCCTTCATGGGTTTGTACCCGGATTACGCCAGTCAGGGTATGGATTAACTGGATACGTTCATGACTATGCCAGTCTTCAATATGGCCATGCGGATAATTCTCCGAGAAGGCATAGACCGGATAATCCAAAAAGCCATGTTGAAAATTTTTTCCCATACTCAGCTAAACCTAAAATAATTTGTCCTTTTTACGATAGTTATCGTCTTTTTATCGAGAAACTATAAGCTGATTATTTTTTAGCATGATCGGTACGGCTATGTACAGGTTTTGATTATGTTTCAGAAAGCTTATTTTTATCCATTGTTCGCCATTTTATTTTGGGCAGGCAATGTAGCGGTGTCCAAAATGGCCAGTCATGCCATTTCTCCTGTGGCAATTACCTTTTATCGTCTGGTGCTGGCGCTCGCCGTGATGAGTACCTTTGTGCTGATTCCAGTCTGGAAAAACCGCCACACCATCCAGCAATACTGGAAGCAATTGGCATTGGGTGGTTTTTTGTCGGTGTCATTATTTCAGTTCTTATCCTATCAGGCGGCAGCGACGACCACGGCAACCAATATGGCGATCGTCACCGCCTTGATTCCATTACTCACCATGATCTTGAGTAGCGTGATGCTTAAAGACCGGATCAGCTATGGCATGTTGTTCGGTGGCGCACTGTCTTTTTATGGCATTTTATATTTATTGGGTCATGGCAGTATTCGCAATATATGGGGTCAGGGCGTACATCTCGGTGATGGTTTAATGCTGATTGCAGCAGCAGGCTATGCTTTATATGGGGTGTTATTAAAACGCTGGAAAATGCCGATTCCGGCTTGGCAATCGAATTTCGTCCAATCCAGCTTTGCGATTTTATATGTCTTACCTTTTTTTGTGTTTTTACCCGCCCAAGATATACAGTTAAATCAGCAAACCATTCCGCTGATTGTTTATGCCAGCATTTTCTCATCGGTGTTGTTGTCTTATTTATGGATTGAAGGGGTCCGACATTTAGGACCGAATCGCAACAGTATCTTTATGAACCTGTTGCCTTTATTTACTGCCTTGATTGCAGTGGCCCTACTCGGCGAACATTTGCAAATGTTCCATTATATTGGTGGTGGTTTGACTTTGGTGGGAATCTTGATTGCACAAACGATTCAGAAACCGCTTCAGTTGAAATCGCGTTCTGAACAAATTTTAGATTAAAACGTTCAGCAATAAAAAAGCTTTAACGAAAGTTAAAGCTTGTTCGGTTTCAAGAGTGATTCTGGGCAGCGAGTTGAGCCTCTAATAACTTGATCTGCTCTTCCTTGAGTTTAAGCATTTGATCAACATCTTCATGTTGCTGCTTAAGCTCATGTTGCTGGTCTTGAAGTTGCAGGTGAATATCATCCAGTTTGGCAATTTCTTCCTTGGCCAGACTGTCATTGGCTGGAAGCGGCGCTTTAATAATCGATTCTTCAACCAGCTTAATCGGCTCTACAGACTCATTTTCCGCAGTCACGGTTTCATTGCTGACTGCAGGGTCTGGTTGAGACGTGGTAACAGCGGTCTGAGCCGCAGCAGGTTGAGTTGGTGTTGTTGTCGATTGCTGATCTTTTTGTGCTAAAAACCATTGGACAGCAAGGAACAGAACCACAACAACACTTATTCCACCGATGATCATCCATAATAATCTGGAATTTTCAGTTGGATATGTGGACATCATTTTTAACCTTTCTAGTCAAAATGACGAGGTTTGAACTGTATCACCCCAATTTCATCTGGCTCAGCGGGTTGTTGCTCTTCCACGTGGGTCGGGCGCTTCTCGCTATAAGCACATTCGATACATTCAATCCACTCGTCATCCACAGTGATGATCTTAACCACACGATCTAACGCTCCACATTTGGGACATTTTGCACCCGCGATGAATTGTCTTTTCATGTCAGTTCATTACACCCTGTGAATAATAATGACATAGTTTAAGCGGTTTTATCTGTGTTCGTCCAACCTTGATGACGTAATAACGCATCTATTTTAGGCTCTCTTTTTCGGAAATTGCGAAACGCATCAAGTGCTGTATCTTTTCCGCCAACTGCTAGAATAAACTTTCTAAATTCTTTTCCAGTCTCGGTATTAAAAATACCTTCGCTTTCAAAACGGTCAAAGGCATCACTGGCTAAAACTTCTGCCCATTTATAAGAGTAGTAACCCGCAGCGTAGCCACCCGCGAAAATATGACTGAAACTGTGCTGGAAACGGTTATATGGTACGGCAGGCACTACGGCAAACTTATGGCGAATTTCATCCAGTGTGTCCTGAATCTGCTGGCTGTTTAATGCCGGGGCTTGACGGTGAATGGTCAGGTCAAACAGCGCAAATTCAATCTGACGTAGTGTTTGCATACCCGACTGGAAGAAACGTGCATTTAATAATGCTGATAGCAATTCTTGCGGTAGGGTTTGTTTAGTTTCGGTATGTTCACTTAGGACATCCAGACTTTCATTATCCCACGCCCAGAATTCCATGAACTGACTTGGCAACTCCACTGCATCCCACGCCACGCCGTGTGTACCTGCAACCGAGATGTTATCCACTTCGGTGAGCATGTGGTGTAAGCCGTGTCCGAATTCATGGAATAAGGTAATCACTTCATCATGGGTCAGTAGGGCAGGTTGATCGCCAATCGGCGGAGTAAAGTTACAGACCATATAGCAAATCGGTTTTTGCAGACCATTGGTGGTTTGTACGCGGGAACGGAAGCCGCTCATCCATGCGCCACCACGTTTGCCATTGCGGGCATATAAATCGAAGTAGAAACCACCGACCACTTGGCCTTGATCTTCAATTTCAAAATAGCGCACATCATCCTGCCAAACGGGTGCCTGACGTTCGATGATCTGGATACCGTACAGGCGTTGCACAATTTGGAATAAACCTTGTACCACTTTCGGTGCAGGGAAATAGGGTTTAAGCGCTTCTTGAGAAAGGTTGAATTGTTGTTGTTTCAACTTTTCAGAGTAGTAGGTTGCATCCCACGGTTTGAGTTCTTCAATGCCATCTTGTTGTGCAATGGTCTTAAGCTCTGCAATTTCAGCCAGTGCTGGGGTGCGCGCATGTTCTGCCAGATCAACCAGAAATTTATCCACCGTTTCGACATCTGGTGCCATTTTGCTGGCAAGTGAATATTCAGCGAAATTATTGAAACCCAGCAGTTGTGCCATTTCCTGGCGTAAGCTCAGGATTTCTTCCATCACAGGTGTGTTATCAAATTCAGTCTTGTCGGACTGCTCAGACGCACGGATGACATAGGCCTTATACAGCTCTTCTCTTAGTTCACGATCCTCGGCATAGGTCATAATTGCAAAATAGGCAGGGAAGTCGAGTGTGGCAACGGCTTGCTCTAGCTCACGCTGTTGTCCGTATTGTTTTAACAGTTCAACGCTGCTTTGCGGTAGACCTTTAAGCTGTGCTTCTGTTAAAGGCTTAAAGTAGGCCTGGGTTGCATCAAGCACATGATTGGAAAAGTCCGAAGACAACTGCGATAAACGTGCCGAAATTTCTGCATAACGTTTTTTCGCTTCGCCTTCGAGAGCCACACCAGACAGCTTAAAGTCACGAAGTGCGAGCTTAATAGCACTTTGTTGGGCTTCGCTGAGTGTTTGAAATGCAGCGCTATCATGAATCTGCTGATAGGTTTGATATAGCGCCGTGTGTTGTCCAAGCTGCGTATAGTATTCGCTTAAACTTGGTAACAGGGCCTGATACACTTCACGCGTTTCGGCATTGTTCATCACAGCATTGAGATGCGACAAAATACCCCAAGACTCACTCATATTATTTTCAAGCTGATCGACTTCACTCAATGTCGCCAGTTGTGCTTCGGTGCCTTGTGGGACCTCATTGAGTTGATTCAGGAATTCTTGACCGTTTTGAATCGTTTGTTCGATCTGTTGTTTTAAGTCGGCAAGTTGAATCTGATCAAACTGGGGAGTGGGAAGTGTCGCTTGCTGTAGTGTCATTGTATTTTTGCCATATCATTTCTAAACATAGTTATAGATGTAGGGCTTAGCGGGAGAGAAATCAAGGCTAATAAAATATTTTTGAGTTTTGCATGTGTATCACTCATTTGAATCAGGAAAGCGTCTTTTTGTTTCCTCTACTCTTAATTCATTTGAAAGAAAAGAGATTGTAGGCTCAAAAGAATAAGCATATATCCCTAAAATTGATTTATTGGAATTTTCATAGAATTTACCAAATCCATTATCAACAGTTAGTTCCCATTCGAAATTTTTTTTATAATGCTCGAAAAGATATTTTTGAATTTTTCTCAATTGAACGGGATCTTCTGTTTTAAGAGTGTAATTGACTTCATGCAACTTTCCCTTCCACTCGGTTAATTTAATATCAACAAGTTCAGCTTCAAAAAAATAATATTTTGATTCCTGAATAAAGTTTTTATTGGGGCTGTATTCTTGCAGGGGGAATTCAGATTGAATCTTGGAAAAGTCTGAAAAAAGAGAAAATACGGGAATATCTAGGTGCATTTCTTTAGATGACGAAGAGATAATTTTTTCAGTTTGTGCCAATAACTGGGATGAATGTAAGAGTAAAAAGAGGATTAAAAATATTTTCATGATATTAACAGTTATAAAGTGAATGGCTTTAAGGTTTTAACCCTAAAGCCATTATAAATTACTCAGCCTTTGCTTTCGCATTCGACTTTTTCTTTTTCACTTTCTTTTTGGCCTTCTCTTTCGTATCAGGTTTAGCTGAAGCCTTCTTAGCTGGCTTTTTACTATAAGAACTTGGTTTATTCTTATCTTTTTTCTTGCGTACAGGCTTTTCGCCGTTTTCACTGACTTTAGCTTTCGTCGATGAAGGTGCTTTGCCAAATACTTCTTCCGTTGTTGATGCACGATTCGAGCTAGAAGGATTCGCAGTGCGAGGTGCTTTCTGGCGAATTACACGACCGAGATGGGTTAATTGCTGAACCAACTGGAAGTCAATTTTACGTTCTTCCAGATTTACGCCGGCCACTTGAATCTTGACTTCATCACCAAGGCTAAATGATTGGCCACGATTCTGACCGATGAGGCTTTGGCTGGCCTGATCATACAGGAAGAAGTCTTCACCGAGCTGACTCACATGAATCATGCCATCCACATACAGGTCTTTGAGGGTGACGAACAGGCCGAATTCGGTTACTGCACTAATCACACCGACAAACTCGTCGCCCAAATGCTGTTGCATATAATGACATTTCAACCAGGTGGTGACGCTGCGTGAGGCTTCATCGGCACGACGTTCAGTTTGTGAGAAATGCTCACCTGCATCATCTAATGCTGCACCTGAAAGCGGGTAAGGTTTCTTATCAAGATAAGCCTTAATCGCACGGTGTAACAATAAATCCGGATATCGGCGAATTGGCGAAGTGAAATGCGTATAGGCTTCATAAGCCAGACCGTAATGTCCCGCATTGTTAGCACCATAATAGGCTTGCATCATTGAACGTAACAGTACTGCATGAATACTTGGTGCATCCAGACGATCTTTGGTCGCTTCAATCACGGCTTGGTAGTCGGCCTGAGTTGGCTGTTCAGGGAACGGTAAGCCTAGTAATTTGACGAAATCACGCACTTTTTGAATACGGGAGAACTCTGGTGCTTCATGCACACGATACAACATCGGAATATCATGCTCTAATGAATACTCTGCTGCGGCAACGTTGGCCAGCAACATACATTCTTCAATCAGTTTATGCGCATCATTACGGGTACGTGGCAAGATTTCCTTGATTCCGCCTAGCTCATCAAAGGTCATGTAGGTTTCAATGGTTTCAAACTCCATTGCATGACGTTTGGCACGTAACTCTTTCAGCGTTTGGTAAAGCTGGAATAAAGTGTTTAATGATTTATGAATGGTTTTATCTGCCGGGATGGCATCTGTGGCACCTTCAAAATATTGACCGACTTGGGTATAGGTCAACCGTGCCTTGGAATGCATCACCGCAGGGTAGAACTCATAACCTGTCACTTTACCTGCACGTGACAGCTTTAAATCACAGACCATACACAGACGGTCTACATGCGGATTTAAAGAGCATAGACCATTGGATAAGGCTTCAGGCAGCATCGGTAATACGAAGTGCGGGAAATAAACCGAGGTCCCACGCTCTTCAGCTTCTTCATTTAAAGGTGAATCTAAGCGGACATAATGGCTCACATCGGCAATCGCGACCACCACACGATAACCACCACCTGCACGTTTTTCTGCAAATACTGCATCATCAAAGTCGCGTGCATCTTCACCATCGATCGTCACGAGGGGTAAATCGCGTAAATCAACACGACCTTTACGATCCTGTTCAGAAGGTTCTTTAAAGCTTTCTGCTTCCTTAATCACAGCTTCTGGAAATTCATAAGGCAAACCAAATTCTAGAATGGTCTGCGGAATAATGATTTCTGTATCGGCTTTATCCGCCATCGACTGCACCACATGCCCGGTCGCCAGTTCTTCACGGGTCGGGTAGTCATCAATAGCCACGCGTAGCATATCGCCCACTTTGGCATTGGCATGTTCAATCAATTCTTTCTCTAAGGTAATCGGTTGATGCTGATTGGGATTGCCCGGTTGAATAAAATACTCACCTTCATGCTCAGCCACTTTACCAATAATCTGTTTAACCCGGCGCTGTACCACTTCGGTAATAAAGCCCCAAGCTTTACCTTTACGGTCAACGGAGGTCTGGCGGACTTTAACGCGATCGCCATTAAAGACCAGACGTAATTCGCGTTCAGGCAGGAGCACATCATCCTGACCTGCAATGTTGGCAGTCCCCAAACCTTTACTATTGATATAGACCGTGGCTTCATGGCTCGGTAAATCGGTTGCAGGCTGGTATTTGAACCCATCCTTCATCAATTGCCCATCACGTACCATCGCACTTAAACGATGATTTAATGCATCAATACTTTTCTGATCGGGGATATTGAAGTGGTCAACCAGCTCTGCATGAGACTGGGCAGCTTTTAATTGTTCTAATGTAGTTAAAATAAGAGTTCGGCTAGGAATAGGATTATCGTAACGTTGCGCTTCTGCTTTTGCTTCGGGATCGGCCCAATTTTTAGTCATATCGTTTCATTTCACATCTGGCAGATCGGTTTAGCATAAGTCATTCAAACTCTAACTGCACGTCAAAGATTGCAAGATTCTGTTTATTGGCCCGATCCAAATAAAGGAGATAACGCTATATTAACAAGCGTAGAACTAAAAAATGCTGAAAAAATACGAAAATTGATTAAAAAGTATTTGATTGAGCTGAAATAGTGGAAAAAAATAGGAACATCCCTTGTGTAATGTGGTTTTAGTTTGTATTATTGCGCTCGTGTTACGGTGAGATGGGTGAGTGGCTGAAACCACATCCCTGCTAAGGATGCATACGGGTAACTGTATCGAGGGTTCGAATCCCTCTCTCACCGCCACTTTACTTAAGGCGCTCATAGCTCAGCTGGATAGAGCACTTGGCTACGAACTAAGGGGTCGGGAGTTCGAATCTCTCTGAGCGCACCAAGTAAAGATTTAAAGTAACACACGCCTGAATAGGCAGATAAGTAATGCGCTCATAGCTCAGCTGGATAGAGCACTTGGCTACGAACTAAGGGGTCGGGAGTTCGAATCTCTCTGAGCGCACCAACTTAAAGTGAAGAAACCGCTTGATTGCGGTTTTTTTATGCCTGAATTTTACGGATCGTAGATCGTAAATATTAGAAATATAAAAAAGCCGCTGATCAGCGGCTTTTTTATTTGATCTATTTAGAAGTGATTTACAGAGCTGAAGAGGTGATCTGTAAGATTGTTGAGTGGAGATTGCAGTGAAACAAGATCTGTTAAAGCACCACTATTTGGATTTGGTTCGCCAACAGCAATGCCTGAAGATACAGTACCCGTCAATGCATCCAAGATGCCATCGATACTTCCATCAATATTATAATCACCATTGCCAGCACTTACACTGATGAGGTTATTAATACCGTCAAATGAACCGTCACTGAACAGTGTGCTGACATGGTCTTGTAAGCTATCAATCGTCACATTTCCATTACTGATTACGGTCTGAATCGGTTGAGCAATACCAGAAATAATATCTCCGCTATTTACACCGCCGCTGATACCGCCAGTAATGCCACCGATAATGTCAGTGATTGAACCTAGAGGACCGCCTTCACCACCGCCAATACCACCTGTAATACCGCCGATGATGTCAGTGATTGAGCCTAGAGGACCGCCTTCACCACCACCGATACCGCCAGTAATGCCACCGATGATATCAGTGATTGAGCCTAAAGGACCGCCGTCACCACCGCCGATACCACCCGTAATACCACCGATAATGTCAGTGATTGAACCTAAAGGACCGCCTTCACCACCACCGATACCGCCAGTAATGCCACCGATAATGCCCGTGATTGCGCCCAGAGGACCGCCTTCACCACCACCGATACCACCCGTGATGCCACCAAGCAGGCCACCGACATCAGTCAGGTCACCGACTGCATGTTGCACCAGACCAGAAGCGGTTGAACCATTGGTAATCAGTGTGCCGACAACGCCAGTAAGCGAACCGGCAGCGCCAACAATATCAGCACCTGCCAAATCAGAAATGGCTTCAAGTGTGCCGTTTACGGTATCACGAGAAGTTTCAAAGGTGAGGGTACCCAGATTGGTCAGGTCCGTCACTGGATGAACACCTGGAAGCACGCTACCAATTGCACCGCCGACCGTGCTAATACCGGTGTTGATAATATCTGTTTTCAGGCTTTCAACGCCTTGCAGTACATCAATGCCCGACTGGATTACGCCAGTGACAGGATTGTTGCCTAGGTCACCGCCTGTGATACCACCAATGATTCCAGTGATCGCACCAAGAGGCCCACCTTCGCCACCACCGATGCCACCCGTAATGCCGCCAATGATGTCAGTGATTGAGCCTAGAGGACCGCCTTCACCACCACCGATACCGCCTGTGATACCACTAATGATGCCTGTGATTGCGCCTAAAGGATCGCCTTCACCACCACCGATACCGCCTGTGATACCACCAATTATGCCTGTGATTGCGCCTAAAGGACCGCCTTCACCGCCACCGATACCACCAGTAATACCACCAAGCAGGCCACCGACATCAGTCAGGTCACCGACTGCATGTTGAACCAGACCAGAAGCCGTTGAACTATTGGTAATCAGTGTACCGACAACGCCAGTAAGAGAACCCGCAGCACCACCAATATCAGCACCTGCCAAATCAGAAATGGCTTCAAGTGTGCCGTTTACGGTATCACGAGAAGTTTCAAAGGTGAGGGTACCCAGATTGGTCAGGTCCGTCACTGGATGAACACCTGGAAGCACGCTGCCAATTGCACCGCCGACCGTGCTAATACCGGTGTTGATAATATCTGTTTTCAGGCTTTCAACGCCTTGCAGTACATCAATGCCCGACTGGATTACACCAGTGACAGGATTGTTGCCTAGGTCACCGCCTGTGATACTACCAATGATTCCAGTGATCGCACCAAGAGGCCCACCTTCGCCACCACCGATGCCACCCGTAATGCCGCCAATGATGTCAGTGATTGAGCCTAGAGGACCGCCTTCACCGCCACCGATACCGCCAGTAATACCACCGATAATGTCAGTGATTGAACCTAGAGGGCCGCCTTCGCCACCACCGATACCACCCGTAATGCCACCGATAATGTCAGTAATCGAACCTAAAGGACCGCCTTCACCGCCACCGATACCGCCAGTGATTCCACCGATGATGTCAGTGATTGAACCTAAAGGACCGCCTTCACCACCACCGATACCGCCTGTGATACCACCAATTATGCCTGTGATTGCGCCTAAAGGACCGCCTTCACCGCCACCGATACCACCGGTAATACCACCAAGCAGGCCACCGACATCAGTCAGGTCACCGACTGCATGTTGAATCAGACCAGAAGCCGTCGAACCATTCGTAATCAGTGTACCGACAACGCCAGTAAGAGAACCCGCAGCACCACCAATATCAGCACCTGCCAGATCAGAAATGGCTTCAAGTGTGCCGTTTACAGTATCGCGAGAAGTTTCAAAGGTGAGGGTACCCAGATTGGTCAGGTCAGTCACTGGATGAACGCCCGGAAGTACGCTACCAATTGCACCACCGACCGTGCTAATACCGGTGTTGATAATATCTGTTTTCAGGCTTTCAACGCCTTGCAGTACATCAATACCAGTTTGAATTACGCCTGTAACCGGATTGTTGCCTAGGTCACCGCCTGTGATACCACCGATAATTCCAGTGATCGCACCAAGAGGCCCACCTTCGCCACCACCGATGCCACCCGTAATTCCACCGATGATGTCAGTGATTGAGCCTAAAGGACCGCCTTCACCACCACCGATACCACCGGTAATACCGCCGATGATGCCTGTGATAGCACCTAAAGGCCCACCTTCACCGCCGCCAATACCACCGGTAATGCCACCGATGATGTTAGTGATTGAGCCTAAAGGACCGCCTTCACCACTACCGATACCGCCAGTAATGCCACCAAGCAGGCCACCGACATCAGTCAGGTCACCAACTGCATGTTGAACCAGACCAGAAGCGGTTGAACCATTATTGATCAATGTACCCACCACACCTGTAAGCGAACCAGCAGCGCCACCAATATCAGCACCTGCCAGATCAGAAATGGCTTCAAGTGTGCCGTTTACGGTATCGCGAGAAGTTTCAAAGGTGAGGGTACCCAGATTGGTCAGATCTGTAACAGGATGAACACCTGGAAGTACGCTACCAATTGCACCGCCGACCGTGCTAATACCGGTGTTGATAATATCTGTTTTCAGGCTTTCAACGCCTTGCAGTACATCAATACCAGTTTGAATTACGCCTGTAACAGGATTGTTGCCTAGGTCACCACCCGTAATACCACCGATAATGCCTGTAATTGCACCTAAAGGACCGCCGTCACCACCACCAATACCGCCCGTAATACCG
Organism: Acinetobacter sp. 'aerobic (ED)'; assembly: GCF_904886855.1. NCBI lineage: Bacteria > Pseudomonadati > Pseudomonadota > Gammaproteobacteria > Moraxellales > Moraxellaceae > Acinetobacter > Acinetobacter sp. 'aerobic (ED)'. The sequence goes on from NZ_CAJHGI010000003.1 coordinate 483,061, forward strand.
CCGATAATGTCAGTGATCGAGCCTAAAGGACCGCCGTCACCACCACCGATACCACCAGTAATGCCACCGATAATGCCTGTGATAGAACCTAACGGACCGCCTTCACCGCCGCCAATGCCACCTGTAATACCACCAATGATGCCTGTGATTGCGCCTAAAGGACCGCCGTCACCGCCACCGATACCGCCAGTAATGCCACCGATAATGCCTGTGATTGCGCCCAGAGGACCGCCTTCACCACCGCCAATGATTCCACCAGCATTGGTCAAATCACCAGCAATATGTTGAACCAGACCAGAAGCAGTAGAACCGTTGTTGATCAGTGTACCCACTACACCTGTAAGCGAACCGGCGGCACCACCAATATCAGCACCGGCTAAATCAGAAATGGCTTCAAGCGTACCGTTTACAGTATCGCGAGAGGTTTCAAAAGTAAGTGTTCCTAAATCTGCAAGATCGCCAATCGGATGCTCGGATTGATGAACTGCCCCAATAATCGTACCTGCAACTGTATCAATACCGGTATTGATCACTTCTGTTTTTAAGCTCTCAAGGCCTTGGAGTACATCAATACCAGACTGAATTACGCCTGTGACCGGATTATGACCAAGGTCACCGCCAGTAATCCCACCAATGATATTCGTGACCGCGCCAAGCGGGCCGCCTTCCGTACCGCCTGTAATACCACCGATAATGCCTGTTACAGCGCCTAGTGGATTTCCACCAGCTCCCCCTGTGATACCGCCAACAATATTTGTAACGGCGCCTAATGGACCACCATCGGTTCCACCGGTAATGCCACCGATGATATTTGTTACCGCGCCTAGCGGATTGCCCGTAGCACCGCCTGTAACTCCTCCAATAATATGTGTGACCGAATCAAGTGGACTACCGCTTGTTCCGCCTGTCACACCACCAAGAATATTTGTCACTGCCCCGAGAGGATTGTTGGCTGCTCCGCCAGTAATACTGCTAACCGTATTGGTGAGTGTATTGGTTGAAACGATATTGGTAATGCTAGAGAGAGACAGGGGAGCGAGGAGTGAACCGCCAACATGTGATGTTGAGCTATTACTATCGACGAGACTCGAAGTAATGCTTTTAATGGGTGATAGAAGACTTTTAAAAAGCATAATGATACCTATATTCTTAAAGTTGTGTTGTTCTAAGTAATTATTAGCGTGCTATGATTATTTTGTGATTAAAGTCACATTAATCGCTTTTAGTGTTATATGTGGCAATTCTTTTGTCAATCTGTAACGTGATTGAATCGGATTGTTAAATTTGAGTTTAAGTTACTGAATTATATTTATTTTATTCAGAAAAACATTCTATTAAATCTACATATGTATTTTATTCTAAAAATTATTATAAACATTATAGGATGAAATATAATCAAATATATCAGGCAATTAAAATGATTTTTCTTTAAAAAATTGCTTTTTACTTAGACAAATGGCCAGAAGTTTATAAAATTTGTAACTCATTTGAAATTAAATATTTCTAGTTTGAGATTTTTAACAAAACATATAATTATTAATTACTTACAAATATTACATCACTCTGTTTTAAAATAAAGATCCAGTAAAAATGTTGCCTACTTATAGGGTTATGTCGCGTTGTTAAAAAAAACTTATTAATCAACACTTATATCGTTGCTTAATCACATTCAAATGATGATTCCAGAGGAAGAGAAAAGCCACTGATCCCAGCAGCTTTTCTACAATTTAGAGATTAAAAGTGATGAACGGAACCGAATAGATGATCGGTTAAACCTGATAATGGTGAAGTGATGGAGATGAGATCTGTTAAAGCGCCACCATTTGGATTTGGTTCACCTACAGCAATGCCTGAACTTGATGAAACGGTTCCTGTAATCGCAGTTAAGATATTATCCACACTACCATCTTCATTATTGACATGAACAAGGTTGCTAATGCCATCGAATAGATTGCCATTTGATAGTCTACCCAGACTGTCTTGCAGAAGATCGAGCGTTAAGCTACCACTACCAACCACAATTTGAATAGGTTGAGCGACTCCGGAAATCACATCACCGCCGCCGATGCCACCCGTAATGCCACCGATGATGTCAGTGATCGAACCTAAAGGACCGCCTTCACCGCCACCGATACCGCCAGTAATGCCACCGATGATGTCAGTGATCGAACCTAAAGGACCGCCTTCACCACCACCGATACCACCCGTAATGCCACCGATGATGTCAGTGATCGAACCTAGAGGACCGCCTTCACCACCACCGATGCCACCCGTAATGCCGCCAATGATGTCAGTGATTGAGCCTAGAGGACCGCCTTCACCACCACCGATACCGCCTGTGATACCACTAATGATGCCTGTGATTGCGCCTAAAGGATCGCCTTCACCACCACCGATACCGCCTGTGATACCACCAATTATGCCTGTGATTGCGCCTAGAGGACCACCTTCACCACCACTGATACCACCGGTAATACCACCAAGCAGGCCGCCGACATCAGTCAGGTCACCAACTGCATGTTGAACCAGACCGGAAGCGGTTGAACCGTTGTTGATCAATGTACCCACCACACCAGTAAGTGAACCGGCAGCACCACCGATATCAGCACCTGCCAGATCAGAAATGGCTTCAAGTGTGCCGTTTACGGTATCGCGAGAAGTTTCAAAGGTGAGGGTACCAAGATTGGTCAGATCCGTAACAGGATGAACACCCGGAAGTACGCTGCCAATTGCACCGCCGACCGTGCTAATACCGGTGTTGATAATATCTGTTTTCAGGCTTTCAACGCCTTGCAGTACATCAATGCCCGACTGGATTACGCCAGTGACAGGATTGTTGCCTAGGTCACCGCCCGTAATACCGCCGATGATTCCAGTGATTGCACCTAAAGGACCGCCTTCACCACCGCCGATACCACCGGTAATACTACCGATGATGTCAGTGATCGCGCCAAGAGGCCCACCTTCACCGCCGCCGATACCGCCCGTAATACCGCCGATGATGCCTGTGATTGCGCCTAAAGGACCACCTTCACCACCACCGATGCCACCCGTAATACCACCGATAATGTCAGTGATCGAGCCTAAAGGACCGCCTTCACCACCACCGATACCGCCAGTAATGCCACCAATGATGCCTGTGATTGCGCCTAAAGGACCGCCTTCACCACCAAGACCACCTGTGACTCCGCCCACAACACCTGTCACGGTACCGAGTAGTCCTGTACCGCCTTCGCCATCACCCGCTACAATATGAATAATGTTGGTCACTGGGCTTAGTGGATTAAATTCACCATCACCATTTAAACCGCTGAGGTCGAGTACCGAGATGGCATTGCCTGAGAAGTTAATTGGAATCGTAATCGGTGTCACGATACTGGCATCATCACCAATCCCATTGCCAATACCATAATTATGCTCACCATTGCCTGCGCCAATACCGCCGAGTAAGCCGCCTGAGTCATTACCACTGCCACCATTGCCAGTGCCGTTACCATTGTTGGTGCTGTCATTGTCCTGAACATGATTGTTGGTTGTGGTGGATGAATTATTGTGAGAATTGGCCGTTGCACTACCAAATAGGGAGATTGCATTACCTGACAGGTTAATCGGAATGGCAATCGGGGCGACGATGCTGGCATCATCTGCAATCCCATTACCGATACCATAGTTATGTTCACCATTGCCTGCTGCAACCCCGTTGAGTAAACCACCTAAGCCAAGCAGCCCGCCTGAACCACCGCCTACGCCATTACTGCCACTATTACTATTGTCTGTTGAATCATTGTCCTGAACGTAGTTATTGGTTGTGGTCGAGGAGTTATTGGTTGAATTGGCTGTTGCATGACCAAAGATCGAGAAGGCATTACCCGATGCATTGATCGGTGTCGTAATCGGGATCACTACACTGGCATCATCGGCAATCCCGTTACCAATACCATAGTTGTGTTCGCCATTACCTGCGGCAACACCATTTAATAATCCGCCTCCTGTGCCATTGCCTGAACCGCTGCCAGTACCGTTACCACCGCTATTACTGTTATTGGTTGTGTCGTTATCCTGGAAGTAATTATTGGTTGTGGTTGAGGAGTTATTCACTGAGTTTGAAGTGGCATTGCCAAAAATTGAGAAGGCATTACCCGATGCATTGATCGGTGTAGTGATTGGTGCCACCACACTGGCATCATCGGCAATCCCGTTACCAATACCGTAGTTGTGTTCACCGTTGCCTGCGCCGACACCATTTAATAAACCACCACCGACACCATTCCCTGCCGTACCACCAACACCACTACTGCTATTGCCATTATTAATGCTGTCATTGTCCTGGAAGTAGTTGGTGGTTTTGGTCGATGAGTCATTGACCGAGTTTGAGGTGGCATTGCCAAAGATTGAGAAGGCATTTCCCGAACCACTGATTGGCGTTGTGATGGGTGCAACCACACTTGAATCATTGCCAATCCCATTGCCAATACCATAGTTGTGATCACCATTCCCTGAAGCAGGGCCATTACCCCAACCACCTACGCCATTGCCAGCAGCATCGTCTGTCAGGCCGGTACCACTGTTACTATTGTCAGTCGTGTCATTGTCTTCATAATGATTGACGGCTGTGGTCGATGAATTGTTGACTGAGCTTGTGGTTGAGTCTCCAAAGACCGAGAAGGAGTTGCCCAAGCCGCTGAGAGGGGTGGTGATTGGCATGACGACACCAACGTCATCACCATTACCGTTGCCAATACCGTAATTATGTTCGCCGTTGCCAGCGCCGACACCATTGAGTAGGCCACCAATGCCATTGCCTGCACCACTGCCAACACCGCTGTTGCTATTGTCCGTTGTATCATTGTCTCGGACAATATTGGTGGTGGTGGTCGAAGCATTGTTATGCGATGCGTTATTGGCATCCCCAAAGAATGAGAATTCATTGCCTAGGCCATTGATTGGCGTCGTGATCGGGGTGGTAATGCCGACGTCATCGCCGTTACCATTACCGATGCCATAGTTTTGCTCACCATTGCCTGCGCCAATACCGCTCAGTAGACCTCCGATGCCATTGCCGGCAGCACCTGCGCCACTATTACTATGGTCGATATGATCATTGTCTTCGACGATGTTGGTAGTATGGGTTGAGCCATTATTGACCGAGGTATTGCCGGTATGAGTCGGATCATTGCTGCCAAACCAGGAAACATTATTTCCCATGGCATTGATCGGAGTCACCACAGGCGAAGTCCAGTCTGCGTCATCACCGTTACCATTGCCGATGCCGTAGTTGTGTTCACCATTACCAGCGCTGATACCGTTGAGTAAGCCACCCAGACCATTGCCAGTGCCGCCGGTACCTGTACCACTATTGCTATTATCCGTGCTGTCATTGTCCTGAACATGGTTCAGTGTGGTGGTCGGTGCCGAATTGGTTGATGAATTATTGCCACCACCGCCAACAGAATTGCCGAGTACATTTAAAGGTGTGGTCCAAGGCACCGTAATGTCGACATCATCTCCATTACCGTTACCAATACCATAGTTTTGTTCGCCATTCCCCGCAGCAGGGCCATTGCCTAAGCCCCCCACACCATTACCGACGCCACCCGTAGCTGTACCACTATTACTGTTATCGGTCGTGTCATTGTCCTGAATAATATTGGACGTGGTTGTAGGAGCGGTATTGGTTGAGTTCACATCGCCATCACCCAAACCTGCAAAGGAATTGCCGAGTACATGCACAGGTGTGGTCCATGGTACGGTTACGCTGGCATCGTCACCGTTGCCATTGCCAATACCGTAATTGTGTTCATCATTGCCTGCACTAATACCATTCAGCAATCCGCCTAGTCCATTACCGCTACCCCCGGTACCTGTACCACTGTTGCTATTATTGGTGGTGTCATTGTCCTGGAGATTAGTCGTCGATGTGGTCGGTGCGGTATTGACGGAATTCACATCTCCACCGCCAAGACCTGCAACTGAATTGCCGAGTACCTGAAATGGTGCAGTGACGGGTGTAGTGACACTGGCATCGTCACCGTTACCATTGCCAATGCCATAGTTTTGTTCACCGTTACCAGCGCCTACGCCGTTTAACCAGCCACCACCACTGCCATTACCTACGGCACCGGTGCCGGTATTGCTGTTATTAATGCTGTCATTGTCCTGAATATTGGTGCTCGAGGTGGTCGGTGCAGTATTAACTGAATCAATATCGCCACCACCCAGACCCGCAATCGAATTGCCCACCGCTTGAACGGGTGTGGTCCATGGGATGGTGACTGTGGCATCGTCGCCGTTGCCATTACCGATACCGTAATTATGTTCGCCATTTCCAGCTGCTACGCCATTGAGCAAGCCGCCACCGTTGCCGTTGCCAGCTCCTGTACCCGTATTACTATTATTGGTGGTGTCATTGTCCTGAATATTGACGCTAGAGGTAGTTGGTGTGGTATTAACCGAGTCCAGTCCGCCTTGACCCAGTGCGGCAACTGAATTGCCCAAGGCCTCGAATGGCACTGTGACCGGGGTTGTCAGGTTGGCATCGTCACCGTTGCCATTACCGATACCGTAATTATGTTCGCCGTTGCCAGAGGCGATACCGCTTAACACGCCACCATCACTGCCATTTCCGGCACCTGTGCCAGTATTGCTATTATTGATGATGTCATTATCGTGAACCTGGGTCGAAGCGCTGGTGGTGGCGGTATTAATCGATGAAGAATTGGCTGACCAGGGAAATGAATTTCCTAATGAGTGAAAAGCTGTGGTGAAGGGAAGGGGAAAATTAAGGTCTTGGACATTACCAACGCCAACACCGTAGTTTTGAGGACCATTGCCTGTAAGTACACCGCCGAATAAACCGTCACCAGAACCATTACTATTATTGGTGATGGTGGTATCTTCGACCTGAACATGATTTGTTGTCGATACGGTGTTAACAGGAACTGGCGCCGTTGCTTGGCTATTACTACTCGAAAGCGAGAGAATACCCGTAATTGGTGATAAAATATTTTTAAATAACATGTCGATATACCTATAATTATTGGAGTTTTGTTTTATTTAGCTTAATAATTATGTGACTCCTGTCGCATAATATACCAATTAGTATTGGTTGATTAACGCTTTAATGTCAATATTGCAGTATGTATCATATTTTTTAATGAGCTATAAAAATTATATAAAACAAAGAATTGGATTTTGATTTTGGAACTTGGATTTTTAATTGCTATTAATATTATGAAATTATAGATTATTTATAAAAATTACAGAGTGGTTTGAAGTACCTTTTATAGACTGTTATTTATTTAATTGAATTTTAATCGTTAATTTATATCCAATAGTTTGCAAGCGCTGATTTGATTTGGCCTGTTGTGAAATTTCGGGGAGTAGGACTGATTTCTGGCATGGTTCGGTCGATTTGCCACAGTCGTGGTGATTTAATCTGAATAAAACGCTGAATCTATAGCCAGTTGATCACTCATGCTTGAAAAAGGCCTTATCTTTTACCAAAAAGTGCGTATAATGCCCTCCATCAAATATGCGCTCATAGCTCAGCTGGATAGAGCACTTGGCTACGAACTAAGGGGTCGGGAGTTCGAATCTCTCTGAGCGCACCAATTTGAAAAAAGAAACCGCTTAAATGCGGTTTTTTTGTGTCTTAAATTTTTGTCTTGAGCTTCTGTACAAATACCGCATTCCCACCAACCGCAGGTAGCACGTCATGATAAGGCAGGCTTCGCATTGCCCTGAGTAAAAAAGGTGCCTTTTCATCGATTTTCATGCTTGTTGTCATTTTAAATAAGGTTCCTTGATCTTGAGCAGCAAGGCGCATTTCCCCTTTGATAAAGCGTAAGTCTCCGCCATTGGCATAAAAACTATTTTCAGTCGTGTTGGGATAGTTAAAATGCAGTTTAAAAGCAAAGGGAATATTGATCACGCCCAAACCGACATTGACCTTTAGATCTGCATCCTGCGCCTGATTCTGAACAGGTGTCGTGACCACTTTTTTAATCTGGCGGGGGAACAGTTCCTGATAGGCATTAGGACTCAACCATTTTTGTAAGGGTTGAGGGGATTGCGTATAAAAACGATAGGTTGTGGTAAAGCGCATGGCTTCACGTCCATGGGTATAGAGTACGCTGGTGGGCGCATGCAGAAAGCTCACCGGCTGCTGGGCATTCTGGCTCAGTTGTGCGATTTTTAGCAATTGTGCGCGATTCAGTTGCGGGCTGGGAATTTGTCCGGCATTCAGGGCGATTATATTTTGCTGATTAAAACGGTTTCTGAGCGCCTCCATTACAAAAGCATTGGTACCGCTGGGAATACCCAGCTTGACTTCAGGAATGGCATTCAGAATTTTCTTAAAAATAAATCCCTTGGGTTGGTTCAGATCTCCCCATTGGGTTAAGGTGATTAAGGTGTGGTGTTCATCTAGGGCAAACCATTCAAATTTACCTACGCCATAAGGAATGGGTGCATCAATCACCAAGCTGGAAATGCTATTGGGTTGAATCTGATGCTGTAAGGTGACGTCTTCATTGAAGTTCAGCACGGGAATAGGTGTCGGAATCGAGACCCGATATTTCATCTGGACAATATTGCCTGAGTGTTGCAGTGCTTTGGCGGATTTCAAGGTCGGGAATAAACCGACATATTGCTTAAAATCAGTTAAGGTTTTGGCCACCTGCTGGGCGTTGACGGGTACAATCATCGCAGCCGAATTGAAACTCACGCTGGGTTGAGGATTGGTTTTTAAGGTGGGGAGTGCCGTTTTTGTGACAGGATGTCCATAGATAAAAATCGTGTTTTGGGTATAACCTGCCAGTATTTTGGGGTTGTTTTGAAATGGCTGTAAAGCACTGGGGATATTGTCATTCCATGACAACAGTTGAGCAAAACAACTTTGTGTTGTGCCTAGAAAAATACAAGAGATAAGTAGTCCATTCAAATAATGCATCACATTCCTTTGCTTTTTATTCGTGATTTGGCGGGCATTAACACCCTGTAATTGAGTGTATCCATGTCCGTTATTAATAAGATTTTTTAGCGTTAAAAAATAGTCATGTTGTGTAAAACTTCGCCAGAAACTTGATTCGATTGGTTGAGCATATAAATATATATGCAGGCGATTTAAGAACAAAAGACGATATTTTGCAGGACTTTAAAATCAAAGCATCGGGATAAATTGATATAAAAAAAGAATCATCAAGTTAGCTTAAATCTCAGATTTAAATTTTGTATCAAAACGCCAGAAAGGTGATTTACCTGTGAAGCATTTATGTTCTAATAGGTCAGTTTTTTTCAAATGTTAGAAATCAAAATGTCTGAACAACGTCCAACGGTCTCTGTGCGCTATTATCTGAATCTGGAAGAATCACAGGATGGTTTTGCTCTGGTCACTTTTGGTAAAAAGACCTTTAGCCGTTTTCTAACACCGGTGATTAGTATCGCGATTATCCTGTGGGGGATTTATTTAGGCTTCTCTGGAGTCGGGCGCTATTATGTGGCATTGGGTGCGTTCTTTCTGCTGATGCAGGGCGTAATGCGCTACTGGTTATTGCCGATGTTATTCAAGCGCCAGTTTGTCCGTTACCAGTTCGGTAAAAGTGAGCAGGGGATTGATTTATATCAGGATCATTTTGAACTGTACGCAACAGGCAAAACCCAGAGAACTCAGTATACCGAGGTACAATCTTTTGCAACTGGCAAGCTGACCTATATGCTGGAACTGAAAAATCATACCGTGATTATTGTACCGAAACGTGCATTTGCAAATACTTCAGATCAAACCAAGTTTGAAAATAGCTTTAAAAAGTAAATTTATCAGCGGTTCAAAGAACAAGGAACATTCATGAGTACACGTCCTTCAAAAATTGTGTGTGTCGGCCGAAATTATGCAGAACATGCCAAAGAGTTAGGCAACCCTATTCCTGATCGTGCGATCTTATTCATCAAGCCACCGAGCAGTTTGAGTCCTTTATCTGAGGGAATCAGCTGGAATCAGGCTTTAGGGGAGTGTCATTATGAATGTGAAATCTGTTTAAAAATCACCCATCCTCTCTCTCAAGAAACGGATCCAGCCAAAGCTTTGGAAGCCGTTGGTGCAGTGACCTTGGGGCTGGACTTAACCTTGCGTGATTTGCAAGGGAATTTAAAAGCCAAAGGCGAGCCTTGGGAACGTGCCAAAGCCTTTGACGGAGCCTGTCTTCTGGCGGACTGGATCGAAGCGGATGAAATTGGCGACTTGCAGGAGCTGGAACTCATTTTCACCATTAATGGGGTTGAGCGTCAGCATGGATTTAGCAAAGACATGATTCGGGATATTGGTGCGTTACTGGTTGAGATCAATCAATGTTTTAGCCTGGAAGCAGGTGATGTCATTATGACCGGTACACCAGCAGGTGTCGGCGCTTTACGTGCCAATGATCAGTTGACCATGAAACTGATTACCCAGTCTGGTGAATATGACTGGGATAGCTTTGTGAAAGCACAATAAAAACAGCAAGATAAAGAAGCGCTGCTCGATAAATAGCAGCGCTTTTTTATTGAAAGACCTGATCATTTATGCACTATCCAAGCAAAGCTTAACTGCCTTGATAGAGCTTGCGGAACTGGTCAGGGGTGAAATGCATCCAGCGTTTAAACATATAAATAAAAGCGGATGAGCTGGCATAACCCAAATCCAGCGCAATACTTTCAATGGTCTTACCCTGATTGAGCATCGACATGGCTTTCATGACTTTTAAGCGCTGCCGCCATTCATGCAATGACATGCCCAATTCTTTTTGACTATAGCGGGCCAGCGTGCGTTCGGTCATGTTGATCATGTGGGCAAGCTGTTCAAGGGTGCTGTTGTCTGCAGGAAACTCATGTAAATGGCTCAGAACCTTAGCCAGTGCCGGATGTTGCGTGGTGGGCAAATAGCTGCCGACCAGTTCAGCATGGGTCAGTGCGTCCAGTAAAACCTGAAGTAGGCGGATATATTCAGGATCGTGTTCTGAAAATGCTGTGTGACGAAGATGTTCCAGTAGCGCGGAAACCAGCGGTGCGGACAGTAAAATCCCGGCCTGTTGTGGCATCCGTTGACATAATGATTCATGAATATAAAGCGTACAATAGGTCACATCATTCCGGTTAATCCCGCTATGTTGCAGATGCGGCGGCAACCAGATGCCATAAGGCGGCGGGGTAAGGTAATTGATCTGCTCAATATTGACTTCAAGCACCCCGTCAAAGGCATAAATAAACTCCCCCCAAGCATGCGCATGTTTAGGATAAAAAGTCTCTGCAGGCGCATCCCGAACCCGTAACCATAAAGGTGCAGGAATATCATTGTAGGTTGGAATGGCCTGAAAATCCTGAATCCGTTGTGCTGACTTTTTCATAAGATGAGAATTGCCCGAAAACACGCATGTCTTGTCAGATTTTCACTATATCATGAAAATCTGACAGCCTTATATTGGTGCTCAAATAATAGAATCGGGAGCGTGCGATGGATGAGCGCAAAGCATTAGATGCAACTGCATCGGGCCTGATGGTCGTACTGTGTATGATCTGGGGCTTACAACAAGTCATTTTAAAAATGGCAGCTCCCGATATTTCGCCCTTAATGCAGATTGCATTGCGGTCAGGTTTGGCTGCAATTTTGTTATTACCGTTGCTGTATCTGGATAAAGCCAGTCAGTTATTCAATCGCCAGAATCTCAAGGCAGGGGCACTGGTCGCTTTTTTATTTTCTTTGGAGTTCTTTCTACTGGCGCAGGCCTTGCAATGGACGTCTGCATCTCATGCGGTGGTGCTGTTGTATACCGCTCCCATTTTTGTGGCTTTGGGGCTGCACTGGAAGCTGCCTTCCGAGCGTTTAAGTGTGCTGCAGTGGAGTGGTATTGCCATTGCTTTTTTAGGCATTGTGGTCACTTTTATGAGGGCAAATCCAGGTGCCAACCAGCTAGAACAGCAGATGTTATGGGGGGACTTACTGGCTTTGGCAGGGGGGATTGCCTGGGCGGCAACCACGGTGACAGTTCGTTTATCTTCGCTGGCTCAGGCCGCCGTTACCCAAACTCTGTTTTATCAACTGGCAGGCAGTTTTGTATTGCTGTTCGGTTTGGCATTTTTTCTCGGACAAGCCACCATTCATTTTACCCCGTTGGTGATCGGCAGTCTGACCTTTCATACCCTGATTGTGTCCTTTGCCAGTTTCCTGGCCTGGTTCTGGTTATTACGCAATTATCTGGCCTCGCGACTGGGCGTATTTTCATTCCTTACGCCGTTATTTGGAATAGCTTTTGGCGTCTGCTTGCTGGGCGAAAAAATTGAACTGAATTTTGTGATGGGCTCAGCCTTGGTATTACTTGGCATTGTGGTGGTTAGTCTGCAAGGCTGGATCAGAAATTAAAAAAGGCCTCGATTGAGGCCTTTTGACTATTTCTGTTCAAAGATGGTGGACAGCGGAATGGATAGCTTGGCAGCTAAATAATCATTACTTTCAATCAGGGACGGGCCGAGCCGTTCCATCCATTCATCGTCCTGATGAATATTTTCAACATCGGGACGTAACGGTAATGGATAAGGCAGGGCGGTAAAGAAACTCCAGAAATCGACTTGCGCCAGATTCCGCACCAGTACATATTCATCTTTATCCGTGCGCATAATCAGGTTCTGCTGTTCCAGTTGCAGGATATAAGCCGGTAGTCGACCTAATTCGCCACGACCGATAATATTCAATAGCTCTTTCTCACTGACACTTTGTCCAATCTGCTGCTTCTTGTAAAACAGTTCCAGAATGTCGAGTAACATCAGGATTGGATGGCGTTTCTGTTCTTTGCCAGAGTGAAAGGCGGTGAGGGCATAGCTGATTTCAACCCCCAATAAAATGATATTCCAAGACAGGTAAATCCAGAGCAGGAAGATCGGCACAGCGGCAAATGCGCCATAAACGATTTCATAGCTGGTGAAGTTGCTCATCACCCAGCCGAAAAAACGTTTTAGAATTTCAAATACGGTCGCACTAAAACAGGCAGCAATAAAGGCTGAAAAAACCGGGACAATACGGTTCGGGATGGTCCAGTATAAAATGAAGAAGCCAACAACGGTCAGTAAAAACGAGATTAGCCAGAGCAGGAAGGCACCATCCAGCTGATAGCCTGCAAAATTATTGCTGAGAATACTCATCGAAGCGACAGTTGAAGACAATACAAAAGCACTGCCCAACACAATTGGGCCCAGTGAAATAATGGTCCAGTAACGCATAAAACCGACCAGACCCGTGCGAGTTTCCTTAACACGCCAGATGCGGTTAAACACATTCTCAATCGAAGTCAGCATCAGCACGGTGGTCACAAACAGGAACAGCACACCAATCACGGTAAGATTGCTGGATTTCTCGGTAAAGGCATTCAAGGCCTTGTCAAAGGCGATGGTACTTTTGGGTAAAAAGTTACTGTAAATCAGTTGTTGTAACTGTTGCCGCGCAGGCTCTAAGGCTTTAATCGAGGAGATAATCACCAGAAAAACAGTCAACATCGGAACGACTGCAAACAGGGTAGTATAGGTCAGTCCTCCTGCCTGTTCCCGACAGCGATCCGCTTCAAAACGTCGTAACACAAACACAATAAATTGAAACCATGTTTTTTCTAAAAAAGGCAGTTTTTTTAGATAACGGTCTAAGATCATGGGTTCTATCCTAATTATTTTTAATAAGATCCTGCAAAAGCACAGGACTTGTAACAGCCTAAAATGTATAAAATGTCGTATAGTGTCCTTTTTAACAAAATTCTTGAAAGTGATGCAACCTTACGTTCTTGTTCTTTATTACAGTAAATATGGTTCCACTAAGCAAATGGCGCATCTGATTGCCGATGGCATTGAAGCTACAGGTGTAACAGCGCGCATTCGAACCGTGCCGAATTTAGCCACCGTCGTCACTGAAGCGGCGCCCAGTATTCCAGCAGAAGGCGACCTTTATTGCACTTTGGACGATCTCAGCCATTGCTCCGGTTTGGCCTTGGGTTCGCCAACGCGTTTTGGCAATATGGCCAGTGAGATGAAGTACTTTTGGGATCAAACCACCAGTTTATGGCTGAATGGCGCTTTGCATGATAAACCCGCCTGTGTCTTCACCTCTTCAGGCTCCATGCATGGCGGGCAGGAAAGTACGTTATTGACCATGCTGCCGCCATTATTCCATCACGGTATGATGATTTTGGGCTTGCCCAATTCGATTCCAGCCCTGTCGAATACCAAAACCGGTGGAACACCGTATGGCGCCAGCCATGTCAGTGGGCCTCGCCATGATCAAAGCCTGAGCCAGGATGAAAAGGTTCTGTGTGAAGCACAAGGCAAGCGTTTGGGCGAAGTCGTTAAGGCGTTGGCTGGAAAATTTTAAGTCTGGGACAGGCGGTATTGTTGTCCGACTCGAACCAATTGCCAGAAGTGTAGAGGATCGGTTGGATAGGCAATCATGCTCTGATGTTCACTGAGCAGCGATATTTTATCGAGATTGCCTTGTGCTGAGAGCAACATGGCATAGACATAATCAAGCAGATCGATAGCACTGAAAACCTGTTTATAGGCATCTTGCAGTTCAGCATTTTGATTGGCAAAACACACCCGATGTGGCTCATCTTCATTAAGGAAGGAAAGGCCAAGTGTCTTTTCTATTGCTGTCACAAGCTCCCGATTTAATTGTAAAGGGGAGAGCGATAGAACGAGTTGGTGGCTTTTAAAGCCTGCACGGTGATCTGGCATCGCTTTGACCTGTTGCGATAGGGATAGCTTCTAAAATCACTATACGCTTTTTATGGATAATGAATACAGCGCAAAAAAATGGGAGCTTTTGCTCCCATCATTTTATTTCTTTAACTGCCAGTCATAGATGTTTCGACGATAGGCGTACCAGATCATCCACAGACCAATAATAATCATTGGGAAACTGAGGATCTGGCCTTTGGTCATCCAGCCAAACAGGATAAAGCCCTGGTCTGCATCGGGTTGACGGAAGAATTCCATAAAGAAGCGGGCAACACCATATCCGGTCAGGAACAGCGCAGAAACCGCCATACGTGGACGTGGCTTGGAACTAAACCACCACAGTACGATAAACAGGATCAAACCTTCACATAGCGCTTGGTAGATTTGTGAAGGATGACGGACCAGACCTAATGGATCGGTCGGAAAAATCATCCCGAACGGATAGTTCGGATCTTGCACTTGACGGCCGTAAAGTTCCCCGCCAATAAAGTTACCAAAACGCCCGAACATAAGACCTGTTGGTACACATGGTGCAATAAAATCCAGGGTTTGAAACCAGGTTTTCTGGTACTTTTTGCACCAGAACAACATGGCAATCATGACACCCAGGAAACCGCCGTGGAAGCTCATGCCGCCGGTCCAGACCTGAAATAACCACAGTGGATTTTCCAGAAACTTACCGAATTCGTAAAACAGCACATAGCCGACACGTCCACCCAGCACAACACCCAGCGCACCGTAAAACACCAGATCTGAAACCATATCGGCAGTCCAGCCATCACGTTGTTTAGCGCGGTACGATGCTAAACCCCAGGCACATAGAAAAGCCAACAGATACATGAGTCCATACCAGTGCACCTTGACTGGTCCTAAGCTCAGCGCAACTGGATCAATATTTGGATAGGTCAGCATTGCTGTTCCTCAATGTAGAATTTGAAATTAAGTTTTGATCAGATTGTAGCGGAATGATGTGAAAAATGTTGTACATTCAATGTGTAAAGATGTGAGAACCAAATCAATGTGTATTGTCGCTTTCGCATGGCATGTACTGGATGAGATGCCATTATGTCTACTTTCAAATCGTGATGAATTTTATCATCGTCCTAGTGCCGCTTTACATCAGTGGACCGCGAGTCCGATTGTGGCCGGACAGGACTTGCAGTCAGGCGGGACCTGGATGGGCGTGACTGCATCGGGACGATGGGCCATCCTCACCAATTTTCGTAATGGCCGGGATCAGCAATCCTACACCACTTCACGTGGCCATCTGATCCAGTCTTTTCTGGAAAGTGAGCTGGCACCGATTCGTTTTGCCCAGCAACTAGAACAGCGACAGCAGGATTATGCAGGCTTTAATCTGTTTGTTGGCGATCGGGAGCAGGCCGTTTACATGAGTAACCGGGGGGAAGCGCCTCAGGTACTGGCGAATGGGGTATATGTGGTATCGAATGGCTTAATGTCCGAAGATTGGCAAAAGACCCGACATTTACGCAAACGCTTTACCCAGGAGTTTTTACCGATGCTGCAACAAACACAAATATCTGAGGCTGAGCTCAGACATGCGGCCTGGGATATTCTGGAGGATGAGCGCAAGGTCATTGCAGACCTGTTACCTGACACCGGCATCAGCACTGAAATGGAAGCCTTATTGTCTTCGACCTTTATCCAGAGTCCGGTCTACGGCACACGCTGCTCAAACTTTTTAAGACTCAACTCAACACAATGGCAATGGCTAGAAAAATCCCAGCAAGGGCAACAGCAGGGACAGATTGTTGCGTTAGAGCTCGAGTTGCACCCATAAAAAATGCCGACATGAAGTCGGCATTTTCTTTTTACAATGAAAGCTTGGATTTAAGCTTTTTTCTCAATTGATGGTGCAACTGGGTCAGCAGTGATGTAGCCGACGCTGGCACTATAACCACCATTGTAGTTGGCTAAAACGGTTGCTTTCAAGTCAGCAGGCAGTTTTGAGCTATCACCAGCATGCTGGAAATTGCTCATGATATAGGTCCAGCCATTGACTGAATCAACCGCATGTAAACCGGTTGATTCTGCACCTGCCGGTGTTGACAGAATTCGGTCTAAAGACTTGGTATCCACGTTATATGCCCACAGGAAGTTATTGGTATGGTTACCGCTATCTTCACCGATGAACAGGGTACGTAAGGTTTCAGAGAATTTTAGGTTATCTGGACTGGCGATATTGTCTGGATCAGCCGTATTGCCCAGACTATCCACTGGAATATCCTTGCCCATCAAGACCATATGACTTTGATAAGGTGTCCATTCACTATTGATGACACCATTTAAGTGATCGATCTGGCTGCCTTTAAGGTCATGTGCAAGTACACCACCGGCTTTCAGGGTGTTTTTGAATTTCACATTATGTTCAGCCACCCAGCCTGATTTACCTTCAATCATGGAGTCCTGAATATTGGCCAGCGCAGAATAAGCCACTTTATCCTTGATATTGACCGTGGTGCCTTCCATCTTGGTGAAAGCCATACTGCCGCCTTTGAGCGCCGCATAACGGTGAGTTTCAAGGAAAGCTGCCGCCAGTTCGATTTCGGCTTTGCTGAAACCGTTATTGGCTTCTTTTAACTTGACCCACAGGGTTTTCTTATCCAGTACAATCTGGGTATAGCCGGTCAAATCTGCTGGAGCAGTGCTTAAGCTCTCCATAATGTTTTCGGCTTTAATGCCACGAACATTGACCAGATCTTCAATGGTTTTACTGTTGGTATGGCCCAGTTTGATCCACTTAATCGGTGCAGTAGAGGTTTCATTCAATTCAGCTGTGTATTTCGCAACGTATAGGCTGCCTGCAGAAAGATCTTTCTCTTTATCTGCAACAAACATAAAGAAACCGCCGTTGGTATAGTCATCGCCCATGATCACGGTGCGGTTATCTGGCATCACCTGAATCAGTTCGTGTGAAATACGGCCTAGGCAATAATGTTTAACCGCAGTACCACGACCTTTACCATCCAGAATGATTTCCGGTAAATGGCCGTAGTTATAGACATTCGCCGTATTTTCATTGCCATACAGATTTTTACTATAGGCTTTCAAGGTTGCGAGGCTGCTACCGATCTGATCAAAAGCATCCGGTTCATATTCTTCACTAGAAAGATGGGTATTCCAAGGGGAGAGGCTCGCACCACAGGTAATCCATAGACCATGCACTTTGGACATATCGACATTGAAGTATTTTTTCAATGCCAGATGACCTGTTTTCTGATCCTGATCTAAAGTCAGTACCGCAATTGGAGAAGGTAATTGCCCATACATACTTTGTTGAGCCAGGTTTTGTGTGGTGTATTCGAATTGCACCACATGGAAGACTGGATTGTTGACGCCCGGTACTTGTGCATCTTGCAGATGAATCATTGACGAACCATCTGGACAGTCAGAGAAGAATTGACGTTCCTGACCTGCAACCGAAGTATCCCGGATCGGTTTATTGTTGATGTCGTAATAGCTACCGGCAATAATTTTTCCACCATCGATATTGTCCACTTGCATACCTGTGCGGAAAAATTCCTGATAACCCAGTTTATATTCGGTAGTGGTGTTGTCTTCCCAGGTCACGGTCAGGCTAGACTTGACTGAAGTGGTGGCCATTTCTGCTGTGGTTGAGGGTGCTGCCATAGGTGTAAATTTGGCATTTTTGAATTTAACCAGTTTCGCCGGTGGTGTAACAACATTGTTATCGTTGTCATCATTACAACCCGTTAAAGCTGCTGCTGTCCCCATTGCCCCCAATGGTAAAAATGGAACGCCAGCGAACCATTTTAAAATATCACGACGACTTGGCTGAGTGGTATTGGCTGTCATAATAATTCCGTATCTATAATATAGGGTAAATAAATCCTGATTGATTCTATGAAGTGGAGATGACAGTTTTTTGACAGTTTGAAGGCAGTTTCAAGACAATTTAATTTTTATAAATAGCTAAAAAATATAAATTTAAAATAGAAAATCCCTGAAGCATGCTCAGGGATCTGATTCGGTTCATTTAAGCGGATGCTTTACGTTTTTCGAGTATTTTTCCAAACAATAAACCCAGTTCGAATAACATCCACATCGGTACTGCCAGCATAATCATCGACAAGGCATCAGGTGGGGTTACAAACATGGCAACAAAGAAACAGCCGACCACAATGAAACGGCGTTTCTCAATCAGGCTCTGGGTACTCACCACACCAATTAAAATCAGAACCAGCGTAATGATGGGAATTTCGAAGGTAAAACCAAACACCAGAAACAGTTTTAAACAGAAACTTAAATAACTGTTGATATCGGTCATTGGAGCAACGGTTTCAGGTGAAACACTGATAAAGAAATGTAAAATTGCCGGCAAGGTAATAAAATAGGCAAAGGCCACACCCAGATAAAACAGTACGATACTGCCCAATAGCAGCGGAATAGCCAGATGGCGTTCCTTTTCATACAGGGCCGGTTTGATAAATGACCAAATCTGGTAAATGATATACGGCATGGCCAGCATGAATGCTACAAACAGATTCAGCTTGAATGGCGCCATGAATGTTGCCGTGACATCAGTCGCAATCATGGTTGAGCTGGCAGGTAGCTGTTGTCTTAACGGTTCTGAAAGCCATTGATAGGTCGTGTTTCTAAACGGTAATAAACAGAAGAACAGCAGAATCGTCACCCCGACAATCTTGAACAGATATTGACGGAGTACAATCAAATGCTGCATCACTGGCATTTGTTGCAGGGTTTCTTCAGGATTTACTGAGGTCGAAGGTAACTGGCTCATACGGCAATCTTTAATTCTGTATCAAACGGTTGAGTCGACAGACTCGGCTCAGGTTTGAAAGGTAATTGCTTGTGATATTCAAGACTGAACGGCAGGATCGCTTGCTGTGGACTCAGCGTATAGATGATGGGAGCTTTAGTCTCAGCTTGGACTTGTTCAGTCTCGGAAGGCGTTTGTGTATTTTTAAGCGCATCTAGCTGTTGTTGCATCCTGCGTTCAAGTTCTGTGATTTTATCAATTTCTTTTTGCATTTCTTCGCGGAACTCGGAAAGGCGAAGTTCGCGGTCAATTTCATTCTGAATATTGTTGATAAACTTTTTAATTTTTCCATACCATTTGGCTACGAACCGGGCAGCTTCTGGTAATTTATCAGGACCGAGCACCAGCAATGCAATCACTGCAAAGCAAAAGATTTCGGTCATTCCCAAATTCAGCATAGTCGTGCTCGCTTAACTTTTTACTGAGCTTTCAGTATTTTTAACTTGAGCATCAATAGTGCGAGGTTCATTTAAAGAGGCCGCCGTTTCGTCTTCTTTCATGGATTTCTTGAAGTCTTTCACTGCGCCACCGACATCTTTACCCAGATTTTTAAGCTTTGATGTACCGAAAAGTAAAATCACCACGATTGCAAAAATCAGTACATGCCAAATTGATAAACCCGCCATCATTCTATTCCTATAAAACTTTGGATATATCTCAACAGTTTGGCATGACAAAGATGTGACATTTATATTGCAGTTTTAAGACAGTGCATTTATCCCATGCTAAATAGTGCTAGCATAAGCAGCCTATCAAGACATGATAAAAAAATAGATCGACATGACCTTCATTCTTCCAGTAAGTGCCTTTATATTCGGGCTATTGCTTGCTCAGTTCAGAGTCGCAGAACAGGCGAAGAAAGTCCTATCTTCCTTATTGGCACGGCTTTTTATCCCGGCGGTGATCATCTACAACATGGTGTTTTATCAGGCAGGCAGCTTGGCCTTGATGGGATTTAGTTTTATTACATCGATTATTTTATTTTATGGCTTTTTCCTTCTTTCGACGGATCGCTTACAGGCGCTCTGTGTGAGTTATAGCAACATCGGCTGGTTGGGTTTTCCATTTGCTATCGCCTTATTTGGAGAGCAGGTCAGCGCAGCCATGATTGCGTTATATATTGGTGGTTCACTGTTTGGCAATATCTGGGCGGTGGCTGCGGTTTCAGACGGGCCGACGGATTACCTTGCAACATTGCAAAAAGTACTGAAATCACCCCCTGTATTGGCCTTGTTCGCAGCCTTGGTTTTATGGCTGTTGGGAGGGCATGATTTGCAAGGCAATGCGCTGGTAGAAGGGGCGTATGAGATTGCCAAGTTTGGGATGAGCTTTGCCGGCATGTGCATTCTGGGAATGTGGCTGAGACATACTCGTGTACATGTGGCTGATTTGCTGCTGAGCACTCGAACCCTAATGTTCAAGCTACTCTGTGGCGTCATCATATGTACCATGACTTATTATTTTATCGCCATGCCGCAGATTGAATTTTTGATTCCAGTTCTGTTTTTCTTATTCTGTCTACCGCCCGCCGCCAATATTGTGGCATTGGAGACGCATTACCAAGGGACAGGCGTTTCAGCTCGCTATATTGCTGCAGGAACCATCGTCAGTTCTATTGTGATTGTGAACTATGGTCTATTGCTACATATAAAAAGCGCCCTCATTTAGGAGAGCACTTGCGTGTTTTAAACCAGACTGGCTTTAAATAGCTGCATGGCTTGGCCACGGTGGCTGATCTTGTTTTTCTCAGCTTTGCTGAGTTCGGCACTCGACACATTGAGTTCAGGTAGCCAAAATAAAGGGTCATAACCAAAACCGTTTTCACCACGCGCTGCTGTTAAAATCTTACCTTTCCAGATACCTTGGAAAATTTGTGGTAGCGGGTCTTCTGCATGCGTGACCAGTGCGAGTACACACACAAACATCCCTTCAATCACTTCACCGTCTTTACGAAAAGGTGCAAGATCGGCCAGCAACTTTTGATTATTGGCAGCATCGTTACCATGTTCGCCTGCATAGCGCGCCGAGTAGATGCCAGGTGCACCGCCTAAAACCGGAACGCATAGCCCAGAGTCATCTGCAAGTGCAGGTTTACCTGAAAGCTTAGACGCATGACGTGCCTTGATAATGGCATTTTCAACAAAGCTGAGACCATCTTCAATGGCATCTTCAATATCGAGTTTGCCTTGAGGAATGATTTCAACAGGAAGATTCAGTTGTTGAAAGAGGTGTTCAAATTCGACAACTTTGCCTTTGTTATTACTTGCAAGCACAAGGCTGCCTTGGTTGAGCCAGGATTGGGTAGACATATGAATTTTTAGATTAGCTTAGATTAAGTGGAATTTTAGGGGGTTTTTATGCAATAGGATAGTGCTGAATTATCACATTCTGAAAGCAAGAGTAATTGCTCCTTTTCCCTCATATCTTTAACTTTGTGTAGATAAGAAATCTTTTAAATCGGTTATGAACTCTTTAAATACAGCATCTGGTTCAGAAGGCGTATATCCTTCAAAACTTAAGTAGAACTGGTCATCATAATAATTTAATAACTCAAAAAGATCCTCATTCTCTACAGCCTTAGATAAAGCCAAAAGCTTCTGAAGAAAAGGAAATAGAAGCTCTTGGCTTTTGACTAGCTCTAAATGTTTTTCAATATAATCTTTTAAGAGTTTATTGACTGATACCTTTGTTAAATCTGTATTAAATAGACTTCGGGATAATTGATTAAAATAGGTTGTAATTTGTTCTGGTGTTGATAGAAAGCATATTTCTAAAGCTAAATCATTCGATGAATCTTTTTCTAATGTCTCAATTGCCCACCTTTGGATTTCTTCCGCAGTGATTATTTCCAATTCTAGTTTTGCTTTGAATATTGCCTTTTCTATCTCGCTCATTTAATAAATTTAATTAAGGATGAATGTTACCAATATAATAAAAAACCGACTCTTACAAGTCGGTTTTTATATCATTCAATAAATCTAAACAAGATTATTGCGCTTGAATCCATTTATCAGCACGGTCACGTGCAGTACGAATCTGGTCTTGGGTCAAGTTTGCAGCCAACGCCGTTTTCTTACCTTCAGAAAGTTTGATCACTTTGGTATCGAGCATGCCATCACGGGTTGAAAGCTCATACCACTGATAAGCACCCATATAATTTTTCTTTTGCTCTTCCATCATGGCAAGATTAAAGCTGGCACGGTTATCGCCATTGCTGGCTGCTTTCTCGAAATATTTACGAGCCAAAGCTTCGTCTTTCTTGGTGCCAATACCATCGGCATACATACGGCCCACATTCAATTGTGCTGCAGATAAACCTTGATCCGCAGCAGCCTTGAATAAGGTAAATGCCTGTTTCTCATCTTTAGCCACGTCTTTACCATACTGGTAACGGGTCGCTAAATAAAATTGTGCCCCCGCCTGACCAGATTTGGCTGCGCTTTGTAATCCACCGATGTCCATCACTGAATAACGCGCTGCCTGTGTTGCGACCGATTGTGGTTGGGCAACATAGTCAGCGTGCGCTTGTATACTGATCAGACCAAATAAAAATGTGCTGATTAATGTCTTTTTCATAGAGCGCTCACTCGATAAATTGCGACTTCACCAAATAGGTTCGGCATATGCTTGCTGAGCATACTACCTTGTTGGTCACCATTAACGGCAAGTCGATTAATAATTTTAATCCGGTTCTCGGCACATAAGGCTTCAAAGTCACGGAAAGTACATAAATGAATATTCGGGGTGTTATACCACATATAAGGTAAAGCTTCCGAAACAGGCATTTTCCCTTTTAATGCAAGAAAAGAACGTGTCTTCCAATGCGCAAAGTTTGGAAAAGTAATAATCGCCTGTTTGCCGACACGCACCATATCACGGAGTAATACATCAGGTGCATCTACAGCTTGCAAAGCTTGTGCCATCACCACAGAGTCAAAAGACTGGTCGGCAAAGCGGCTTAAACCGAGGTTCAAGTCCTGTTGGATAATATTTAACCCCCGACTGATGGCAATTGCAATCTTTTCTTGATCAATTTCTAGCCCATAGGCACGAATATTATGCTGTTTGCTCATGTGAGCCAGCAATTCACCATCACCACAGCCTAAGTCTAACACGCTAGAGTTCGGGTTAATCCATTTTTCGGCAAGTTGTTGATCTATACGCATCAGTGCTGCTCCTGTCGTGTCGATTGCAACTGTTGTTCTCCACCTAAAAATGCCCGTAGTGTTTTTACATAGAGGGGAATAGGGAACAAGAATGAGTCGTGACCTTGCTCAGCATCAATATCCAGATAGCTGACAGGCTTATGATTATCAATCAAGGCATCTACCAGTTCCTGTGAACGGCTAGGACTAAAACGCCAGTCCGTGGTAAATGAAATCACCAGAAACTGGCATTTCGGCTTACTCATGGCCTTTGTTAAAGAGTGCTCATATTCACGGGAAGGGTCAAAATAATCCAGTGCCTTGGTCATAATCAAGTAAGTATTTGCATCGAAATTGCGACTAAATTGTTCACCTTGGTAACGCAAATAGCTTTCAACCTGAAATTCGACATCGAAACCATACATAAATTTGCCTGACTTGAGGTCACGGCCAAATTTCTGCTTCATGGCTTCTTCAGATAAGTAGGTGATATGCCCGACCATACGTGCCAGAATCAGGCCGCGTTTCGGATAGCTGTCATTTTCCAGATAGCGGCCATGATGGAAGTCTGGATCAGAGAGAATTGATTGGCGTGCCACCTCGTTAAAGGCAATATTTTGAGCTGATAATTTTGGTGCGCTGGCTATCACGGCACATTTTTTTAGGCGATCAGGGTAATCTAATGACCATTGCAAGGCTTGCATACCGCCTAAAGAGCCACCAATAATGGAATACCAAACCTCAACACCGAGTCGGTCAGATAGCATGGCTTGGGTTTTGACCCAGTCGCGCACGGTAACCAGTGGAAAGTCTGGACCATAAGGACGATTTTCATTTTCTGGATTCGGTGAGGTTGGTCCTGTAGAGCCACTACAGCCCCCGATATTATTTAATGAAACAACAAAGAAATGGTCGGTATCAATTGCTTTTCCAGGGCCAATACAGCTATCCCACCAGCCTGCTTTTTTATCATCTTCATGATGGTAGCCTGCGGCATGGTGATGTCCTGAAAGTGCATGACAAATCAGAATGGCATTGGATTTATCTGCATTGAGTGTTCCATAGGTTTCAACCATTAAATCAAAACGTGGTAATACTCGACCACATTCAAGTTCTAGCGGTTGTTCAAATTGAAACTTTTGTGGTGTGACTAAACCCACTGAATCCGATGGAAAAGACACTGGAATGATTCGCCCTATAATAAATCATTAATAATAAAAGGATACCAATTCAGGTATCCTTTCAAAAGTCATTTTTTCTGATATTACAACTCAGCTTTACTGACGATTATGTGATATTTCACCGATCTACACGGCTGCGGCAGCCACTTGGTCGGTGGTCAACACACCTTGCTCAATCAAACGGTTTGTACATGCAATAATGGCTTCAATTGATGAGGTCACGATGTTGTCATGTACGCCAGCACCGAATGCACTCTTACCTGTACCTTTCACCTGAAGTTCAATCAAGGCAAGGGCTTTGGCATTGGCACCTGAACTGATGCTGCGTTCTTCGTAGTTCACCACGTCAATCGGTAACTGTAAAGCATTTAACATAGCTGAAATCGGACCATTGCCTTCACCGCGTAGACGTTGAATTTCGCCGTCGATTTCAACGTCTAATTCAATGATTTGTGTACCATTAATATCTGATAATTGATAATGCTTAGTGTGATAATGACTGTTTTTTACATCAACATAGGTTTTTTCAAATAAAGACCAGATTTCATGGGCGCTGATTTCAGTGCCATTTTCATCGGTATGTTGCTGTACGATCTGGCTAAATTCGATTTGTACACGACGTGGCAAGGCAACGTTGTAATTCGATTCTAATAAGTAAGCAATACCACCTTTACCTGATTGGCTATTGACACGGATCACTGCATCATAGTCACGACCCAAGTCTTTCGGATCGATTGGTAAATATGGCATATCCCAGATTTCTTCGTTTTTCTGGAACTCGAAACCTTTCTTAATCGCATCCTGATGTGAACCCGAGAATGCGGTAAAGACTAAATCACCGGCATATGGATGGCGAGGATGCACAGGTAAGCCCGTACATTCTTCAACCGTCGCAATCACTTCATTGATATTGGAGAAATCCAAGTTAGGTGCAACACCCTGGGTATACATGTTCAAGGCAATTGCTGCAACGTCAACGTTACCGGTACGTTCACCATTCCCAAACACACAGCCTTCAACCCGGTCAGCACCTGCCATAATTGCCAATTCAGAGGCGGCGATACCACAACCGCGGTCATTGTGACAGTGTACCGAGATAATCACGCCATCACGACGTGCCAAGTTGCGGTGCATCCATTCGATTTGATCGGCATAGACATTCGGCGTCGACACTTCCACGGTTGCAGGCAAGTTCAAGATGACTTTGTTGGTCGGTGAAGCTTCCCAAATTTCAGTCACCGCATCACAGACATCTTTGGCGACTTCTAATTCGGTTGCGGTGAAACATTCGGGACTGTACTGGAAAATCCATTCTGTTGCTGGGTACTGTGCCGCATATTCCTTAACTTTGCTTGCCGCATTCATGGCAAGTTGTTTTGAGCCATTGGCATCGACATTCAAGACTTTCTTGCGGAAAGTCGGCGAGTTTGAGTTATAGATATGCACGATGGCGCGTTTTGCATCAACTAAAGCTTCGAAGGTACGTTCAATCAAGTGATCACGTGCTTGCACCAATACTTCGATATAGACATCATCCGGAATCAAATTTTCTTCAATTAACTTACGGGTGAAGTCGAAGTCGATTTGTGATGCAGAGGGGAAGCCGATTTCAATATGTTTAAAGCCAATCTTGACCAACATATGGAACATTTTTAATTTTTGTTCCATGTTCATCGGCTCAAAAATTGCCTGATTACCGTCACGAAGGTCGGTACTCATCCAGATCGGTGCCTGATTGATTTCATTATTTGGCCACTGGCGATCGGGTAAATCGACGCGCTGGTACATACGGCGGTATTTCTTGCTTGGGTCAGCCAACATCATGAGATAACTCCTTGTCGTAGCATGGTTGCTGAGTCAAATAAAAGGCAACGTGCTACAAATATATATGGTGTCTATAAGAATTAATTTAAAGCAAATCTGGGGGGCGAGTGCCTAAAAAGGTAGGCTAAAAATTTATACGCGCGCGAGGCGCAGCATCAGGAGAAGAACAGCAAGATGTGTTGTATGAGACGGGGGGGTAAAGCCGCGATTTGTTTTCATCATCTACCATTCGTATGGGTTATTTAATTTTGCAGTTATATTAATCATCTAACTGGGTTCAGTCTAGGCGAAAATACAGACGGCTGCAAAGGTCTATAAAACATTTTAAAGACAATGAATGGAAAATATTTCCCTGTTTTTTGCACTATTTTAATTTTAATGGGGAAAATTTCCCGTAATTTTATGAATGAGAGATAAAAAAATTAATTTTATCTCTAAGCTTTGAAAATTATGTGAATTAGAGTTCAGACCACATCCGGATCAGATTATGGTAAATATTGGTGAGTTTCATCACTTCTGGATAAGCATCGCCATGAGTTTTGCGCAGTTCACGGATACTTTCATCTAAAGAGAAGAGCAGGTGTCGCTTGCTATCTTCCCGAATCAGGCTTTGTACCCAGAAGAATGATGCGAAACGGGTGCCAGAGCCAATACTACTGACTTCATGCAAACTGGTTGATGGATAAAGCACCACATCACCGGCAGGAAGTTTGATCTCATGGTAACCATAGGTATCCTCAACCACCAGTTCGCCGCCTTCGTATTCTTCCGGTTCGCTTAAGAACAGGGTGCAGGATAAATCGGTGCGGATTTGCTCGGATGTACCACGAATCAGGCGAATCGAGTTGTCGACATGGAAGCCAAAGCTTTCAGATTCATCATAACGATTGAACAGGGGCGGAATAATTTTATGCGGTAATGCCGCAGCCTGAAACAGTGGATGTTGCCAGATCGCTTTGATCACAATATCACTAAGCGCATGGGTCAGGGGATCTTGTTCTGAAAGCTGCTGATTTTGTTTCACTGAAGCAGAGAGGGTCCCCGCAGTCACTTTTCCACCCACCCAATTTGCATCTGCCATTAACTGGCGGAATTCTGCAACTTGTTGTTTGCTTAATACATTGGGAATATGATGGATCACGCTGAACACCTTTTGAATATTTATTGCATTTGTAAAAATAGCCTCATGACGAGGCTATTTTATATGAACTCAGTTGAATGCCATAAAGTTATTATGGCGCTGTTACTTAGTATTTAAAATTAACAGCAAGTACCGCGTTACGACCATTACCTTCAAATGCATAATGTGCAGCATGTGCGCTGGTAAAGTAACGTTTATCGCCAATGTTATTCACGTTAAGTTGTAAATTCACATTTTTGTTTACATCGTATTTTGCCATTGCATTGTAGATGGTATAAGTTGGCAAGAATTTCGGTGCTGTTGTGTTTACAAACACTTGATCACGATATTCTGCGCCCGCACCTAGTGTTAAGTTCGGTAATACTTTATATGTTGACCATAAAGTAGCACTGTTTTTCGCAACGAATGGAAGTGGTTTACCTTCTTGCGCGACTGCGTTATAAGCTGCCTTAGTAATTTCGCTGTCCAGATAGCTATAACCTGCAGCAATATCCCATTTATTGGTAATTTTGCCGTTTAAGCTCACTTCAAATCCATCTACTTTACTTTCACCCGCATTGGTGGTTGTGGTTGGATCAATTTGAATACGGGTATTTTGCTTTTCAGTACGGAAAATAGCTGCGGTTAAATTGGCACGTTCATTAAACAGGTCCCATTTGGTTCCGATTTCAAAAGTCCGTGCTTCTTCAGGCTTCAGGTTATTCACAATATCTGTCGTACCGAGCGCATTATCGCTGTTATCACCTTCAGCTAAAACACCGACTGGATTTGCAGAAGTCGCAAAACTTGCATAGATACTGCCTGCTTCAGTTGGCTTAAACACTAAACCGGCCTGATAAGTAAAGAAATCAGCATCACTTTCGTATTTAGTGCCTTTAGCTGTGGCAACTTTGGAGTAGTCATAAGCGCCTTTATCTGTCGCATAGACATCTTTATTATATTTCTTCTCGGTATCAAATTTGTCCCAACGAACACCTAAGTTAAGTAACCATTGTGGGTTAAACTCAATACTGTCAAGGGCATAAACAGAGGCAGTACGGCTACGTGTTGTTGATTGACTTTTGATACTGCCTACACTGTCAGTAAAGCGACCATTGCCTGGATTATTTAAACCAGTACACCAGCCATTTGACGTAGCGGAAGCTGTGTCACAACCACTGACATTCGAAGCCAGAATAGTTGAAGTTGTTTGGCCAGCCGCATTGGTAAAGGTATGCATGCCCTGATCGGTATTTTGATAGCTCCACTCAGTACCTACATTAAATGAATGTTTAAATGCCCCAGTGTTGAACTTGCCTCTTAAAGAAAGCTGATCGCTATACGCATCGGTATCCAGAATACGGCTTAAAGCACGGCGAGCAACTGTACCGCGGTAAATATTGCCATTTGAGTCATCTGCATTGGTATAGACATAGTCCGACTTTGATTTGTTATAAGTCATCACATTTGACAAGGTCAGATCTTCATTGAAATCGTGTTCCAACTTGAAGGTACCAATGTGATTTTCACGTTTGTCAAAATCACGATCTTTCCAGCCATAGTAGGTGCCGGCTTTGACGCTTACTGGGCGACCATCACCTGGATTAAGCGTTACACCCGCAGGAGCGCGTGTTGGATTATTAAATGGAATACCGGCATCTGGTTCGTCATTACTACGTAAATAGTAATAGCTGAATGTACCGCGTGTTGCTGTGTCTAAGCCAAAAGCAAGGCTTGATGCGAGACCTGCACGAGCAAATTCTGCACCATTGTGTTGACCTGGTTTTTCATTTTCATGACCCATCACCACAACACGACCTGCGATACCATTGCCGAAATCTTTATTGGCATCCAGCTGGATATGGCGATAGTTGTCGGTACCCCCTTGAATGCTGCCCTGATATACATCACCCTGATGGGCCACTTTCGGGACAAGATTAATGCTACCACCCACACTGCCACCTCCACCGAGGGCAGAAGAAGAACCTTTAATGACTTCAACCTGTTCAATCGCAAACATGTCGCGGCTTTGTGAGGTAGTGTTCCGTACACCATCTACATAAATCGATGATTGTCCACTATAACCACGAATATAGGGCATATCTGTAAATGGTGTACCACCTTCACCCGCACCTAAAGTAATCCCTGGCTCATAACGAAGTGCTTCGAGTAAGGTATTCGAGTTGGTATCTTTAATTAGTTTTTGAGAAAGGATAGAGACTGATTTCGGAGTGTCTTTAAGGGGTGCAACAAATTTTGCATTTGCAGAGTTATCAACCTTGAGGCTCTGTTCTTGTTCTGCATGCGCATGAATGGTTGGGAGTTGAACGGGTTGTTCTTGTGCAATCGCAGGTACTGCAATGACCGAAAGTGATGATGCAATTGCAGAAGAAACGAGTTTCTTCCGTGATTTGATAAACGACATGAGACACGCCTAAACAGTATAAAAATTCATGCAAAGAATAATCATTCTTATTTCTATATGCATTTGTTTGGAATTGATTTTTCCAATTCCCTCAGCTTTTAATTATGGAAATATGAATGAAGTTTTGTTCTTAAATGTAGTTAATTTGTTGATTTTTTTCTTTAATCTGGAAAAACGATTGTGCATTAAGAGTTAATTTTTTATTTAGATTTAATTATTTTTTCATTCGAATAAAGTGAATTCTGTTTTTTCTATAGACACTCAATATGAAAGCTTTTGAATATCAGCTTGTTATTTTTAATGGAAAAGAGAAGATGATCTGAACCTTGGGTTCTAAACAAGATGCTCAAGGTTTAAAAGTAAAGACAATAGAAATTTTAAAGTTTAATTTAAACTCTGAGTATAAAAAATTGTCAAAGCGATGACTTTAAACAGCATGCTATGAGCGGGAGACAAATGTAAAAAAAACCTGCATGAGCAGGTTTTTTATATAATGATGTATAGATTACTTAGAAATCGTAGGATACAGATAACCAGTAGTTACGGCCTGCAAGATAAGTACCAGACATGCCTGAACTAATTTGCATATAGTCGTAATAAGAAGCCGGATTACCATTAGCATCAATATATGAACCATTGCTGCTAAAGTCTTTGTCGAGCAGGTTGTTCACTGAACCATTGAAACGCAATTGATCATTTACACGATAACTTGCACCTAAATTAAATAAGTTATAACCCTTTAATTTATTGTTAGTTGCATTATAAATAATAGCGGCATCACCTGCGGTTTGTTCTGTATTGTAGCGCTTACGGTCTGATTTATATTCATGTTGTAACCATACATCAAATGCATCATTGATGTGCCAGGTTGAGGTCATATTAAATGCATTTTTAGGGACATTACTTAGATAAGAACCTTTGTTCTTACCTTTGGTAATTTCTGATTCCATATAGGTGTATGCAGCTTTAATGTCCCATTCAGGAATAATGCTATATTTCAAGCTGAGTTCAACACCTTTGGTTTCAGCTTCATCTGCATTGATTTTTTGTGAAAAAGTATCTTGAGTGATATGTGATCCATAGCTCACACAACCGGGTTGATTTGGATTTTTTTCAGAGAAACAGTTCAGTAATTCAGGTCCATCAGTAATCAGGTTCTTAATCTTATTAAAGAATGCTGTTGTCGTCAGGTCTAAATTGCCGTTGTTGTAGTTGAAGCCAAGTTCATAGTTGGTTGATTCTTCTGGTTTTAAGTTAGGAGAGCCAATGTTAAATGAGGTTCCTTGCCCACTAATACTTACAATGCCATTGTGAAGGTCTTTTGCAGATGGTGCTTTATAACCTGTGCTGACACCACCTTTAATTGTAAGTTCGTCATTTGCATTCCAGACGAGGTAGGCGCGCGGGCTAAATTGGCCTCCAAAGCCCGAATGGTCTTCATAACGACCACCAAGCGTAAAGCCGAGGTTGTCGAGAATGCGCCATTCATCTTCTGCATAGATAGAGAAAGAGTCTTTTTTGAATGTTGCACCAAGACCAGCAATATCATCTGCAATTTTTGCTTCTTTATATTCAGCACCGACAGTAAGTTTGTGATCTGCAATTGGCATAACCACATGTGTGTCGGCAACAAAATCCGTATTTTTTAAGGTACGGTCCTGACCTGCTGCTGCATTCCCAGGGAATGTATTTCTTGGAATGGTACGGCCAATTGTTTCTGTTTTAGTCTGGCTGACATAAGAGTTCCATTGACCAAAACTATAGTCACCATGATGACCTGCAGCAATCTGGTCCCGTTTGAATTCCAGCTCGTCTTTATAGCCATTAGCTCGTGCCGGTGTATCCAGTGTACCTAAACGGTTATCATCATTTTTATAAGTTTGACTTGAGTGAAAACCATCTACCCAGAAGCTATTCTGATCATCCAATTTAAAGGATAATTTTCCACCGATATCATAAATATCTGCTTCACTTGGACGTGGATCACGACCTGAAGTGCCTGGAACACGTTCTGACTTTTGGCGATCTAAATAAGAACCACGTAACTGGAGGCCCAGCTTGTCCTGAATAATTGGACCATTCACCACTACGCTAGTTTTCCATGAGTCGGCTTCGCCGCCATGTTCCATCACATTGCCACTCACTGTGACATTGCCATTCCATTGATCACTAATTTTCTTGGTAATAATATTAATGACACCACCCATCGCCTCGGAACCATAGCGCGTTGCCATTGGTCCACGAATGACTTCAATCCGTTCAATTGAAGCGAGTGGGGGTAAAAAGCCATTTGCTGATTCTCCAAAACCGTTTGGTGTTACATCCGATGAAGTGGTTTGGCGGCGACCATCAATCAGAATCAGACTGTATTCATTGCCTAGGCCACGCATTTTAATATTTAAGCCAGAGGTTTTTCCAATCCCATCACGGATGTCGATACCAGGGACATCTGAAAGTAGATCTGCAATGCTGGTCGCATTTTTCTTTTCAATATCGTCTTTAGTGACAACGCTAATCGAGGCCGGTGCATTTTTAATATCTTGTTCGAAACCAGAAGCCGAAACCACAATGGTAGCAAGCTGGTGTGTATTGGTGCTTTCAGGTGTTGTTGTGTTGTCTGCAAAAGCCGAAGTGGTCATTACCCCAAGTAATGCAAAAGAAAGTGGGGATAAATTAAATTTACTCATAACTAGAGTTCCAAAGCTGGACGAGAAAAAATAGAAAAGTGCTCAAAATCAGTGCGAATTATAGTGATAATATTTATCATTAACAACAAAAAGTAACATTCAATTTAAGTTTCATTTAAGAAAACTGTGATTTCAGTTGAAATTGGAAATATATTTGCTTTTTTAGCATCCGATTTTGTATATCCTGAAAGTTGTCATATAATGTGGCACTTTAAAAATGTTACTACTAACTATATATCGAGGAAGCCATGCAAGTAACGACTGAAGCGGTTTCGGGCGTTGCCCGTCGTTTAAATGTTTCTGTACCGACGAGCCGTGTTAACGAGCAGTTTGAAGCTCGCTTAAAACGCACTGCCAAAACTGTGAAGATCAACGGCTTCCGTCCAGGTAAAGTGCCTTTAAATGTTGTTCGCCGTGAATATGGTGCGGGCATTTATCAAGAAGTTGTGAATGACGTCATTCGTGACAGCGTATTCGAAGCAATTCAACAAGAAAAAATCAATGCAGTGGGTATGCCAAACATTGAGAAAGTTGAAAACAAAGATGATGCTTTAGTTTTTGAAGCAACTGTTGAAGTTTATCCAGAAGTAGAAGTGAAAACTTTTGCTGACTTGGAAGTTGAACGTAAATCATCAGAAATCAACGATAAAGACGTTGACGTGATGATCGAAAACTTGCAAAAACAACGTCAAACTTGGGCTGTAACCAAAGGTATGGCGAAGAAAGACATGCAAGTGACTTTCGACTTCGAAGGTACTGTTGATGGTGAGAAGTTTGAAGGTGGCGCTGCTGAAGACTTTAAACTTGTACTTGGCTCAGGTCGTATGATCCCAGGTTTTGAAGACGGTATCGTTGGTATGAAAGCTGGCGAAGAGAAAGTTATCGATGTAACTTTCCCAGAAGACTACCAAGCTGAAAACTTGGCGGGTAAAGCGGCTCAATTCAAAATCACTGTGAAGCAAGTTGAAAAACCTAAACTTCCAGAAATCGATGCTGAATTCTTGAAAATCTTTGGTTTAACTGAAGAAGAAGGCTTAGACAAGTTAAAAGCTGACGTTCGTAAGAATATGGAACGTGAAGTTCGCAATGGTCTTCGTAACCAAGTTAAACAAGCTGCATTTGATGCGCTTGTTGCTGCAAACGAAATCGAAGTTCCAGCATCTATGGTTGCTCAAGAAATTGACCGTCAACGTCAACAAATGATCCAGCAATTCACGCAACAGTTTGGTGCTCAAGGTGCAGGCGCATTTGACAGCAGCATGCTTCCGGATGAATTGTTCAAAGAGCAAGCTGAAAAATCAGTGAAGCTTGGCGTATTGGTAAGCAAGGTATTGGCTGATGCTAAACTTGAAGTTGACCAATCACGTGTTGATGCTTACATCGATGACATGGCTTCTTCTTATGAAGATCCAACTGAAGTGGTTGAATATTTCAAAAATGACAAACAACAACGCGCTCAAATCGAAGCTGTTGTGTTAGAAGATCAAGTGGTTGATCACATCTTAGCTGCTGCTAAAGTAAAAGATGTTGCGATTAGCTACGAAGACTTATTGAAAGAACAACAAGCTCGTCGTGGCTAATCTTTCAAAAGTTGTTTAAAGAAAAAAGGCGCTTAATGCGCCTTTTTTCTTTAGCATTGAGCTGTATGGATAAGGTAGAACGTTAAAAAATGAATTGAGCAGTTACGGCTCTTATCTCGTTCTATTCTCTCGTATGCAAAATGCTGGGGAGCAGGGCTTGCAGAATCCGAAAATTTCTATCCTGGAAAGTATTGCTGCAAGTGCTTAAAACCCTATGTTATGAAAGTGTTAATTTCTCGAAAAATTACCAGATTTTAGTCTAAATAATCGAATATTTCAGATTGAACCTTTTGCAATTTCATCGATTATCCCTCATATTGTTGGCATAGATCGGGTCACAATAATTTAGGAATAAGTAAACATATGTATGTTCCAACAATTGAAAATGCTTTAGTTCCTGTTGTCGTTGAACAATCCTCTCGTGGTGAGCGTTCATTCGATATTTTTTCACGTCTATTACGTGAGCGTGTTATTTTCTTAACGGGTGAAGTTGAAGATAACATGGCGAACTTAATCGTTGCGCAGATGTTATTTCTTGAAGCAGAAAATCCAGAAAAAGACATCCACCTTTATATCAATTCACCAGGTGGTTCAGTCACTGCGGGTATGGCGATTTATGACACCATGCAGTTTATTAAACCTGATGTTGTCACTTACTGCATGGGGCAAGCTGCATCAATGGGTGCATTCTTGTTAAATGCGGGCGCCAAAGGGAAACGTTACTGTCTGGAAAATGCACGTGTCATGATTCATCAGCCACTCGGTGGTTTCCGTGGTCAGGCCTCTGATATCGAAATTCATGCGCGTGAAATTCTGTTTATCAAAGAGCGTTTAAACCGCTTGATGGCCGAACATAGCGGCCAGGATTATGAAACGGTTGCGCGTGACACAGATCGTGACAATTTCATGACTGCACAAGCAGCCAAAGAATATGGTTTAGTAGATGAAGTGCTAAGCAAACGTCCCTGATTTAGGACCTAAGTTTAAGATTTAAGTTGTGGAGTAAATATGTCCGAACATCCTCAAGGACAAAAACATTGTTCATTTTGTGGTAAGACGCAATCTGAAGTTGGAAAATTGATTGCTGGTGAGGACGCATATATTTGTAATGAGTGTGTGGATGTCTGCTTGGACCTGGTGCAAACCAGTCAACAAGTTGAAGCAGGTGATTGGGCAACCAAGCCATTGCCAAAACCACACGAAATACGTGCTGCCTTGGATCAATATGTAATCGGGCAAGATGTTGCCAAGAAGACCTTGTCTGTTGCGGTCTATAACCACTATAAGCGTTTGAAAGTGGGCCAGTCGAATCATGGGCATCAGGATATTGAAATTGCGAAAAGTAATATTCTGCTGATCGGCCCGACCGGTTCAGGTAAAACCTTACTGGCACAAACGCTGGCACGTTTACTTGATGTACCGTTTGCGATGGCAGATGCAACCACCTTAACCGAAGCCGGTTATGTGGGTGAAGATGTGGAAAACATCGTGCAGAAGTTATTGCAAAAAGCCGATTACGATGTAGAGAAAGCGCAGAAAGGCATTATCTATATTGATGAGATTGATAAGATTACCCGTAAATCTGAAAATCCTTCAATTACCCGTGATGTGTCTGGCGAAGGCGTACAACAAGCATTATTAAAAATGATTGAAGGTACGGTTGCTTCTATTCCGCCACAAGGTGGTCGTAAGCATCCACAGCAGGAATTCATCCAGATTGATACTGCCAATATCCTGTTTATTTGTGGTGGTGCATTCTCTGGTCTGGAAAAAATCGTACAGCAACGTCAAGAGAAGGGCGGAATCGGTTTTACTGCGGATGTGAAGAATAAAGATGACAGTAAAAAAGTCTCTGAATTGTTCCGTCAGGTTGAAGCAACGGATCTGGTTAAATTCGGTTTGATTCCTGAATTTATTGGTCGTTTGCCCGTGATTGCCACTTTAGAAGAGCTGGATGAAGAAGCATTGATGCAGATTCTGACAGAGCCTAAAAATGCATTGACGCGTCAATACCAGTACCTGTTCACGATGGAAGATGTCGATCTGGTCTTTGATGAGTCTGCATTACGTGCAGTAGCGAAGAAAGCGCTGGATCGTAACACCGGTGCACGTGGTCTGCGTTCAATTCTGGAAAATGTCTTGCTTGAAACCATGTATGACTTACCAAGTCGTACTGATGTCGGTACCGTGATTGTGGATGAAGCGGTGATTAATGGTACGGCGAAGCCAACCTTTAAACCGGAACGTCTACCACAGACAGGTACACCCGAACTGATTGAAAAGAAGGATTTGAAGGTGGTCGATTCTAAATCGGCTTAATTCTCGTCCATCTGAAAAAGCATGAAAGGCTTGGCTTTTCATGCTTTTTTTATTTGCAATTGGGCAACGAGGTGTTAATCTTAAAATTGAAAAAAATCCGCATAGTTTTGCGTTGTTAAAAATAAATTCAAGAAAACGCCTTGAGGGATGTCATGCGTTATTTAATAGTGTCATTATGTTGTGCAGGGGTGCTCGCTGGCTGTCAAAGCCATAAAGCTGTTGAAGAAAAACCAACCGCACTGACTGCAACATTACCCCCTGTGGATACAGAAAAAGAACCAGGTTTATTTGATCAATATCATGTCGGCGGCTTTAGTGTGGGCGGCTGGGTCAATCAAAAATTAGGGCAGTATTTCGCGCCGGTTAAACCGCAAAATGAACAAGCGGCGGTGGTCTATTTATATCGTCCGGATACGCGCTGGAACCGTCAGGAAATTGCAGCAGCCAATTTATTTATTAACGGACACCGTATTCCAAGTCTATTGCATAATCACTATTACTGGCTTGAGCTACCCGCAGGGACCTATCGCCTGAGTGTGAGTCGACCATTGGCTGGACTGCATTTCCAAAAGCCGAAATATCTGGACATTACAGTTGATGCTGCTCAGACTTATTTCATCAAGTATGACGAAGAAAATAAAATTTCCCGTAGTGAACATACGGGACCATTTATGATCATGCCCGATAAAGTGGCACATCAGGAAATCGCCTTTACCCGGCTAAAATCATCCAGCTATAACTTTGTGGCACAAGATGCTTCAGGCAAGGTGCGTTCTAAGCCACAAGAGTTAAAACCAGCCAAGTATGATGCAAAGTCGGAAGTGCATCTGGTCAAGCCGTTTAAGCTATGGAACCCGTTGACCTGGTAATCATGACAATGACAACAGCCATTTATTCTTCCTGAATTAACGGCTTGATAATCGTCAGGAACTGCTCTTTAAGCTGTGAACTTTGTTGGGGATCGCTCAAGGTCTTTTGACTGATGTTATTCATGTATTGAAAAACATGAGTGGTGATTTGTAGGGTTTTCTGGTTAATCGACTGGCCTTCAGGTGTCTTTAAAAATTTTAAATAGGCTTGGACTTCTTCTTCACTAAGCGCATCGGCGTAGATTTTTTCAATCGCCTGAATGGTTTCAGGTCGGGCAAACATTTTTGCGCTGGTTTCTTTGAGTAGTTGACTCAGTTCCAGCACCGCAAGATGCTCCTGGGTGGTGGTGAGTTCATCTTTGCCCAGCACCCGTAACAGGATATTTTCAGCTTCAAGATCCAGTGTAGGCTGCATTTCATCCAGTGAAGTATTTAGGGCATGTTCAAGGTCACTGAGTTTGATCAGCTCTTTGATCGATTTGCTTTGTGCAGGAGATGCAAAGCTATGCTGGATATTGCCAAGTAAACTCAGACCAAGCAGCATGCTGAGTAAATATTTATTCATTTGCATTTCCTTATTCTTCTCATCTTTATAATCTAGCAGAAGCTTCAGGCAAAAAAATAGCCGAATACGATGATTCGGCTATGATTATTGTATGAGTATTATTTATGACGCAGCGGCATCAACCACTGGAATCTTGCCAATTTTAGCTTGCCAGATTTTTGGTGCAGTGGCATGGATTGAAGTACCATTCACATCAACCGCAACAGAGACCGGCATATCTTCAACCACGAACTTGTAGATGGCTTCCATACCTAAATCAGCAAAGGCCACCACTTCAGCTTCACGGACTGCTTTAGACACGAGGTAAGCAGCACCACCAACAGCCATCAAATAAGTTGCCTGATTGTCTTTGATTGCTTCAATTGCAGCAGGACCACGATCCGCTTTACCGATCATACCGAACAAGCCAGTTGCTTCTAGCACTTGACGGGTAAACTTGTCCATACGGGTAGCGGTTGTAGGGCCAGCAGGACCAACCACTTCATCACCCACAGGATCAACTGGACCCACGTAGTAAATGAATTTACCTTTTAGATCGACAGGAAGCTCTTCGCCATTGTTGAGCATGTCGACCATGCGCTTATGTGCAGCATCACGACCGGTATAAATCGTACCGTTCAACAATAATGTATCGCCTGGCTTCCAGGCATTCATTTCTTCTTGCGTAATGGTATCAAGGTTGACACGCTTCGATTGAGACGAATCCCAAGTCACAGCAGGGTAGTCTTCAAGTTTTGGTGCCTGAATATGTGCAACGCCTGAACCGTCTAACTGGAAGTGTGCATGACGAGTTGCAGCACAGTTTGGAATCATACCGACTGGCTTACCTGCTGCGTGGCATGGGTAATCCTTGATTTTAATATCAAGCACTGTGGTTAAACCACCAAGACCTTGTGCACCGATACCTAATGCATTCACTTTCTCGAAGATCTCGATACGGAGTTCTTCCATCTTGTTTTGTGGACCACGACGTAGTAATTCGTCCATGTTGATTTCTTCCATGAGTGCTTCTTTCGCAAGCATCATGGCTTTTTCGGCAGTACCACCGATACCGATACCGAGCATACCTGGTGGACACCAGCCTGCACCCATGGTTGGAACAGTTTTAAGTACCCAGTCCACGATTGAATCAGACGGATTCAGCATCGCAAGTTTAGATTTGTTTTCTGAACCGCCACCTTTTGCAGCCACGGTAATATCGACTTTATTCCCAGGTACGAGTTTGTAGTGGATGACGGCAGGGGTATTGTCTTTGGTATTCTTACGACCAAAAGCCGGATCTGCTAAAACTGAAGCACGTAGTACATTTGAGTTCTCTAAGTAACCTTGGCGTACGCCTTCGTTGACTGCATCATCCAGACTCATGGTTAAATCAAATTTAACGTCCAGGCCAACTTCAAGGAAAACGTTAACAATCCCTGTATCCTGACAGATTGGTCGGTGACCTTCAGCGCACATACGTGAGTTGATGAGGATCTGTGCAATAGCATCTTTTGCAGCTTTGTTTTCTTCACGATCATAGGCACGGCTCATCGCTTGGATAAAGTCTTGCGGGTGATAGTAAGAAATAAACTGCAGGGCATCCTTGATTGATGTAATCAAGTCATCTTGTTTGATGATCGTTGTCATATCAAATTTCTCTTGAGCGGGCGATTAGCTGGCGGGCTAAATTATATGACAAAAAGGAATGATTGTGGGAGTTTTAGCTTAGATTTGGCGAAAGGTCTAACAATGAAAACAGAACGTAAGAATATATCAGGAGTAATTTCTGTTTTAGTTTTTTCGGATTTGCGAAGGCGAATAGCCAAACTGCTTTTTAAAACGATTGCTAAAATGGCTACTGGAGCTAAAGCCATATTGGGTCGCAATTTCAGTCAAATTCAGACTGCTGCTGTGTAATGCCTGATGTGCCAGTTCAAGACGACGTTGCATCACATACTGATGCGGAGGCATCTGCATTGACTGTTTAAACATATGGGCAAAATGATACTCGCTGAGTTGTGCTTGCTGAGCCAGATCCGATAAGGTCAGACTTAAATGGAGATGTTGATCAATCCACTCTAGCAGATGTTTGAGGATATAAGGTGAGAGTCCCCCTTTAACTTCAGGCGCTTGCCATTGGGCATGACTGTAATTTTTGATCAGATGATTCAGTAATAGCGTGGTTGCGGTACTCATCTGCAAATGATTTTCACGTTCTCGCCAGGCACCATTCAGCAAAAAATGCCGATAGAGCATGGAAATTTGTGGGTCCGCCACAAAAATCTGCGGATTAAGGATGATCTGGCTGGGTTCACGATCCCAGACTTGTTCAGCCACGCGTTGTAAGTGTTGTTCGGTATAGTACAAATGTACAAATGTCAGTGGATCACGCAGATCCCAGGTCGATTCAAAATCCTGTGGCATCAGACACATCCGATCAGGTCCACCCCCATTGTGCCAGCCTTGCGCCGTCTTTTGATAGCTTTCATAACCTCCTTGAACATACATGCTTAAGGTATGGTGATTACTACAGACACTGACACGATCCTGATTGTTTTGCCACATGGCCAACTGCATACCCGAACCCAGTTCTACCGAGTCGAGCAATTGCGCTTTATATTGCTGTAATTGATCTAGAATCTGATATTTCATCTTCTATACGCAGTGCCAAATATGATCCAGTTAAGTGTAGAACGTTCAGCCAGTTTTGTCATCTGGTCAAAAAGTCTATAGAAAAACGCAAATCCATGATAAGCACCGCAAGATTGTGCAAGTACCTGGGTCATCAAATCTCGCAAAATAATCGTCCTAGTGATTAAGTTGGGTTTAAAAGAGATGAATGCGCTGTTATATGCTTTGGTGGTGGTGATTTGGGGAACCACATGGATTACCATTACCTTGCAACAACAAAGTGGAATTTCAGCCAATGTTGCGGTGTTCTGGCGTTTCTTTATCTCAGCACTGATCTTATTTGGTTTTATTGCGCTCAGCCGGAAATTGCAAAAGCTGGCAGCTAAAGATCACTTATTCTGTATGTTACAGGCCTGCTGTATTTTCGGCTTTAACTTTGTCTGTTTCTACTATGCGGTGCAATATATCAGCAGTGGTTTAGAAGCGGTCATTTTCTCGATGGCGGTGATTTTCAATACCCTTAATGCCCGATTATTTTTCTCTCAGCAGGTTTCTTCACGGTTTTATCCTGCCGCCTTACTTGGTGTGCTGGGGATTATTGCCCTATTCTGGCATGACGTGGTAGGCACCACTCTAAATCGCAATACCCTGATCGGTATCGGGCTATGTATCCTAGGCACCTATGGTTTCTCTTTGGGGAATATGATCAGTACCCGGCATCAGAAACATGGGCTGGATATTTTTACCACTAATGCCTATGCCATGTTGTATGGTTCATTATTGATGGCTTTGATCTCATGGTTTAAACAGGACAATTTTTTCCCGAGCATGTCCTTTAGTGCAGTCAGTGCGTTGCTGTATTTAGCAATCTTTGGCTCGGTGATCGGCTTCACTGCCTATTTCTTTCTGGTGGGGCGTATTGGTGCAGGCAAGGCGGCGTATAGTACTTTGCTGTTTCCTTTGGTGGCTTTGGTCATCTCGACGGTATGGGAAGGTTATCACTGGCAAATGAATGCTGTCATCGGGGTGATTTTGATTCTATGCGGTAATGCAATTTTCTTTGTGAAGGGGCCGCAGTTCAAAAGAATTGGGGTTTCAAAACGTGCTTAATTAAAACATCTACAATAAAAAGCCATCTACTCTTTATGGGTGTAGATGGCTTTTTTATGACTCTATAATCAATTTAATCTTGCTGTTTGGCCTGAATCGCGGTCAAGGCAATGGTAAACACAATATCATCTACCAATGCTCCACGGGACAAGTCATTCACGGGTTTGTTCAGACCTTGTAGCATCGGACCGACACTGACCACATTCGCTGCACGTTGCACCGCTTTATAGGTGGTATTGCCTGTATTCAGGTCCGGGAAGATAAACACATTGGCACGTCCCGCCACTTGAGAATCCGGCGCTTTCTGGCGACCGACGCTTTCGACTGAAGCGGCATCGTATTGTAATGGTCCATCGATCAATAAATCAGGGCGACGCTGTTGTGCAATTTTGGTGGCTTCAGCCACTTTCTCGACATCAGCCCCTGTACCCGAAGTTCCTGTCGAATAGCTGATCATGGCTATACGCGGATCAAGACCGAAGGCTTTAGCAGAATCAGCTGACTGAATGGCAATTTCAGCCAGTTGTTCGGCATCTGGATCCGGGTTAATGGCACAGTCACCATAGACATAGACTTCATCTGGCAACAGCATAAAGAAGATCGAGGACACCAGTGAATAGTTTGGTGCTGTCTTGATCAACTGAAATGCAGGGCGCACGGTATTGGCGGTGGTATGAATTGCGCCAGAAACCAGACCGTCAACTTGATCCAGCGCCAGCATCATGGTGCCAAGCACTACGGTATCTTGCAACTGTGCTTTGGCTTGTAAGGCATCCAGCTTGCCTTTACGCAGTTCCACCATCGGTTCAATATATTGGTCGCGGATGCGATCCGGATCAATAATTTCCAAGTCCTCGGGCAGTTGAATACCTCGTGCTTTTGCCACTTCCGCCACTGATTCCGGTTTTGCCAATAACACACATTGAGCAATACCACGTGTCTGGCAAATTACTGCGGCCTGTACGGTACGAGGTTCATCACCCTCAGGTAATACAATCCGTTTCTTAGCCGAAATCGATTTCTGTACCAGTTCATAGCGGAAAGCAGACGGTGACAGACGAGGGTGCAGATTGTTCTGGGTATGTTGATCAAGCCAGTGATTATCAATATGGCTGGACACAAAACGCGTCACTTGTTCGGCACGTTCGGTATCATCAATTGGAATTTCATTGCCAAAGCGATGCAGCAGTTGCGCCGTTTCCAAAGTGTCTAAGGGCGTGTGCAAAATAGGCAGGCCTTGTTTAATCGCACTTTGGCAAAATTCTAAAACATTGTCCGCAGGGGCTGCCTGTTCAGTTAAAACCAGACCCGCGAGCGGTGTACCATTGCTGCTGGCAAGGCTCGCTGCCAGGAGCGCATCGGTGCGTTGTGAGGCGCTAATGATCAGTTCACCTGCCACAAACTTATGCAGCTCTGATTCGATATTGGATGCAATTAAACTGGTATGCAGAATGCGACGTTGTTTGGCTTCACCTTGATGCAACCAGGTTCCTTTAATCACTGGGGCAATATCCAGACTACGCGGTACACTGAGAATATTACTGAAGGGCACCAGTCCAATAATTGGTAGGTCATTTGTGCCCATATAACGATTATAGCGTTGCAGTTCTAGGGCAAAGGCTTCGATGTGTTTGTCTAGGCGTAAGCTTGGGTCCAGCGTTACTGGAATTTCTGCGGTGCCTTCTGGAAGTCCTTTGGTGCGCATGAACAGCACGCCAGTGGTCCGCGCCGATGCGGCGCCGCCAAACTGGCGTAAATGGGCATCGACTTTTTCCGCTGTTTTACGAGGATCGGCCAGATCGGCAGTACTGACCAGAACCACTTGGGCATCGAGTGCTTGCGCGAGTGCTGCATTGATTTCGCTGGCAAAATGATCTTGCCCATTCGGCACTAGCCCTTCAACAATAATCACATCATGATTGGCGGCAATCTGGCGATGCAGTGCTACAGCTTCTTCCAGCAATTCATCGGTTTCGCCCAAGGCAATCAACTGGGTCAGTTTTTCATAGCTAATCGGTTCAACCGAAGGGTGTTGAAATAAATGATGGTAGAGCGTGGTGGTGCGATCTACAGGTGCATCGGCAATCTGTGAAAATGGCTTGAGGAAACCCGCATTGATCCCTTTACAGTCCAGCGCATAAATCATGCCTAAACAGGCAGAGGTTAAACCAACACCTTCCCCTGTAGGGATGAGTAAAATCGTATTCATACTGACTTGGTCACTCTTTTATATTTCTGAATAAATTAAG
Source organism: Acinetobacter sp. 'aerobic (ED)' (assembly GCF_904886855.1). Taxonomy (NCBI): domain Bacteria; kingdom Pseudomonadati; phylum Pseudomonadota; class Gammaproteobacteria; order Moraxellales; family Moraxellaceae; genus Acinetobacter; species Acinetobacter sp. 'aerobic (ED)'. Next base: position 527,315 of record NZ_CAJHGI010000003.1, read on the forward strand.
CGTTTGGCTCAATCACTTGACGGGTTTCTTTGGCAATACGGCCTTCTTCATCGGTTGGAATGACCCAGATTTGTGGACCCGTGCCATTATCAATACGGCCTTCGCTACCGCGTGCCAAAGCATCATTTTTCTCTTTGCTAAATTGCAAACCAAAGTGAGATAAATAGCCCAAGGTTTTTTCACGGACATAGGCTGAGTTTTCGCCAATACCGCCAGTGAAGACTAAACCATCCAGACGTGGCAGGCCACAACTTAAAGCAGATAAGGATTTGGCCAGACGATAGCAGAACACTTCAATCGCAAGCGTTGCATCTTCATGTCCATTTTCAGAGGCTTCTACCAAGGTGCGCATGTCATTGGATAAGCCCGACAAGCCCAGTAAACCGCTTTCTTTATTGAGCATGCTGTCAATTTTCTGGATATCCCAGCCCAGATTGCTGGCCAGGAACAGATGCAGACTTGGATCGACATCACCGCTGCGGGTACCCATGACCACGCCTTCAAGCGGGGTCATGCCCATAGAGGTATCGACACTATGCCCATTCCATACGGCACAGGTTGAGCTACCGTTACCTAAGTGGGCACTGAGCCAGCCCCCCTGATTCTTGTTGCCTGCCAGTTCGCTGGCACGTTCTGTGACATAGGCATGGCTGGTGCCGTGGAAGCCATAACGGCGCACTTGATGTTCGGTATATAAATATTTTGGCAGTGCATAACGATAAGCGTGTTCAGGCATGGTTTGATGGAACGCGGTATCAAAGACAGCAACCTGTGGCAGTTGCGGGAATAAGCGCATGGTAGCTTCAATCCCGATGAGGTGTGCCGGATTGTGTAAAGGGGCAAGCGGTGTCGCGGCTTCAATGCGTTCAACTAGTTCTGGGGTTAACAGCTCAGCTTTGGTGATATTGCCGCCATGCACCACACGGTGACCAATGGCTTGCGGATGATAGTTGGCTAAACGTGCTAACAAGGTTTCCAGTGCTTTGGCGTGATCTGCATAAGGAATTGAAAGTTCTAATGGTTCGCCACCCAGAGTAACCCCTTTAATACGGGCATCTGCTGCGCCCAGATTTTCTGCCAAACCATAAATACGATCTTCACGGCGTTCCGAGATCAGTGCGTATTTGATTGATGATGAACCACAGTTAATTACTAATACAGATATAGCCACGTTTGAACACCTAACAGATTTTAAATTTTATGATGAACACTCTGATCTTGCTGCAATGCATGAGCAGTGGAATCAAGCGCAATGTTTTAACATGGGATGTCATCTTGGCGAAGATAGACTTTAGCCTATACAACCCGTTTATAAATCAACCTAATCAGTATAGGCTGGAAATCATATCTTCTTTTAATTGATCTGTAGGTTTTATCATTATTTTTGTATGTAAGTATATAAAAACACGATAAAGATCAATTAAATGGCCTTTATCGTGTTGCTGTGTTGCAATAGGTGTTTCTATTATTGGCGGATTTGACCGTCGCCAAACACAATCCATTTTTGTGAGGTTAAACCCTCTAGGCCAACTGGGCCACGGGCATGGATTTTATCGGTTGAAATCCCGATTTCTGCACCTAAACCATATTCAAAACCATCGGCAAAGCGTGTAGACGCATTGATCATGACTGAGCTTGAATCAACACGTGCCAAGAACTCACGGGCTAGACTAAAGTTTTCGGTGATAATGGCATCGGTATGGTGTGAACCATACTTATTGATATGCTCAATCGCTTCATCCATACCTGTGACTACTTTGACTGCCAGAATTGGTCCGAGATATTCGGTATACCAGTCTTCCTCTGTGGCTGTTTTTACAGATACACCTAGGATACGTTGGGTTTCCGCACAGCCGCGTAGTTCAACCTGCTTTTCAGCATACAGCTCAGCAATTAGAGGGAGGAATTCTTCTGCAATCGCTTCATCAACCAGTAAGGTTTCCATGGCATTACATACGCCATAGCGATGGGTTTTGGCATTCAGGGCGATCGGCAAGGCCTTTTGCAAATCGGCCTGGGCTTCAACAAATACATGGCAATTGCCATCTAAATGTTTAATCACAGGAATACGGGCTTCATTGCTGATACGTTCAATCAGGCTTTTACCACCACGCGGCACGATCACATCGACAAACTCGGTCATGGTAATCAGATGGCCAACTGCGGCACGATCTGGGGTGTCAATCACCTGCACCGCATGCTCAGGCAAGCCTGAAACCTGTAAACCATGCTGGATCGCAGTGGCAATGGCCTTGTTAGACTCGAGCGCTTCCGAACCACCACGTAAAATAATTGCATTGCCAGATTTTAACGCCAGGGATGCGGCTTCAAGGGTTACATTCGGTCTTGATTCGTAAATCATCCCGATCACACCTAAAGGCACACGCATTTTACCCAACTGGATCCCCGATGGACGGTAAGCCAGGTCAGTAATTTCCCCAATCGGGTCCACCAGACCAATCACATCTTTTAAACCTTGCAGCATGCCTTTAAAGCGTGCCGGGGTAAGCTCTAGACGATCCAGCAGGGCGCTGTCCAGTTGACGCTGGCGACCATTGTCCATATCAATTTGATTGGCCGCTAAAATCTGGGCCTGATTATTTTCCAAAGCGGTATAGATCGCAGACAAGGCATGATTTTTCAAATGCGTTGAGGCACTGGTTAACATACGAGATGCCTGACGTGCCTGAGCACCGACCTGTTGCATATAATTTTGAATAGAGTCTTGCATAGCAGTTTGATATTTGCATGTATTTATAAAGATAGTAACAGTCAAAGGCTGAACAATGAATAGGCGAAACTGACAATTCAACAAATTATAAAACGTTAATTGGCGCAAAATTTTTTATTTTAGTGCGATGAAGATATTGAATCTAAAGCCAAGACTACATATTTTGCAAAAGATTATTCATTTAAACAAGATGAGTGGTTAAGGAAATGATTGCGTATAAAACGTGCATACGTATAGAATGAAAAAGTATAGGATAAATGTAATACAAATTTTATAAATTTGTTAACTTGCAAGAGCAAATCGCTGAAAATGAGATGCTTGCAACAGAAAAATAAACAAGGATGGAGGAAGGACATGAATTCCATTATCCAAATGGACTCGGATATAAATCATACCTACACAGGCTTTGGTTTTTTCGACATTTACAATAAAAACAGTTTTAAGCAGCCAGCACGTACCACGTGGATTGATGGCTGGAAAATTGAATATATGGCCATTGCAGATCCTAAAACGATCTATAACACGCCAATTGTAATTGTCGGGGGCGCATTTCAAAATTTTAACTCTTATAAGTATTGTGTTGAGCAACTCTTTGAGAGTGGTCCTGTGATTTTAATCGATTTACCTTCAATGGGCGCGAACCAGCAGATTCGTAATGTTGATACCGGTGAATCTGCCGGAATTCTGGAACTGCCTGATTTATCAAAAATGCTCGGTCAATGGCTGGATATTGTTGGAATCGATAAGGTTTCGATGATGGGGATGTCATTGGGGTCGGTGGTCGCTTCTTCATTTGCCGATCAACGTCCAGAACTGATTGACCGCATGGTGTTGATGGGAGTAATGCAAAAGACCCGTAAAAGCTGGCGTATGTTGCTGGAAGAGTCTTTGCATTTAATGCGTGAAGATCGTATGGAAGAGTTTGGTCAGGCGGTGATTCTCTATCTTGTCAATCATGCCAAACTGGACAAGACTCGCATGTCACCAACGGCCAAGCGTCTGTTCTTCAAACAGATGGCAGAGTTTAGTGCCACAGAGCGCGAGCGTTATGAAATTAACTGCAACCGTTTATTGCGTTTAAGCGATGTGCCGGTTCCGCAATGTAAGACCTTGGTTGCAGCGGGGCAATATGACAGCTTTACCTTGCCGCATGAAAATGCCGATTTTGCCTTGCAATGTCAGGATATGCAGTTTGCCCTGATTGCCAATGCAGATCATGTACCGCAATTGCAACGCCGTAAAGAAACCATGAATCTGTTTACTACCTTTTTAAAAGGGGAATCTATCGACAATCTGGATGGTATCATTCCGATGAACCGTGAACAGATGCAGCAGATGGAACGCCGTGGTGAAGAACGGATCGCAGTGTTACAACCCGAAAGTAAACTGACCCATCGTCATTTGAATACTGAAGCAGCGGTGAGCATTGTAGATATCACCTTCTTTGGCGTGTACTTAAAACTTCACCAGCTAGAGCAGCTTGATTTTGTCACGCAGCATCCACGTGACTTAGCCCTGCATTTAACAGATGAAGAAGGCGAGTTTAAAATTGAATGTTTAATCTTTGATGCAACTGAACAAGGACTGCGCATCTTGTTTAAACATGGCAGTTTTGATATCGCCGAGCGTTTGACCCGTTTTATTCAACGCCAGAAGCCAACTGAATAACACGTATTGTGGCATTAAAAAAAAGTGGCAATTTGCCACTTTCTTTTTGGCTGATGTTATTGATTGCTCGCCTGAATCATCCAGACCAGGTCTCCTAAATGTTGCTCTTTGTTTTCTAACGCGGTGTGCTCAAAAAATTGCTTCGGTTGTAGGACCTCAACCTGATGAAAACCGGCTTCCTGAAAAAAGTGTTCGACTTCAGCAGGAGTTTTAAAATGAAAACTAAAGGCACTGCGAGACATCCATTTCAGCAAGCGGCTGCTGTTCCAGATAATCGTCGCCAGTTTATTTTGGGTTGGTTCCGGATAGATATCGGTTAAATAGTGCAATGTTTTAAAGTCTTGACCATAGTGGGCAATCGCTTGAATGAGTTGTTGTAACAATGGTTTTTCAAAGTAGTTGATCAACCCTTCACTAATGACCACTAGTGGGCGTTTCGGATCAAAAATTTCAAATGCTGAAGCAAATGCTTCCGTAAACAGGTCTAGCGATAATACATCATCGCTATGACTTTCAATTTGCTGCAATGCCGCCTGTTTGGTGGCCGCCATATCCGGTAAATCTAGTTCACGATAGCTGATTTCAGGGTAATGTTGTCTAAACCACCAGCCACGTGGTGATAGGCCACAGGCAATTTCTAGCACTTGTAGATCAGGATGTTGTTCAATCAGTTTTTTTAAATGGCTATCCAGCATGCTGTGACGTTGTTTGAGTGTAGTACGCATGCTGCCACCGACATATTTTTCCGCCCAGCTTTCGATGGGATGGACTAGGGCGGCGAGTGTTTTGCCTTTTTTTGTTGCCAGCGCTGGATGTGAGATCCCCATTTGATACCAGATATAGCCTGTGTAGTGTGCAGTAAATGAAATATGGCGGTGTTTTGAAAGTTGTTGTGTCATCTGTCCTAGACTCTATTTTTTCCTAATTTAGATATAAAATTCATCTCTTTAAAATACAGAGTGCTTTGACTACATCTTGATTTAGGCTTGTTATTTACTATCGTGGGGCGGCATGGATGCCGCCGTTGGGCTGGGGTTACAAGGATGTACCCTCAGCCTAACAAAGGATTTTTGCTTACTTTTCATCCCTGAAAAGTAAGTCGAGCCGAAGGCCAAATCCTTTAATCAGATGAGCACTCGGCAAGATTCCATCGTGTGAATAGAACAATTAAAAATCTAATCAAAGTTAGAACGAATTCTTAAATTCTTCAATGACTTTTCTGACGTTATGCCAGTTTTCATCGTCTAACGTTAAGGTAGTACTGATTTGGATATTTGGAATCTTACCGCGCATACGTTCTAGGCGTTGCTGGTTTGGTAAAGGCAGTGACTGGATGCCTTCCAATGCGCTACACGCGGCAGCACGGTCATTACATACCAGTCCCATATCACAGCCTGCATTTAACGCGGCTTGAATACGGGCATCTGCACCGCCAGCGACGCAGGCAGCCTGCATACTCAAGTCGTCCGAGAAAAGTACGCCGTCAAATTTAAGTTGTTGACGTAAGATTTGTTGTAACCAGAAGGGTGAGAAACCTGCCGGATTTGGATCAACCTGATCATAGATCACGTGCGCAGGCATCAAGGCATCCAGCTGTGGCATCAGCTTGATAAAGCTTTGCATATCCTTGTCATAGATTTCCTGATATGAACGGCTGTCGATTGCTGCGGCAACATGTGAGTCGGCTTTGACGGAACCATGTCCTGGGAAGTGTTTACCTGTTGTCGCCATACCTGCTTTTTTCATACCGCGCATAAAGGCATCGGCAAGTGGAACGATGTCCTGCATATTTTTGGCAAAGCCGCGATCACCAATCACATCACTGACATCATTCAGGTCTAGAACGGGCGCAAAGCTGAAATCGATACCGACCGCCAATACTTCCGTTGCCATGAGCCAGCCGCATTGTTCAGCCAGCTCAACTGCCTGTTCAGGATGAGTGAGATAACGCTCGCCTAAGCGTCCCATGGCCGGTAACAAGGTAAAGCCCTGTCTTAAGCGCTGTACACGGCCACCTTCCTGATCGACAGCAATCAGAATTTCTGGACGGATCTGACGCATATGATCGGTTAGAGCACGGACCTGTTGAGGGGATTCAATGTTGCGCGCAAATAAAATCATGCCTCCGACTTGCGGAGCTTGTAATAGTTCAATATCTTCTTGGGTAAGTTCTGTGCCAGCAATATCTAGCATCAATGCGCCGATCATAAGGATTCCGTTTGAATTTTGATGAAAAAAACGATAGCTAAATTGTGCAATGATTTGCTACATTTTGTCAGTACAGAATATGATAAAACTACATGATATTGATGATAAGTGCTTATTGGTCATTTATTTATGACGACTAATCAGTACTGCAAGTTGATAAAGTATCGAATGAAATGTGTTCATATTGACAGTATCAGCGTGTAATAATTGCCATATCCAAGGAAGTACCAAAATTTTATGAAACTTCAAATGATAGCGTGTGCAGTTGCAATTGCGACTGGTGGTTTATTTTTCTCTCACACCATGAATGAGGCGTTTGCGGCGACAGAAACACCAGTGGTTTCAACCGTTATCAAGCCAACACAAGAACAAGCGCTCGTATCACGTCAGCTCGCAACCTTGGTTGATCGCCAGCATTATTTGAATATGCGTTTAGATGCAACCACGTCAAACCGTATTCTGGATATGTATCTCGACAGTCTTGATCCAGATCATTCATTATTTTTAAGCGGTGAAGTTGCAGACTATAAGAATAAGTATGGTTCCACTTTTGGTAGCTCATTAAAAGCCGGTAACTTAACCGGACCTTTTGCTATTCATGCGCAATATCGTGACCGTTTGAAACAGTTCTATGAGTTTATGTTGGCCGAATTGAAGAAGCCGCAGAACTTGAATCAGAAAGATGTCTATCTGGAAACCGATCGTGAAAAAGCGCCTTATTTCCAGACGGCTGCTGAACAACAGGCACATTGGCAGAAAATGCTGGTGTCACAGCTGATCAATCTGACCATTAGCAAAGAAGAAGAACAGGCCAAGCAGAAAGCATTAAAGGCAGATCCATCACTTGCCAATGGTCAGGACTTGACTGGCCCAGAAGATTTAACCCCGGTTCAGACTTTAACCAAGCGCTATACCCGTCAGTTGGAACGTATTGGTCGGGTCAAGAGTGATGATGTCCTCGACAAAACCCTGAATGCGATGATGGCGACCTATGATCCACATAGTAACTATTATCCGCCCATTGATGCGATGGAGTTGAATCGTCAAACCACCTTGCAACTTGAGGGCATTGGGGTTTCGATCCGTCCAGAACGCGGCAATGAAGATTACACCAAGATCGAGACCATCGTTGAGGGTGGTCCGGCAAGTAAATCAGGCCAGGTCAAATCAGGTGACCGCATCATTGGTGTCGCTCAAGACGGCGATAAAATGGTGGATGTGATCGGCTGGCCGAGCTCGGAAATTGTGGGCTTGATTCGTGGTAAACGTGGTACCAAGGTGGTAGTACGTCTACTAGGTGCAGGGGCACCGATGAGTCAGGCGCGTAATGTCACTTTAACGCGCGACATTATTCAGGAAGAAGATGCCGGTGTTCGTTCGCGTACGGTTGAAATCACCCGCGATGGTAAAAAACACCTATTTGGCGTACTTGAAATTCCTTCGTTCTACTTTGATTATCGCTCACGTCGTGCGGGAACCGAGTACCGTTCAGTCTCAGAAGATACGGCTAAAGCGCTGGAATCATTGAAAGCACAGAAAGTAGAAGGGGTGCTGGTGGACTTGCGTAATGACCCAGGTGGTTCTTTGGAAGAAGTTGCGCGTATGCTGGGTCAGGTGATCAAGTCAGGGCCAGTGGTACAGATCCGTGATGGCAATGGCAATGTCAATGTCTTTGAAGATACCGATGGCGGCGAGCAGCTTTATGCCGGCCCGATGGCGGTATTGGTCAACTTGGCATCGGCTTCTGCCAGCGAAATCTATTCTGCTGCGATTCAGGACTATGAGCGTGGCATCATTATCGGTAGCACGACTACAGGTAAAGGTACGGCTCAGGTGCAACTGGATTCACTTGCTTATGGCCAGGCAACGCTGACACAGCGTAAGTTCTACCGTATTACCGGTGGAAGTACGCAAAATAAAGGTGTAATCCCGGATATCAAACTGGTGGATATCTACAATGAGGAGTTTGGTGAGCGTAAAGCCAAAAATGCCTTGAAGTGGGACACCATTCCAACCGCACCATTTAAGCGTGAAGGTTCAGTTCAACCGTATATTGCCAAGTTAACGGAAACATCTCAGCAACGTGTTGCCGCAGATTCACAGTTCAAGTATTTAGAAGCGCGCAAAGCGATTGCCAAGAAAACCTCTGATCAGAAGAAAGTGGTACTGGATATCAATCAGCGCCGTGCTGAACTGATTGATCTGGAAAAACAAACCTTGAATGCTGAAAACCAGCGTCGTGCGGCAACAGGGCAGGCACCTTATGCTAACTGGGAAAGTTATCAGGCTTCAATTGACGCCTTGGTTGAATCACGGGCCAAGATGAAAGCGCATTTACGTCCGCCATTGCCTGAAGAAGAAACCTTTATTACAGAAGCGGCAAATGTCCTTTTAGATTATGCCAAGCTGCAAAATCGTTAAGTTGATATGGTTCTAAATAAAAAGCCCTGTTTGATACAGGGCTTTTTATTGCTGTTTTGATGGTGATTTCAATCTGGACGTATAGATGTCAGTATCATCGGATGCTGGCGTAATTTGATGGTTCTAAATCTTAAATAGAATAAGCATCCTTATCCATTTTTCAGTATAAAGACGCTTTGGGCTTAAATGACCAGCGCAGTGTCGCTGCATGATCCGGTTAATCTTTTCTACCTGTTTTAGCAACAAGCGCTACTCAGTGCGTATCCAGATTTGAGTACGACCCAGCGCAGAAATCCCCAGATAACCACGTAAATGCAGACGTTTGCCATTGGCGCTTAATTTGGCTTTCATGCTGTAAATCTTGCCTGTATTCGGGTCCAGAATACGTCCACTGGTATAGTTAAGACCTTCACTATGTTTTAAGCCTGTCAACACATCCAGTCCGATAATCGGTTTATTGGTATAGGGCGCGGGGCAGTCCACACAGATTTCCTTGGGTACATAACCTGTCCGTGGGGTAATTTTCACAACTTTACCTGTATAGGTGCCATTGGCCTCTTGGCGAATTTCAACGATCCCTTTTGGTGCACCTGTTTTATCATCGATACTTTGCCAGAGACCAGTGATGTCTTGGGCAAAGCTAAAGCTGCTGATCATGGTTAAAAATAAAATACTGATTAAGCTTTTACTCATTATTAAAAATCCGTTTAACACTCATTTTTATTATGTAGGATATCTAATAAGCGATTCAATCATTATTTTACATTTGTATATTAATATTTGAAAATTCAATGGTTTTTAATTTTTTGATTAAAAAAGCCTCTCCATTTTAAAATAATGAAGAGGCTTTTTAAATTTATTTAAATATACGTCGGGCCGTTTGATGCTCCCTACAAATATTTACTCTGCCCGAATCCAGATCTGATTCCGGCCTAATGCAGAAACACCCAAATAACCGCGTAAATGCAGACGTTTACCGTTGGCACTGAGTTTGGCTTTCATACTGTAAATTTTACCTGTATTCGGATCGAGAATCCGGCCATGGGTATAATTCGAACCATCACTGTATTTTAAGCCGGTGACCACATCCAGACCGACAATCGGTTTGTTGGTGTAGGGTGCAGGGCAATCTACACAGGTTTCTTTAGGTGTATAGCCAGTACGTGGTGTTATTTTTACAACTTTTCCGGCATAGGTGCCATTCGATTCTTTACGAATTTCCACCAGTGCCTTCGGTGCCCCGGTTTTGTCATCAATACTTTGCCAGAGCCCCGTAATATCCTCTGCAAAAGTAAAACTGCTGATTGCAGTCAAGCATAACGCCCCGATTAATTTTTTCCCCATTATTAAAAATCCTTTTAATATTCAAGCATTCATTATGAAGGATTTTTGACAACCAGTTCAACCTTTAACTGATATTTGTGGCAAATTTTAAGATAAAGATAAAATAAAAGTCGGCAGCCAGATTGCGGTAAATACGCCATTCACAGCCATACCAAATGCAGCATATCGGCCCGCAACAGGTCCACGTTGCCATGCCTGTGCAGTACCAATGGCATGTGCTGCCAGACCTAGGGCCAGGCCCGAAGCACGTTCATCATGGATATGTTTTAAGATGAATGGTGAGAATGCAGCTCCAATCACACCGGATAGAATCACAATCAGGGTTACCATCATTAAAGGGGCATGTAGCAAGGTTGCAATATTCAGCGCAATTGGCGTGGTTACAGCACGGGTAGCAAATGCCAGAATGGTCGGCTCGGACATATGCAGTAAATACGCTAGCCCCATTGGTAAAGCCACTGCACTGATACTTGCGAAACACAAGATACCGATCATGGATTTAAGCGGTAAGTCATCATAGCGCATCGCAGCCAAAGGAATCGCCAAAGCCACGGTGACATAGCCGAGCAGGTGATTAAAAACGTTATTCACATGATCCATGTACTGCTGATAGGGAATCCCGAAAATGGCTAAGAACGCGATGACAATAAACATGCCGAAAACGATTAAGGGAATCTGTGGAAATTTCTGATTCAGCGGTTTGGCCAGAAGATAACTGATCAAGGTAATGATAAAGCCATAGATAACCATAGACATCGATCAGCTCCTTATAACCAACGCTTCGCCATTTTGGCATAGATCCATAATGGCAATAATGTACTGAATGTTAAAATAAATAGAAAGGCAGGAATTTCCTTGCCCATATGCACCAGCATGATTAATGAACCGGCACAGATGGGCAAAAAGGCAAACGCACTTTCTTTCAAGATTTTATTGTTGGTATCAATCAGACGATTGGAGATTTTTTTAAAGCGTCGCCAGATCAATAAGGTCATTAACAGACTAATTAGCCCGATCAGATTGCCCAGTTCGGGATGACCAAAAGCCGTTGTGATCGCGACAGCTCCTTCACGATAGCCAATAATTAATAAAATCGTGCCAAACCAAGCTGTCCAATCAATATTCTTCATTTTATTTGTTACTCTCGTTAATCTAAACGATGGCTGATCGCAATTAGGATGAGTGAGGGCCGATCTCAAATTCTTCCAAAGGTCGCTGGAATAGGGAAGCTTTTTTTCCCAGTATTTCGTCTAATGGCAAATGAGCCTGTTTAATGAGTTGTTCCAGCTTATGTGGTGCAATACAGACCGACAGGTGTAAATTGCCGTGATCATCATAATGTTCAGACTGAATGACATTCAGGGTATATAACTGGGTACGTAATTTCCCATAAGCAGGTTTTAACACTAAATCAAAATCTTGTAACTGGCCCAACAGACATTGTTGTACCGCTTGCGCAAGCAGCTCCAAGCCTTGACCCGAATGCGCTGAAACATAGACCCGATCAGGCAGATCTGCTGATTTATAAATAATTTTGGGCGCATCACCGCTCAGGTCAATTTTATTGTAAACATGCAAGATGGGTGCATCGGCACCAATTTCTTTGAGAACAGATTCAACCGCTTCAATTTGCTCTGGCATATTCGGACTGCTGCTATCAATCACATGCAGGAGTAAGGTGGCCTCTAAGGTTTCTTCCAAGGTTGCTTTAAATGATTCAACCAGATCATGCTGCAGATTTCTGACAAAGCCGACGGTATCTGCCAGTACCACCGTGCCAATACCATCCCAGTCTAAACGGCGTAAGGTTGGATCGAGCGTGGCAAACAGTTGATCTGCGGCATAGACATCACTTTTTGCCAGCAGATTAAATAAGGTTGATTTGCCCGCATTGGTATAACCCACCAGTGAAATGGTCGGGATCGCGGCTTTTTGTCTTGCGGCACGACCTTGCAGGCGGGTTTGTTGTACTTTGACCAGTTTATCCTTGAGCTGGGTAATCCGCACCCGAATTAAACGACGGTCGGTTTCAAGTTGTGATTCACCGGGTCCACGCAGGCCGATCCCGCCTTTTTGCTGTTCCAGATTACCGGTAAAACCACGAATTAGGCGCGTGGATAAATGTTTGAGCTGGGCCAGTTCGACCTGTAATTTACCTTCATGGGTCCGCGCGCGTAAGGCGAAAATGTCCAGAATTAATCCCGTGCGGTCAATCACACGGCATTTCAAGATCCGTTCCAGGTTACGTTCCTGGGCGGGTGACAGGGAATGGTCAAAAATAACCAGTTCAGCTTCGAGACTTTGCACCAGTTCGGCGATTTCATCGACTTTACCTGAGCCAATGAAAAATTTCGGGTCAGGTTTATTGCGTTGTACCACAAGATGTTCAAGGATTTCAGCGCCAGCGGATTGAGCAAGCAATCGAAACTCTTCAGCATCAAGATCATCGAGGAGCTGAACAGACACACTGACTAAAATTGCCCGTTCACCGCTTTGACGCTGCTCAAAATTTTCCACGCGACTATGTAATCCTTATTTTTAAAGTCTTATTCTAGAATAAACTTCAAGCAAAGGGCAAAGGCTTACACGATTTATATGACATTACGACGTAAAAGCTCAATGAAACCGACCAGTGTACCCATATATAGAATTGACCAGCCAAGGAACATTCTCAGCGCATAGCCATAAGGAACTGTGGTTTGGTTTGCTGATGTTGTGCTTTGCGGATTCATCACATCACCTTTTAATCAGTAAATTCGATTTATTTATATTAATTGATCTAATAAACCTTTTAAAATTGAAAAAAATTATGCTCGCATTCGCTTTTTATGATGCAGATAACTTCTATAAGTCGATATCGGCATGATATAACTGGATGAATTCAATGCACATGTGCATCTATGCGTACGGTTTTAATGATTTATGACTCAAGAAGTAACAGCGGTAAATAAAACCCCATTAAATTTAATCTCTAAATTGAGTTTGTATAGTAAAAAATTAGCCTCAGGCCTGGAAACAATAGGTGAAGGCTTTTATCTGATTTACCGTCATGGTCTATATAAAGATCCAAATAATCCAGTCAATACCCGATACGTACAGTACTTCTGTCGCCGTTTATGCGAAGTGTTCAATATCGAAGTCGAAGTCCACGGGACCATTCCGCGTGAACCTGCGCTTTGGGTCAGCAATCATATTTCATGGCTGGACGTTGCAGTACTGGGGTCGGGAGCACGAATTTTCTTCTTGGCCAAAGCTGAAGTGGAAAGATGGCCGATTCTGGGAAAACTGGCAAAAGGCGGCGGAACTTTATTTATCAAACGTGGATCAGGGGATTCGATCCGTATCCGTGAACAGATTACAGAATTCTTAAAACAGGATATTCCGGTTCTGTTCTTCCCGGAAGCGACCACAACAGATGGACGTAAAGTCAAAAAGGTGCATGGACGTTTATTGGGTGCGGCCATTGAGGCACAACGTCCGGTACAGGTGTGTGTGATTTGCTATGTCAATCAGAACGGAGAACTCGATCTGGTGGCGCCGTTTATTGGTGAAATGACCTTTGCAGAACATGTGCAGCGTGTCTTGGAAATGCCGAAAGTTACCGCACATCTGATGACTTTACCTGCGATTTCAGTCGAAGGGCATACTGTAGATAGCCTGACCAAAGAAGTAGATCGTCAGATGCGCGCCGGTCTGGCCAAATTACAGCAGAAGGTGTTGACGGTCTTGCCAGAAACGGCCGAGTCTACATAAAGCCTTCGATTGGCAACCATGAAATGATTTTTACGCCAGCTTTTTGCCACCATTTCATCTTGGGTTCTTTGGTATAAATCAAAGGACCTCTAGGTGTTTCTCTCTGCCAGGTAATTTTCTTATTGGCATCCAATACTAAACGATAGGCATAGGTTTTCAGGTTTTGATCCATGGTGGCATGCACGGCTTGTGCTAAGGGTGGGCTATTCAGTAATACCCCGATTTCAGTATTTAAATAGGCAGAACGGGGGTCAAAATTAAAGGAACCAATAAATACCTGTTTCTCATCCAATGCCATCAATTTGGCATGCAGGCTGGAACGACTCAGTCCCTTAAGATTGACCTTGGCTTTTTTCGCTAACTCTTCGGTATGTTTATCTAAATCATTTTTATCTAATGCGGGGAGGAACTCATACAGCTGCACCCCATTTTTCAGCAGTTCCTGACGATATTTCCCATAAAAGGCATGAACCACCGCCACGTCATTGGCTTTAAAGGAGTTGGTGAGTACTCTGACCTTGACTCCATCTTGCGCCAGTTCACTTAAAATTTTTGCACCTTTCTTTTCCGGAACAAAATAAGCCGAGATCAGATCAATATTTTTTTCAGGCTGTTCCAGATGATTGATCAGCTGGAAATTCAAGTGCTCTTCTTTTTTGGCTTTGGATTTAATTTTATCAGGGGAGTCCTTCACCACCTCGGCCTTGACCCATTCCAGAGAAATATCCCGATTCATGAGGGAATCAATGGCTTGAGAACGGCTGGTCAGGTCAACATAATTCTGTACCGTAATCCGTTTATAGTGCTCATCCAGTTGCTGCTTTAAACTTTCATAGCTCAGTCGATGCGATTTTGGATTGACAATTTCCCTGACATCGTAGGCATATTCATGATTCCAGTAATCATCAAACGATTTGGAAATATCATTGACGGCTGTGCCGAACAGCATCACGTCCACATCGGAAAACTGGTAATTATCACTGACATTATAATACTGGTTGGTCATGTTACGACCGCCAATCAAGGCCACCTGATGATCGGCAATAAAACTCTTGTTATGCATCCGGCGATTAATGCGTTTCAGATCCAGTACCATATCCAGTGCACGGTATTTACGGAACCGGTACGGATTAAATAATTTAATTTCAATATTGGGATGCTGGGCCAGCGCCAGAAAAATACCTTCCGTATGTTTGGCATTATTATCATCAATCAGTAATCTGACTTTTACCCCACGATCAGCAGCTCGAATCAGGGCGTGTAGTGCCAAAGCCCCAACTTTGTCGTTATCCCAGATATAGTATTGTAAATCCAGTGTTTTTTCGGCTTTGTCAATCAAACGAAGACGCGTTGCCAGTGCTTCTAGCGGTTCATATAACACGTGATAGCCAGTCAGGTCGGGGTGTTGTTCTTGTAAAGGACGGATCACCTGAGCCAAAGAAGTTTGGGTGGTATCGATCTGGGCGACAGTTTGAATGACTGGTTCGAGCTTATGCTTGGGGAGCGTACTACACCCCGTCACAGTCAACGCAATGGCGCAATAAATCGCAAGCATATTTTTATTGTAAGCGGTTGTACTTATCTTTGTATGTTTGCCATTTAAATGAGAAAATTGCGTCATAATCGTTACTGATTAAAAGTTGGGCTCGAGTATACCATTTCATCGAAAAAGATAAATATAAGATGAGACGTATGTCCCTAAAGTGAAGTTAATGAGGGCTGTAATGTCGGATTCAGATACTGTTATTGTTGGTTTTTATCTTATTTTTGCTGTTCTGGCATTGTGGGCATTGATTCAGGCTTGGGTCCATCAGGCACGTACAGAAACCATTCATCCTTTTAAAGCCTTCGTACATTTGCTGGCGTTTTATCTTTCGTATTTATTGGTCCCGCTGTGGTGCTTTAGTCTGTATGCCGGCTGGGTGGGATATTACAGCCTGCATCAAGCGGGATTTATCTTCTTGTTAAGCAGTGTGCTGATTTATGCACGCTTTATTGAACCGCATCAGATTCATGTCAAACGTCATCAATACCGTCTCAATCCAAAGCGTGAGTTTACTCGTCCGGTCAAGGTCGCATTGGTGGCCGATATGCATGTCGGTCTCTTTTCTGGACACGAACGCCAGCTAAAAATCATTGTGAAGAAGCTGAATCAGGAACAACCTGATCTGGTGGTGGTGGCAGGGGACTGGACCTATGAGCCGGAAAACCGTTTGGTGCAAGAGCTGGAAGTGCTCAAGCAAATTGAGGCGCCGGTCTATTCTGTGCCTGGTAATCATGACGAACAATATCCTGGCCCACCCATTCAGGCGTTGTTGAGTAAAGCGCTAGAACAGAATAATGTAATGGATATTGAAGGCAAGATTGTCGATTTTGACGAATTCCGTCTTATCGGGATTGGTGATTTGTGGGCGGGTAAAGCGAATATGCGCTTTATGCCTGAGTTGCCGCAAGACAAGCCTTGGCTGATTTTGTCGCATAATCCGGATACCGTGGATATGGTGCCTGAATTACCGACGCGTCCCCTGATGTTATCGGGCCATACCCATGGCGGGCAGATCGAACTGCCGTGGATTACCAACTATATTATGAAGCGGGTGTCGATTCTGGGGCATAAAAAAGGTTTTTATACGCATGAACATGCGGATGTATTTGTGACGGTGGGAACTGGTATGGTGGGTGTACCGTTTCGCTTTAGAGTGCCCCCAACAGTGGATATTATCGAATTGATTTAAATAAAAAAGCCGACTGAATTGAGTCGGCTTTTTTTTGATTGCAATGCGTTAAGGAATAATAATTACATTCACGCGGCGGTTGCTGGCACGGTTTTCATCCGAAGTATTCGGTACAAACGGTTGATTCGAGCCACGGCCGAGTACCGTTAAATTATTGGGTTTAAAACCCTGTTCGATGAAAATAGAAGAAACGCTTTGAGCACGTTCTTCTGAAAGTTTCTGGTTATATTCAGGATTGCCGATATTATCGGTATGGCCGACAATTTTTAATTTTTGTAGATCATATTTATTCAGCTGCGTTGCAAGACGTACAATCTCTTGCTGATGCTCCGGCTTAATATCGACCTTATTGAAATCAAATAACAAACGTTCTGGTAAGCCGAGACTCCAGCCTTCATCCGTTAATACGAACCCCTCTTTTTTTAACATCTTGACCTGACGATATTTCAACGGGCCAAAACTTAAACATCCAGCCAATGTTAGGCAGAGTAACGCAATAAATGAAATTTTAATGGTGTGTGCGCGCATAACATGTCCTAAATTTCTGGTTTATAAAGAAACCAATGTGGATTTAAACTTTTAGCTTTATACATGGCTTGATCCGCTTGCATAATCAAATCTTCGGGATTCTCTGCAAACTGAGAAAAGGCAATTCCTAAGCTAAAACCAAAATGAATAATTTCACCATTGAAATCTAAAGGCTCCTTGCAACTGGCCAGTAGACCTTCAGCAATGGTCTGTAAATGATCCGCATGATGGATAGAATGCAGGATAATAGCAAACTCATCCCCACCCAAACGGGCAATAAAATCCTCATGACGGACAGAAAGTTTTAGACGGTCGCCCATTTCTTTTAACACCGCATCACCAGCCAGATGCCCATACTGATCATTAATCATCTTGAAATTATTATTATCAATAAAGAGTAAAGCGGAATTGTGACGATATTGCGGATTCTCAAAAATATTAAACAGCTCTTGATAGAAATAATGTCGATTTGGCAGGCTGGTCAGTTGATCGTGATGAGCCTGAAATGAAAGTTGGCGATTTTCTTTTTGCAGATGCGTATGCCAAATCTGAATTTCTTCTAGCAGTTCATTAAATACCGCATTTAAATTCTGGAACTCTTTAATATGGTTGTTTGGAAAGCGCAGATTATAGGCTTTCTGGTCACTGACCAACTGGGCGATATGGGTCAGCGGCTTAATCGACTGCATGATTTGGCGATAGGTAATATTCACTGACCATAATAAGGCAATCACAATAAAGAACATTGAAATTGCCAGACCGATAATAATGGTTTTCAGAAAATGTAAAATATTTTCTGAACTTCCGTATAACACCAGTTCTCCCACTTTTTTCTTGTGATGCACAATCATTAACTTGACGGGATCATGTAAAAACCAGCGATCCATCAGGTCCTGCATCATAGAGGTATGGGCTATTTTTTTGGTACTTTCGGCAAGAAGCTGATGTTGGGGATCATATACATGAATCGTTCGAATGGCATGTTCACGCGTATAATCATCCAGAATCTGGTCAATCGCGCCTTTATCCCGAAACACTACAGCTGGCTGGATCCGTTCAAGCACGGTCTGGCTCAAAAGCTGCAAGTTCTGTTTGGCATAAGTTTCCATGGTAAACATGGAAATTGTGGCAAAGGTAAAAGAACAAATCACAAAGGTAATCGCAAAAATCGCAAACTGGGATTTACGGAATAATGCATGTAAGGAAGTTGACTGATATAGATTGGAAATCATCTGCACTTACTCCGCATTCTTCGCCAAGAGCAAGACTCTTGGATCGATATGAACTTTGGAATAACTCAATGCTTCCAGATTCACCTTAAAGGTCGAATAGGTTTTCTTATTATATAAGCAAAAAATACTGCCGACTTCACACGCCGGATTATTAGTGCTTAAAGAAAGTAATGAGCGAGATGGGTAAGCTTGAATCAGGTTTTGCTGTTGTTGTGGCGAGGTCGTGGTGAAATAAGCTACATGACATTCTGTTTTAGCAAAATCTCTGGCACTCACAGCCTGCACTTGATAATCGTAAGCAAGCTGACGGATATTTGACTGAAACTGGCTGGCTGCCTCTGTATTGTCAATGACACAGATAGAAGGGCGGGTGGTATTCGACCATTTACTATAACTTAATATTGATAATGCCAGCTCATAGAAGTTATGCGTCGAAATGGCATAGCAAAGCGGGCTCACAGCTACCGAAGCTGCAAGCAAGATAGATCGAGCTTTGATATTTAAAAACCGTATTTTCAATCAGAAGTGCCAAAAAGTGTGAAGCAAGAGACATATTCTACTGGACTTAATTGTTTAAAAAAAGTTCTTAATTACTCAGAAAAGCCAATAAAAGTAACTATTCAGTTCAAAAAGTATGCGTTCGATCAAATAAATCAAATAAATTTAAAAAAGGGTGTTGCATTGGGTAGGGAATGCTGTAGAATGCACATCCATCGGCGGTGATGCAGATAAAAACTTGTTGAGAAACAAGGGTTTGGCTAAAATGGTTAGATTCTTGAGTTGGTTGATAAGTTTGCTAAATATCTAAATTACCTGTTGACTTTTAAGAAATTGAGAGTAATATAGCCGACCTAGCTTGATGATGACGAATCATCGAGAAGATCATTAAGAGAATAGAAGAACAACTTGTGTGGATTTTTACTGGTTGATCGATCGAAAATATTTCATTGATTAATTGGTTTAAATTTCTCGAAGTTTATTTGAGCAAATATTAAGTCAGTAATTGATGAGCCAAGATTTGTAGCCATAAGCTACTAATGATTTTAAACTGAAGAGTTTGATCATGGCTCAGATTGAACGCTGGCGGCAGGCTTAACACATGCAAGTCGAGCGGG